>NZ_JBBMFP010000012.1:0-166320 GCF_040095955.1 Blautia caccae | reverse complement strand
GAGATCTTACGGGCAGCGATCCCGTGGGATACCATGATCGGTGTATCGAGAAGGAGCTGGGGAAGATGCGAGCACTCCATCGAGACCGTAGCAGAGTACAACAAGACAAGGGAAGGGCAGGATTACATCACCATGCCGTACCTTGCAGATGAAGATATGATCGAGAGAGTATGCAAAGACGTTGTAGTGGAAGAGCATCACGCACATCACTGAGAAGCAGGAAAAGGAGATAAGACATGAAGAAACGTTACATCCGCCATGCCTCCGAGCTTGTGACCTGTAAGGGCAAAGCGCCGAAGCATGGAAAAGAAATGTCAGATATCGGCCTGATCTATGACGGCGCAGTGATCATCCATGACGATAAGATCATCGCTGTGGGCACCACAGAGGAACTGGATAAACAGGTAAATTCGGAAGAATACGAAGTGATCGACGCAGCGGGCAAAACCGTTATGCCGGGATTCGTGGATTCCCATACACATTTCATTTTCGGCGGATACCGTGCAGATGAATTCTCCTGGAGACTGAAAGGTGACAGCTACATGTCAATCATGGAACGCGGCGGCGGCATCAACGCCACCGTGGTTCCCACCAGAGAAGCTTCAGAGGAAGAACTGATGGAAGCCGGCAAAGAGCGCCTGAACCGCATGCTGGAATTCGGCGTGACAACCGTGGAAGGCAAGAGCGGCTACGGCATGGACTGTGAGACAGAGCTGAAAATGCTCCGTGCCATGAAGAAGTTAAATGAGACCCATCCGGTGGACATTGTATCCACATTTTTGGGCCCTCACAGCGTACTTCCCCAGTGGAAGGGAAAAGAAAGAGAATTCCTGGACGAACAGTTAAACCATGTAATGCCAAAGGTAAAAGAAGAGAATCTGGCAGAATTTGCGGATATCTTCACAGAGAAGAATGTGTTTACCGTGGAGGACTCCGAGTATTATATGACAAAAGCAAAGGAGATGGGCTTTAAGCTGAAGATCCATGCAGATGAGATCTACCAGCTTGGAGGCTCTGAGCTGGCGGCGAGAGTGGGAGCGGTTTCCGCAGACCATCTGCTGAAGGCATCCGATGAGGGCATCCGCCAGATGCGGGATGCCGGTGTGATCAGCACCATCCTGCCCCTGACTGCTTTTGGCTTGAAGGAGGAGTATGCCCCCGCAAGGAAGATGATCGACGAGGGCTGCGCAGTTGCATTGGCTTCTGATCTGAATCCGGGAAGCTGCTTTTCCAACTCCATCCCCCTGATGGTTGCCCTTGGATGCATTTACATGAATATGTCCATAGAGGAAGTCATCACAGCTCTGACCATCAACGGCGCAGCCGCTGTTGACCGCGCTGACAAAGTGGGAAGCATAGAGCCGGGGAAAGCTGCGGACATTATTTTCCTGAAATTCCCGTCCATTCATTTCATGCCGTATCATACCGCCATCAACCTGGTGGAGACGGTCATCAAGAATGGCGATACTGTTTATCATAAAGAGTGGTAACCCTAAATTCATTAAAACATAAAGGAGAAAATATCATGGATAGAATTATCGAATGCGTACCTAATTTCAGTGAAGGAAGAGACAAAGAGAAAGTCGAAAAGATCGTTGACTGCTTCCGTAACAGAGAGGGCGTTAAACTTTTGGACTACACTTCCGATGAAGACCACAACAGAAGCGTTGTAACCGTTATCGGTGAGCCGGAGCCATTAAAAGACGCAATGGTTGCAGCAATCGGTAAAGCAGTGGAACTGATCGACATGACAAAACATCAGGGCCAGCATCCCCGCATGGGCTGTGTGGACGTTGTTCCGTTCATCCCCATCCGCGGCGTGACAGTGGAAGACGCTGACGCAGTGGCAAAAGCAGTGGCAAAAGAGGCATCTGAGAAATTCGGACAGCCGTTCTTCTTATATGAAAAATCAGCGACAGCTCCTCACAGAGAGAATCTGGCAAAGGTTCGCCAGGGACAGTTTGAGGGTATGGCTGAGAAAATGAAAGACCAGGAAAAATGGAAACCGGACTTTGGCCCGAACACCATCCATCCTACCGGCGGTGTGACAGCGATCGGCGCAAGAATGCCTCTGATCGCCTACAACATCAACCTGGATACTCCAAATGTGGAGATCGCACAGAAAATCGCAGATAAGATCCGTCACGTAAAAGGCGGCTTCCGTTTCTGCAAAGCTATGGGCGTTATGCTGGAAGACAGAAATATCGCACAGGTATCCATGAACCTGACAGACTATACAAAGACTTCTGTTTACACTGTATTTGAAACCGTACGCATGGAAGCCAGACGCTACGGTGTCAATGTACTGGGCAGCGAGGTAGTAGGACTGATCCCGCTGCAGGCTATCGTTGACTGCGCAGAATACTACTTAGGCTTTGAAGGCTTTGATTCCAAACAGGTTCTGGAGACACGTCTGTAAGAAAACGGCAGGACACTGCACGTAATATAGAGTGGAATAAAGAGAGGTTATACGACATGAAAAATATGACAGTAGAACAGTTTGCCATGCAGACAGCCTCCAATGAACCAGTACCGGGGGGCGGAAGTATTTCCGCCCTTGCTGGTGCCCTGGCGGCAGCGCTGACAGAGATGGTGGCAGGACTCACCATCGGCAAGAAAAAATACGCGGAAGTGGAGGAGGAGATGAAGAAGGCAGTTGCTCCCATGCATGAGATCTGTGAGCACCTTCTGGATGACATCAAGCGCGACAGCGAATCCTTTGACCTCTACATGCAGGCCCTGACCCTTCCGAAGGAGACAGAGGAGGAGAAAGCAGCCCGTACGAAAGCCATGCAGGACGGCTTAAAGGCAGCCGTTGCGGTTCCTTTATCTGTGGCAAAACGTGCCTATGAGGTTATGCCCTACGCGGAAGTTATGGTGACAAAAGGCAACAAGACAGCAGTGACCGACGCACTGGTAGCCACTATGATGGCCAGAACTGCAGTCCTTGGAGCCCTTTTCAATGTAAAGATCAATCTGGAATCCATCAAAGACGAGGCTTTTGTGGAAGAGACCGCCAAAGAAGTCGCAGTCATAGAAAAAAATGCTCTGGCATACGAGAAAAAGATTCTGGCACAGGCCGGTGTCTCCAAGAGCACAGTGGAGGAATGAGAAAAAGCCGATTGACTTCGGCTTTTCCAGAAGGTTCCGTGTACGCGGAGGTTTCTGCAAAAGCCGGAGTCGACGGATTTTTGCGCGGAGGAAAGAAAGAAAAGAATATGTAATGCAGAAAGGAGAAAACCTGTGAAGATTCTCAAGAATGCAGTAGCAGGAACCCTGGAATCCAGTGATTTGTTCATTCAGATCGAACCGGATGACAAAGAGCTGATCCTGGAAATTGACTCTGTAGTAGCCAACCAGTATATGGATTCCATTCGGGCCGCTGTACTGGACACACTGAAAGAATTTGAAGTGTCTACAGGGAAAGTTTTTATCAAGGACAAAGGCGCATTGGACTGTGTGATCCGTGCGCGTATGGAGACCGCATTAAAAAGAGGGGGAGTTGAACAGCCATGAGACGAACCATGTTGTTTTTGCCGGGAAATACGCCGAACATGCTGATTAACGGTGACACCCTGGGAGCTGATACCATCATCTTTGATCTGGAGGATGCGGTATCTCCGGATGAAAAGGACGCAGCCAGAATACTGGTGAGAAACGCCCTTCGCTACCAGTCCTATCCGGGCTGTGAGACTGTGGTGCGGATCAATCCCACAGACACCGCGTTCTGGAAAGAGGATTTGAGAGCTGTCATTCCCCTGAAACCGGATGTGATCATGCCCACAAAAGTAAACGGCGGTGCCATGATCCGGGAAGTATCTGCCTGTATGGCAGAGGTGGAACGGGCAGCAGGAATAGAGGAGGGAACTGTTAAGATCCTTCCGCTCATTGAAACTGCTATGGGTGTGGAGAAGGCTTTTGAGATCGCGACTGCGGATGCCAGAGTGATCGGCCTGTTTTTAGGCGGTGAGGATTTTACCGCTGACCTGCACTGTAAACGGACAAAAGAGGGAAATGAGATTTTCTATGCCAGAACCAGGCTGGTGTGTGCAGCCAGGGCCTGCGGCATCGAAGCATACGATACACCGTTCACGGATGTGGAGGATATGGAGGGCCTTGAAAAAGACACAGAGTTTGCCAAGAGCCTGGGATTTGCCGGCAAGGCAGTCATCTCACCGCGCCATGTGGACATAGTCAATGCCGTATTTTCACCCACAGAGGCGGAGATCGCCTATGCCCACGATGTGATGGATGCCATTGAAGAGGGCAAGCGTCAGGGCAAGGGCGTGATCTCCCTCCGCGGCAAAATGATAGATGCCCCCATAGTAAAACGCGCCTCCCAGGTGCTGGAAATGGAGAAAGCCATTTATGGAGGTGCGCAGTATGAGTAAATTACTCGGTTCATTAAAAGAAGCCATTGAAAAGACAGGTTTGAAGGATGGAATGACGATTTCCTTCCATCATCATATGAGAAACGGAGACTATGTGCTGAACATGGTGCTCGCCCAGGCTGCCGAGATGGGAATCAAGAATCTGACCGTGAACGCAAGTTCCATATTTGATATCCATGAACCCATTATCGGACACATCGAAAGCGGTGTTGTCACTGGCCTGGAGTGCAACTACATGGGCGGCAAGGTGGGAAAAGCCATCTCCCGGGGAATCCTGGAAAAGCCCGTGATCTTCAGAAGCCACGGCGGAAGGGCCGGGGACATGGAGAACGGTTCCTCCAAGATTGACATTGCGTTCATCGCCGCACCCTGTGCGGACAATATGGGAAACTGCAGCGGCAAGTACGGACCGTCTGCCTGCGGTTCCCTGGGCTATGCCTTCTCTGATGCCATGCATGCGGACAAGGTGGTGGTTCTGACTGACAATCTGGTGCCCTACCCACTGAAAGATACCTCTATTGCGGAAGGATATATCGACTATGTGGTGGAAGTGGAGCAGATCGGCGACCCCACAAAGATTGTCTCCGGAACAACCAAGATCACCCGTGACCCGGTGGGACTGCGCATCGCAGGACTGGCCGCGCAGGTGGTAAAGAACTCCGGATACTTAAAAGACGGATTCTCCTTCCAGACAGGAGCCGGCGGTGCATCCCTGGCTGTTGCCAAATACGTGGAGGAGATGATGGAAAAAGACCATATCAAAGGCAGCTTCTGCATGGGCGGGATCACCGGATATCTGGTCGATATGGCGAACAAAGGGTATTTTGAAACCATTCTGGATGTGCAGTGCTTTGATTTAAAAGCTATCGAATCCATCCGTGAGAATCCAAAGCATCAGGAGATATCCGCTATGCGCTATGCTTCTCCGGCAGCGAAAAGTGCCGCGGTAGACAGCCTGGATGTGGTGATCCTGGGAGCTACCCAGGTGGACACGGACTTTAATGTAAATGTACATACAGACTCCAATGGTTACATTATGGGCGGCTCCGGCGGACACTGCGATACAGCGGCAGGCGCCAAGCTGGCGATCGTGGTGGCTCCCCTGATAAGGGCAAGACTTCCCCTTATCGTGGACGAGGTGCTCTGTAAATCCACACCGGGCAGCACCGTGGATGTGATCGTAACGCAGAGGGGCATTGCAGTCAA
The DNA here is from genome assembly GCF_040095955.1 of Blautia caccae. NCBI lineage: Bacteria > Bacillati > Bacillota > Clostridia > Lachnospirales > Lachnospiraceae > Blautia > Blautia caccae. The sequence goes on along the minus strand of NZ_JBBMFP010000012.1, from coordinate 160,723 downwards.
TCCGGCCCAGAAGGAACTGAGGGAGAAATTAGAAAAAGCCGGACTTCCGGTAAAAGATATCAAAGAATTAAAGAAGATCGCAGAAGAGATTGCGGGCGTACCGAAGGCCGTAGAACGGGGAGACAGGGTCGTTGCGAAAGTCCTGTACCGCGACGGCACACTTTTGGATACCATTAAAAATACTATATAACTGGAAGGGAGCGGTTTACAGTGGATAAGAAAAAATTAGTCATCGGTGTTATCGGAGCCGATGTGCATGCGGTAGGCATCAGTATTCTGGAACATGCATTTACGGGTGCAGGGTTTGAGGTGATCAATCTGGGGGTTATGGTTTCCCAGGAAGAGTATATTTCAGCAGCCATCGAGACCAATGCTGACGGCATTATGGTTTCCTCTCTCTACGGACACGGAGAGCTGGACTGCAGAGGTCTTCGCGACAAATGTGATGAGGCCGGATTAAAAGGCATCCTTCTCTATGTGGGCGGCAATATCGTAGTAGGAAAACAGCCCTTTGACGAGGTGGAGAGACGCTTCAAAGCCATGGGCTTTGACCGTGTATTCGGGCCGGGCACTGCACCGGAGACAACCATTGCAGCGCTTTATGAGGACCTGGGAATCCCGGAAGAAGACCAGCAGGCAGCAGAATAAAAGGGGCGATGGAAAATGAAACCAGTTCTTTTGGTGGACTTTGGAAGTACCAACACCAAAGCGACAGCTGTTGACGTGGAGAATTGCGAGATTCTGGGAACGGCGGCGGCATATACAACAGTAGAGACAGATATCAACAATGGTCTTCATGATGCCATACAGATTCTGGAGAAGACCACAGGCCATCTGGAATTCGGTGAGACGTACGCCTGTTCCAGCGCAGCCGGCGGACTGAAAATGATTTCCTGCGGACTGGTTCCCGAGCTCACAGCCCAGGCTTCCAGGGAGGCATCTCTGGGTGCAGGCGCAAAGGTATGGAAGACCTATTCCTTCCAGCTCACAAAAGGCGACATGAAGGAGATTGAGGAATACCATCCGGATATTATCCTGCTTACAGGGGGAACAGACGGCGGAAATACAGACTGCATCCTGTACAATGCAAAGATGCTGGCAGGACTCAGCTATGACTGTCCTGTGGTCATTGCAGGCAACCGCTGCTGTGCGGATGACTGCCAGGAGATCCTGGCCGGTAGGACCACTTACATCTGTGAGAACGTGATGCCGAGGCTGGGCGAGCTGAACATTGAACCCACGCAGAAGCAGATACGGGAGATCTTCCTGAACCGCATTGTGCAGGGAAAGGGACTGACCCAGGCCATGGATCTGATGTCCGGCATTATCATGCCCACACCGTCAGCCATGCTGACAGCCATGGAACTTCTCTCAGACGGCTGGGACGAGATCCCCGGGATCGGAGAACTGGTGGGCGTGGATCTGGGCGGGGCCACCACGGACGTATATTCTGTGGCAGAAGGAAGCCCGGCCAACACTATGACCGTTATCAAGGGACTGCAGGAGCCTTACACCAAGCGGACCGTGGAGGGTGACATAGGGATGCGGTACAGCGTCAGGGGCATCATGGAAGCAGCAGGAGACAGAAAGCTTGCCAAGATCGCGGGACTTGCCCGGAACAAGGTAAACGAGCTTGTGGACTATCTGGAACACCACACAGATTACATTCCTGACAGCGAAGAGATGGAAAAGATGGATTATGCACTGGCATGTGCAGCCGTTGAAACCGCGGTTGCCCGCCATGCCGGTTCTCTGGAACAGGTCTATACCCCCAGCGGGCTGACCTTTGTACAGAGCGGAAAGGATCTGCGCCGCGTAAAATACGTGGTAGTTACGGGGGGCGCATTGATCCATGCAAAACACACAGAAGAAATTGCAAAGTATGCACTATTTGATGAAAGCAGTCCTGCCTCATTAAGGCCGGAAAAAGCGGAAATCTTAGTGGATAGAAAGTATATCCTGGCTGCCATGGGACTGCTATCAAAACAGTACCCCCAGGCTGCCCTGGAAATCATGAAGAAGGAGATTGCTTATTATGGACATAAGGAATAAGAAATTATCTGATGATGAGTTCTATGGAATACGGAAAGAGGTTATGGAACAGTGGCCTACCGGAAAAGAAGTAAACTTCGAGGAGGCCATAGATTACCATAAAGCGATGCCGGAGAGCAAGAGCTTTTCACGGAAACTGGCAAATGCCAAAAAAGAGAGAAAAACACTGATCCAGCCAAGAGCCGGTGTGGCACTGATCGACGAGCATATCAAACTGCTGCAGTATCTGCAGGATAAGGGCGAGGCAGATTTACTGCCCACCACCATTGATTCCTATACCCGTCAGAACCGCTACGAAGAGGCTGAGGTGGGAATCAAAGAATCTATCCACACACAGAAATCCATGCTGAACGGTTTTCCGGCTGTAAACCATGGCGTATTCGGCTGCCGTTCTATTATCGAGAATCTGGATACCCCGGTACAGGTACGCCACGGCACACCGGATGCCAGACTGCTGACAGAGATCTGTTATGCAGGCGGCTTCACAAGCTATGAGGGAGGCGGTATTTCTTATAATATTCCCTATGCCAAAGATGTGCCTCTGGAGAGAACGATTTATGACTGGATGTATGTTGACCGTCTGACAGGCATCTACGAGGAAGCAGGTGTTTCCATCAACCGTGAGCCATACGGCCCTCTGACCGGAACACTGGTTCCGCCCTCCATGTCCAACGCAGTGGCTATCATTGAGGCCATGCTGGCGGCAGAACAGGGTGTAAAGAACGTGACAGTAGGCTATGGCCAGTGCGGTAACCTGGTTCAGGACGTTGCAGCCCTCAGAGTTTTAGAGGAGCTGACAGAGGAATATCTGGAAAAATACGGCTATGAGGACGTGACCGTTACCTCCGTGCTCCATCAGTGGATGGGCGGTTTCCCGCAGGATGAGTCCAAAGCATTTGCGGTTATCTCCTGGGGAAGCTCTGTGGCGGCCCTGGCAAAAGCTACAAAGGTGATCGTAAAGACACCTCATGAGGCTATGGGCGTTCCTACCATGGAAGCCAATGCACAGGGACTGCGCTGTACCAAACAGGCTATCTCCCTTTTGGCAGACCAGGAACTGAAAAGCTCTGCCTTAGAGCTTGAAAAAGCCATCATCAAAGGTGAGACCTGTGCGATCGTGGACAAATGCTTTGAGCTTGGCATGGGAGATCTGGCACTGGGCGCCATCCGCGCAGTGAAGGCAGGTGTCCTGGATATTCCGTTTGCACCCAGCAAATACAATGCAGGCAAGATGCTTCCGGCCCGTGACTTTGAAGGCGCTGTGCGTTACCTGAACGTAGCCAACGTGCCGCTGCCAAGAGAGCTTAAAGACTTTAACCAGGGCAAGATTGAGCACAGAGCGAAAATGGAGAAGAGAAAAGCATCCTTCCAGATGGTCATTGATGACGTATATGCCATCAGCAAAGGCAGACTGGTTGGTAAACCAAAATAAAATCACAGCATAACCCGGAATATAGAAAATCAGAACTGCCCGGACATTCCGGGCGGTTACAGAAAATCACAATAATAGGAGAAGTGTATCATGAAAATTGTAGACGTTGTTTGTTCCAAAGCAAGAACAGGTTTTTTCTTTGATGACCAGAGAGCGATCAAAAAAGGTGCTGTAGCAGACGGTTCCGCGTACTTTGGAGAGACTGTGACACCGGGGTTCAAATCCGTAAGACAGGCAGGAGAAGCCATCTCCGTTATGCTGATCCTGGAAGACGGACAGATCGCATGGGGAGACTGCGCGGCTGTTCAGTATTCCGGCGCAGGCGGAAGAGACCCGCTGTTCTTAGCAGAAGACTTTATTCCGATCATTGAAAAATATATCAAACCGGAACTGGTAGGCAGAGAGGCAGACAGCTTTAAAGACCTGTGTGCAATGCTGGAAAACCTGCAGGTTGACGGTAAGAGACTGCACACAGCCATTCGCTACGGTGTAAGCCAGGCAATTCTGGATGCTGTTGCAAAATCCTCCAAGAGACTGATGTGTGAGGTAGTGGCAGATGAGTACGGCACAACCGTTTCCGAGGAGCCGATTCCCATCTTTACCCAGTCCGGTGACAACAGATATGACAACTCTGACAAGATGATCTTAAAGGGAGCGGCAGTTATGCCTCATGCCCTCATCAATAATGTAAAGACAAAACTGGGCGAGCACGGTGAGCTTTTGAAAGAGTATGTAAAATGGTTAAGTGACCGTGTGCTGAAACTGCGCAATGACGAGAATTACATGCCTGTATTCCACATTGACGTATACGGCACCATCGGCGCTATCTTCGGCGTGGACAACTACACCGCAATGGCAGATTATCTGGCAGAGCTTGAGGAGGCCGCAAAACCTTTCCACTTGAGGATCGAAGGACCTATGGACGCAGAGGAGAGAGAAAAACAGATGCTCTGCTTAAAGGGATTAAGAGAAGAAGTGGACAGAAGAGGCATTGACGTGGAGCTGGTTGCCGACGAATGGTGCAACACTCTGGAAGATGTAAAATACTTTGCAGACAACAAAGCAGGCCATATGGCTCAGATCAAAACACCTGACCTGGGCGGCATCAACAACATTGTGGAAGCTGTTCTTTACTGCAAGGAAAAAGGCTTCGGCGCTTATCAGGGAGGTACCTGCAACGAGACAGACCGTTCCGCACAGGTCTGCGTAAACTGCGCAATGGCTACCAAACCGGACCAGATCCTGGCAAAACCGGGTATGGGTGTTGACGAAGGATACATGATCGTCTACAATGAAATGCAGAGGATCATTGCCCTTAGAAATGCGAAAAAAGCAAATTAAATGAAAATGAATGACTATGCCAGACGGTTCTGCGGGCTTCTGCCTGCAGGATTGTCCGGCTATTTCAGCATTTTGGGAAGGAACAGTCTATGGCATATTCAAAACAGATGCAGGAAGGAAACCTGTACAGCTTTTATTTTGCGCCCAGAGGAAACCGTCGTATGGCGGATCTGGGGATGCAGCTCAGTCAGATGTATTTGAGCCCTTTTGACCATATTATAGGAATCATAGGAGATGCCGGAGCGGGAAAGAGCCTGCTCATAAAAGGTATGTTTCCCGGTATTGACCTGACCAATGACGATGAGGGCGTGAATATCAGGCCCCTGCCCCTGCTGCATGAGGACCTGACGGACCCGTTCTCCCCGCATACTTATCATCTGGATATCCGCTTTGAATCCGCATTTACCCAGATGCATGTGCTGGCGGACACCATTCTGGATGCCGCCAATCACGGGAAACAGGTCATTGTGGAACACTTTGATCTGATCTACCCCATGTTGCACAGAAATGCGGATCTGCTTGTAGGCATTGGCGAGGAGATCATCATCACCAGACCGAACATGTTCGGCCCTCTGCCGGAGAATATAGCGAATATTGTGCACAAATCCGTAAAATACAGGAAGATGGCCCATACCCTGGAGGATCTGTGCGTGTACTATATGGGAGACGGCTTTGCCCAGGACGGCCCGCGCTCGGATGTGCGCCACGGATTCGTGCTGGAGTTTGAGGAAAAGCCGGATGTGGATTTATATGAGCTGGAGAAAAAGGTGAAGGATGCAGTGAAGCAGGATTTATCTGTATCCTACTATGATGAGAACCACGTGCAGATCGGCGAGATGGTCCTGGAGTGTCTGGGGCCGCGTATGCATGTATCCAGCACAGGAAAAATAGAGGATTTCACCCTGGTAAAAGACTATCCCATTGATCCCAGAACCGGCTATTATATGCTGGTGGGACTGATCGGTAAGCACAGGTCTGAGGATTTGTCAGACTTTAACCGCATTGACGTGAAGCGGCAGTTAAGCTGAGCAGGGAAGAAATAAGATTTGGAGGAAAAAGGCATGGTTCGTAGTGTAAACGTTGAACTTTTAACAGATAACATCAAAGAGATGTGCATTCAGGCCAACCACTATCTTGCCCCGGATATGGACAGGGCAATGAAGAATGCCTGTGAGCGGGAGACAAAACCGCTGGCAAAACAGATTCTGGGACAGCTTCTGGAGAATCTGGATATTGCGGGAAAAGATATGATCCCCATCTGTCAGGATACAGGCATGGCGGTGGTTTTTCTGAAGATCGGACAGGATGTGCATTTTGAGGGCGGCAGTGTGGAAGAGGCTGTAAATGAAGGTGTGCGCAGAGGGTATGAGGAAGGATATCTTCGGAAATCCGTTGTGGGGGATCCTCTCATCCGTGTGAACACAAAGGACAACACCCCTGCTATCATCCATTATGAGCTGGTCCCCGGTGATCAGGTGGAGATCACGGTGGCACCTAAGGGCTTCGGAAGCGAGAATATGAGCAAGATCTATATGCTGAAACCGGCGGACGGCGTGGAGGGTGTAAAGGACGCCATTATAAACGCTGTGCGGGAAGCCGGGCCTAACGCATGTCCACCTGTAGTTGTGGGTGTGGGCATTGGCGGCACCTTTGAAAAAGCGGCCATTCTGGCAAAGAAAGCCCTCACAAGAGAGGTGGGAACCCATTCAGAGCTGGAGCATATCAAAGCGCTGGAGGAGGAACTGCTGGCAAAGATCAATGGTATCGGTCTGGGACCTGCAGGTCTGGGCGGAGACACCACTGCCCTTGCCGTGAATATCAATACATATGCCACCCATATTGCGGGCCTGCCTGTGGCAGTGAACATCTGCTGTCATGTAAATCGGCATATTGTGAGGACAATCTGATCAGAATCTGATGAGAGTAAGGAGGTTACGCTATGGATAGATATTTGAAAGCGCCGCTTGACAGGGAAGAAGTGAAGACACTCCAGGCAGGCGATTATGTGTATATTACGGGAACTATTTATACAGCAAGGGATGCGGCCCATCTCCGCATGGATCAGACACTGGACAGAGGGGAAAAGCTTCCCATTGAGATGGAAGGCAATGTGATCTATTACATGGGTCCCACACCTGCCAGGGAGGGACGTCCCATCGGCTCCGCGGGACCGACCACGGCCAGCCGCATGGACAAATACGCGCCCAGGCTTCTCGACCTGGGCCTTACCGGAATGATCGGCAAGGGAAAGAGGAAAAAAGAGGTGACAGATGCCATTGTCAGAAACGGAGCTGTGTTCTTCGCAGCCGTGGGCGGGGCAGGAGCTCTGCTCTCCAAATGTATCAAGAAAGCAGAGGTCATCGCTTATGACGATCTGGGAACAGAGGCTATCCGCCGGCTTGAGGTGGAGAATTTCCCTGTGATCGTAGTCATTGATTCCCAGGGCAGGAATCTCTATGAGGAAGTAATGAAATAGTATAGGAACCGGTACAGCGGAAGGAAAATACACCTTCCGCTGTTTTTGTATATATCTCACAGTTACATGACAAAAATATACAAAAAAGAACAGAACGGGACAACGCTTCACCTTTACCTCTTCCTTTGTTATATGATATAATTACATAAAATGCAGGAAAAGTAAAAAGGATATAAAAGTGTAATGGAAGACTACAAACCTGGGGGGAATACGTTTATGCAGCGGAAAAAACTGGAGGGCCGGAAAAAGACGGCGGTTATGGCAGCCGTCTTTCTTGCGGTCAACATACTGGCAGTCTGTCTGATCGGCAGAGGGGAGATAAGAGCAATTGACGGAAATCTGGCAGAACATGCAGGTGACACGGGAACGGCTTTCCATGAGATCATGGAGAATTACAAGCACTCCTTCCGGCTGTTTGCAGAGATGATGACCCAGGAGATCGGAAACCATCCCGAGCCTGACTCCATCTGGGATTATTTAAAAAGCATGGATTCTAAAATGCTGGAGATTGAGGGAGACACTTTTGACGGGCTTTATATGTATTACAAAGGCCGCTATCTCTATAGCTGGGACACGCCATATTCCCAGTACGAGGAAACCGGGTATGTTGCAACTGAGCGTCCATGGTACAAAGCTGCTGTGGAGGGAAAAGGAGAGATTGTATTCACACCCCCTTATATGAGCTACGCAAACCATTACATTCTGACTACGATCTCACAGCTTCAGCCTGACGGGGAGACTGTCTTTGCCTATGATATCAAAATGGGGGATATCCAGAATCTGGTGTCAGGACTGGACCGCTATGAGAAGGAACAGGTAATGATATTCGACGGCAGCGGAACCGTTATAGGAAGCACGGAAGAAAAGTATCTGGGAGGCAGCCTGTACGCGTCTTTGGATGAAACAGCAGACAGTGTGGAGGCTGCCAAAAAAGAGATGGAGGATGCCGCATCCGGTGCCCCGGAGGAACTGGCAAAGGCCAAAGATAAGAAGGAAGCAGCAGAGGCATTCTATGCTTTCAGGCAGGATTTGGGGAACGGGATGGAGAAGCTTCTTGATAAAAAAGAAGAGACGGTCCGTCTGAACCTGAACGGCAGGTCACAGTTCGGATACCTGCACAGGGAGCAGGATTTTAACTTTCTTGTATTGGTGCCTGCCATGTCCATTGTGAAGGCCACCATGACGGTATGGCTGATTCCTCTGCTTCTGACGGAGCTTCTGCTCATCTACGTCATAGGACGTGTCAGCAAGGGAATAAAGAACCGGGAGCTGAGAGATGCCTATGTGGAGCTTGGACAGACACAGAGAAGACTTGAAATCGCCCTGAGCGCGGCCCAGAAGGCTGCGGCAGTGGATGACCTGACCGGAATGATGAATTTCAAGTCCTTCCGCAAGGAAATCACCTCAGCCCTGGATGATATGGAGGAAGAGGAGAGAGGTATTCTGGTCATGATAGACGGAGACCATTTTAAAAGCATCAATGATAACTACGGACACAGTGTGGGGGATGAGGTGATCAAACTGACCGCACAGATGATCATCGGACGAATCAGGACCGTGGATCTGGCTTCCCGTCTTCACGGCGATGAGTTCGCAATTTTTATTGCCAACACCTCCGATTATTCGGTTGCCAGACGGATCATGGAGGATATCAACAACACCATCGGCAAAGAGGCAAAACGCCGCAATATGCCGTCCATCACCCTGTCAGCAGGCGCTGTGATCGCCGGACACGGGGATACCTATCTTTCCCTGGCAAAGGCGGCAGATGAAGCGCTCTATGAAGCAAAGGTCACCCACAACGGCGGATTTGCTTATCAATAAAAGAATATCTGACTTGTGAAAAGAAAAGCACAAAGGCTGTAGGCTCCGGCAGAGAAGGAGTGGCAGCTTTTGTGTTTTTATTGTTTTATGGTTATATCTGTCATTGGAATAAACGGAAACTTAGGGTATAATATGGAATAGAAACAGGAAAGGAAAACGCCATGAAAAAAAAGACATTGATTATAATTGCAGTAACAGGTGTGCTGGCCGCTGCTGCGGCTGTTTCGGTTTTCTGGTTTGGAAAGGAAAAAAGGGACAGGGAGGCAGAAGCTGCGTCTTTGGAAGCCCTGTTTTTGCGGGACGGGACCGGTGAGACGGTGGGAAACTATCTGTTCGTAGATACCAGAAACGGAACCCCTTTTACAGGCCCTCTTCCAGAGGGTGCTGTTCTGGATGAACGGGGAGATGAGCTGGAATCGTGGGAGCTTGAAAACGGCGACGTGGTAAAAATCTACGGCAACGGCGCTATGACCATGTCCTATCCGGGTCAGTATCCGGGTATCACCAAAATCGTAAGGATGGAAAAAGAGAACCGGGAGCTGCTGGAACAATACGGTGAACTTCTGAAGCAGTTCAGTTTCCAGGAAGAAGCCTCCTCCCTGCCTTTTTTGAATCTGGAGTACAGCCAGCCTCAGGCAAATGTCACAGCAGCAGTAAACACTGTCGGCGGCTACCGCTGGGAATATGAAAATGAGGACGGTGAGACGGTCAGTGAAACCACAGACGCACCTTCCATTCTGCAGTGGAGCCAGTATGAGGAGATAAAGATACAGGAGCATACGGAAGTAAAACTTGTGTTTTCAAAAGAACCGGAAGAGATCACGGTGATCCGGTACGACTCTTCCATGCAGGGACAGGCAGGGGAGTCAGGGACAGAACCTGAGGGGGAATCCGTGGCGGTCTCTGCGGGGGAAGAGGGCAGTGTCCTGCAGGCAGAACCGGGATTTATCTACAGTGTAAAAGTGAAATGGGACAACGGGGAAGCGGAATACGGATTTCAGACCTTCCCCATGCCTTCCCTGCAGTAGAGGAGGCAGCAGATGAAGATAACGATATTGAATGAAAATACAGTTTACAGACAGGGGCTTTTTGCAGAACACGGGCTGTCTGTTCTGATCGAGGAGAATGACAGAAGGTTTCTGATGGATACAGGGCAGAGCGATGTGTTTTTAAAAAATGCGGAGACCCTGGGTGTGGACCTGACAAAACTGGACGGTATCATACTGAGCCACGGCCATTATGACCACTGCGGAGGCATGGAATATCTGGATGGCAGCGGCGGGATGCCTCCTGTGTACATACAAAAAAGCGCCTTTGAAAAGAAATACAGCGGTATGGAAGAAGACAAGCGCTTCATCGGCATTCCGGACAGCCACGCTGACTGGATGGCCCATGTCCGCTATACCAAAGACCTGGAAGAGATTGCCCCAGGCTTCTGGCTGATCGGGAAGATCCCGTACCGCACGGATTTTGAAAAGCGGCCTGCCGGCTTCTGGATCCGGGACAAAAAAGACGGAGGGCTTTGCTGGCGGGCAGATGAGATGGAAGATGAACAGATACTGGCCGTGAGCACAAAAAAAGGACTGTGCCTGTTCATGGGCTGCAGCCACAGAGGTGTGGTCAACTGCATTCTGCGGGCAGAGGAAGCCTTGCCGGATATACCTGTTTACAGTGTATTTGCAGGTATGCATCTTGGCAGGGCAGGGGAAAAACAGATCACAGGGACGATTGAGAGCCTGCAGAAGATGAACATCCCGGTGCTCATGCCGGTCCACTGTACGGGAAAAAGGGCAGCAGGCATGATGGCAGCGGCATTTGGAGATTCCTGTATCCTGCCGGAGACCGGACAGGTGCTGGAGTTTTGAGGTTACTGTTCACTGCGTGCCCAGCAACCCGCTTTGCGATGCACAGATATGGAGCATTCTGCTCCATATCGCGCTGGCTGTCTCGGGATTTTCATGCCTTCGGCCTGAAAACACCTCGCGGGACAGTGGCGTGTGAACAGTAATTTGTAAATTTCCTGCCATAACACAGAATGCAAATTTTTGAGGACAAGAACGGGATTTGGGTGTATACTAAAAGAAGAAAAAGCTGGCAGATTTCTGCCGTTAAAAAAATATACAACAGGAGAACATAGAACAATGGACAAAGTAAGAATGGAGACAATTAAGAAAATTCAGCAGATGGAAGCCTTTTACGTGCTTTTTTCCAGAGGAACCAACAATCCTTTTATCATCTGCGATCCGGAGACATATAATGATCAGGTGTGGGTCTTTGAGGACAGCAAGGATTTGGAGGAAAAGGCAAAACCGTATATGGAGCAGAAAAATCCTGTGGCCTCCATCAAGGTGGAAAACAAAAGTTTCCTGAATTTTTATTCCACACTTTTTACACTGGGTGTCAATGAGGTGGTTTTTGTGGAAAAGGATAAGACCACGGAATTTGACCTGGAGGAGATCGTGCGCAGACCGGATTTTTCCCAGCTCCCGGAGAACCAGAGACCGCTGTTTAATCCCCAGCTTCAGCTCACAGGCATTTATTTCATGCAGGAATTCAGAAGGGGCGTGGAAATGTCTGAGAAGGCGAACATCAATGAGCTGGAAGAAGAGATGGCAGCCAATCTGGTAAAGAGCAAATTTCTGGTGGCAGTGGAGAAGCAGGAGGAAGGCCAGGAAAATGTCCAGGTCCCCTATATCAAGAACAAGAACGGCGATGTATTCCAGCCTATTTTTACAGACCCGGGCGAATTCGCAAAGTTCAACAAAGATAAGAAGTTTAAGGCTGTCGTGGTAGAATTTAAAAATCTGGACAAAATATTAATTCCGCTGGCAAAAGGCGTTGTGGTCAATCCCCAGGGCTTTAATCTTATTGTCATGAGTGAACAGTTTGAAAATCTGCTGAAGCGTTTCGGAATCCAGAAAGAAAGCAAATAGGCGGGGCATCCAAAATGATCATAGATTTCCATACACATATATTCCCGGATAAAATAGCCGGGGCTACCATAGAAAAGCTTTCAAAAGCATCCGATTCTCCGGCATATACTGACGGAACCAAGGACGGACTTAAAAGATCCATGGAAGAGTCCGGGGTGGATATATCCGTAGTCCTGCCGGTGGTGACAAAGCCGCAGCAGTTTTCGTCCATTAACCGCTACGCAAGGGAGATCACTCCGGAAGAGTTCTGCGGCGGCGGTGAGTTTCTCTCCTTTGGCGGCATCCATCCGGACACGGAGAATTATAAGGCAGAGGTGGACCAGATCGCGGATATGGGCCTGAAGGGGATCAAGCTGCATCCGGACTATCAGAGAGTATTTATTGACGATATCAGGTACATGCGTATTATGGACCGGGCGGCAGAGCGGGGACTCATTGTCGTTGCCCATGCAGGGGTGGACGTGGGGCTTCCTGAAGTGGTACACTGTACACCAAAACGTGTGGAACATGTGCTTCGCCAGATAGACGGGGGAATCCTGGTAATGGCACACATGGGCGGCTGGAACTGCTGGGAGGATGTGGAGAAGTATCTGGCAGGCAGCAGGCTTTATTTTGATACCGCTTACAGCCTGGGACATATGGAGGATGAACAGTTCATACGTCTGTCCCAAAAACACGGCGTGGATAAAATTTTGTTTGCCACGGACAGTCCATGGGATGGTCAGAAGGAATTTTTATGCCGTTTACGGGAAATGAATATGAAAGAGGATGAAAAAGAAGCCATTTTGGGGGAGAATGCGAGACGAATTTTAAAGCTGTAGATTTGTTTTGAGATCTGCAGCCTGTTGGGAAGGAGATGTTTTGTCGTGAAAATTGACATGCACTGCCATACAAAAGAAGGATCTATAGACGGCAAAGTGAGCATCGAAGAATATATCCGTATGCTGAGAAACCAGGGATTCGGCGGAATGCTCGTGACGGATCATGATTCTTATGGGGGATTCCGCCATTGGAAAAAGAATATCAAGGGTCAGAAATACTCAGATTTTGTGGTGCTCAAAGGAATCGAGTATGACACGCTGGATGCAGGACATATTATTGTCATTATGCCGGAAAGCATCAAGCTTCGTCTGTTGGAGCTGCGGGGGATTCCCATTCAGATGCTGATTCCCATAGTACACAACTATGGCGGAATCCTGGGACCGGCTCATCCCTGCGGGGAAAAATATATGAGCTTTATGAATGCCAAGGCCTATAAGAGGAATCCTGATATTTTAAAAGAATTTGATTTTATTGAGACCTTTAATGCCTGTGAATCCTTAGAGGTCAATGAAAGGGCAGCCAGGCTGGCAGAGAAGTACAATCTGACAGGCACGGGCGGAAGTGACGCCCACAGGGCTGACTGCGTGGGAAAAGCATACACAGAGGTGCCGGACACCATTACCTGTGAATCGGATCTGATCACGGAGATCATCAAAGGCACCAAGTTTGAGTGCGGCGGCGAGATCTATAATAAGACCACCAAGGACAAAATAGGTAAGGCCAATGCGGTTCTGGTCCATTCCTTTTGGGTCTATAACAAGATTGGTGGATGGAGCAAGGCCTTTAAACGGAATAACAAGATGAAAAAAGGGTTTATCGAGAGGGTGGAGCAGGTTGTGAAACCCAAAAAGGAGGAGCCGGAGGACGGAGAAGAATAGTTATGAGTGAAAAAGTGATAAAAGCTGCCCTGCTGGGGCTTGGAACCGTTGGAAACGGTGTATATAAAGTTCTGAAAAACCAGAGAGAAGAGATGGAGAAAAAAATCGGAGCCGTGGTGCAGGTGGAGAAGATCCTGGTCCGCAATCTGAAGAAAGCGGCTGCCAAGGTGGAAGATCCTTCCATACTGACCAATGACTGGAAGGCCATTCTGGAGGATCCGTCCATTGAGATCGTGATCGAGGTCATGGGTGGATTTGAGCCTGCAAGGACTTATATTCTGGAAGCGCTGCGGGCAGGCAAGCATGTGGTGACGGCAAACAAGGATCTGGTGGCCTCCAATGGCGGGGAGCTGTTAGACTGCGCGGCTGAGCACCAGTGTGATTTCCTTTTTGAAGCAGCAGTGGCCGGGGGCATACCCATTATCCGGCCGCTGAAGCAGTGTCTGGCCGGCAATCATATTGAGGAAGTCATTGGCATTGTAAACGGCACTACCAACTTTATCCTGACCAAAATGACCCAGGAGGGGATGGAGTTCTCTGAGGCGCTGGCTCTGGCCACAGAGCTTGGCTATGCGGAGGCGGACCCGACTGCGGACATCAGGGGATATGACGCAGGGCGCAAGATGGCGATCATGGCATCTATTGCCTTTAACTCACGGGTGACTTTTGAGGATGTGACCACTGAGGGCATCACCCATATCACAGCAAAGGATATCCGCTATGCAAAAGAGCTGGGCTGTCTGATCAAGCTGCTGGGACTTGCAAGGAACACAGAGACGGGAATCGAAGTGCGGGTACAGCCCATGCTGATCTCCGAGAGCCATCCCCTGGCTTCTGTGAATGACTCCTTCAATGCGGTCTTCGTAAGAGGAGACGCTGTGGGAGATACCATGTTCTACGGCCGAGGTGCCGGCGAAATGCCCACAGCCAGTGCCATCGTTGGGGATATATTTGATATTGTAAGGAATATCCGGTTCGGCTGTACCGGAAGGATAAGCTGTACCTGTTACAAAGAGCTGCCTGTGAAGAAGGCAGATGACATGGACAGCCGCTTCTTCCTGCGCCTGCAGGTGGATGACAGACCTGGTGTGCTGGCCAGCATCGCCAGTGTGTTAGGCAATAACGACGTGAGTATTGCGCAGATGATACAGAAAAATAAAGACGGGGATCTGGCTGAGATCGTGGTCGTGACATCAAAAGTGCGGGAAGGCAATTTCAATGATGCCATGATGATAATCGAGGGCATGAGTGTGGTACATAAGGTTTCGGCCCTGATCCGCGTGTATGGAGACTGAACATGACTGAAAAATTATTTTACAGAGACAGCATGATAAAAGAATTTCAGGCGAAGGTGGTTTCCTGCAGCCCGCTGTCTGAGGAAGAATATACAAATAGAGGAATAAACTATGAGGTGGTTCTTGACAGAACCGCCTTTTTCCCGGTGGGGGGAGGCCAGTATGCGGATACCGGTGTTCTGCGCCTGGCGGATTCGCAGATCCGCGTTCTGGATGTGAGAGAGCAGGACGGCATTGTCCTTCATTGTACGGACATACCGGCAGAGCCCGGGACTGCTGTTACGGGGGTACTGGATTTTGAGGAGCGTTTTTCCAAAATGCAGCAGCATACGGGAGAGCACATTGTATCCGGGATCGTAAACCGGCATTTCGGTTACCGGAATGTGGGATTTCATCTGGGAGATGAAGCTGTGACCATGGATTATGACGGCCCTCTTTCCGGGGAAGAGCTGCGCAGGATCGAGTGGGAAGCCAATCAGGCAGTGGCAGAGGATATCCCCATAGAAGTCCTGTATCCCACTGAGGAGGAGCTGGATACCATGGTCTACCGCAGTAAGATCGAGATCGAGGGTCAGGTCCGCATTGTCCGTATTCCGGGATATGATACCTGTGCCTGCTGTGCGCCCCATGTAAAGACAACCGGAGCGGTGGGAATGATCAAGATCACCGGTGCTATCCATTATAAAGGCGGCATGCGGGTGAATATGCTCTGTGGTTTCCGGGCGCTTGAAGATTATAACAGAAAAGAGGAGAGCGTGGCAGCCATATCGGTCAGACTTTCAGCCAGACAGGAGGAGGTCGTGCAGGCAGTTTCCCGCCTGGAGGAAGAGATTGCCGGACAGAAAGAGAAGATCAAACGTCTGCAGGAACACTATCTGAAACGCCGTTTGTCAGAGGTCACACCTGATACACCGGCAGTGCTTCTGTTTGAGGAGGAGCTGGACCCGGCCGCTATGCGTCGTTTTGTCAATGATGCCATGGAGATCACTGAGGGTATCTGCGGAGTATTTGTAGGCAGTGACAAGGCGGGCTACCGCTATGTTCTGGGCAGTTCAGGAAGAGATATCACTGCTCTTGCAAAAGAGATGAATCAGGCCTGCAGCGGAAAAGGCGGCGGCAGACCACCCATGGTACAGGGGTCTTTGACAGGGAAACGGAAAGACGTAGAGAAGGTGCTTTGGGGCCGGAAAATCTCCCGCAAAGTGTGACGTACAGGCTGCTGAAAGCAATTTTCAGACACGCTCCGGCGTATATTTATGGATTGGAGGGTTTTACATTTATGAAACGAGTAACAACCGTGTGCGGGGATATTGCTCCGGAAGAATTGGGATTTACGGATATGCATGAACACATTATGTTCAACGGCGCAGATATGGGGGCAATCTGCAGACCGGCCATGCCCACGGACCTGCCGGTCAAATACGAGGATAAGGTCTCCCTGGAGAATATCGGATTTTTGAAGAGAAACTTTCCGCTGGTGCAGGATGCCATGGATCTGAACGACGAGGCCGCCATGACCCGGGAAGTGCAGGAATATAAAGATTCCGGCGGAGATTCCATGGTGGAGCTGAGTGTCCCCGGAATCCGTCTGGATGTGGAAGCAGTCAGACGGATCTCAGAGAAGACAGGCGTCCATGTCATTACCGCTGCCGGTTATTATGTGGAGACTTCCTGGAATGGAAAATATGACGGATGGAGTATCCGGCAGTTTTATGACCATCTGATGGATGAGATCGAAAACGGAATCGAGGATACGCAGATCCGGCCGGGCTGTGTAAAGATTGCACTAAACGATTTTACAGAGGCGGAGGAAAAAGCGCTGAGAGCCGGCGGCCAGGCGGCAAAAGACACGGGGATGTCCATTACCGTACATCCGGATTATGCCTTCGGCGGCACGCCGGGTGAAATCGTGGAGATCCTCATGGAAGAAGGCGTGAATCCGGAGAAGATTGTTATCGCCCACATGGAGACAACCGTGAAAAGACCCATGA
The DNA here is from genome assembly GCF_040095955.1 of Blautia caccae. Taxonomy (NCBI): domain Bacteria; kingdom Bacillati; phylum Bacillota; class Clostridia; order Lachnospirales; family Lachnospiraceae; genus Blautia; species Blautia caccae. The sequence continues at coordinate 143,679 of NZ_JBBMFP010000012.1, read as the reverse complement.
AGGAAATGGTCCTCTATCCGGAAAAATGGGGACTGGATCTTGACGTGGCAAAACGTGTGCTGGATAAAGGTGCAAATTTTTCAGTGGAATTTTTATCAGGTGACATCGGCCTGGAGGCCCTCGGAACCGCGCCGATTCCGGACTGGATGAAAATGGCAGGCATTGTGCGCCTTATCCAGCAGGGATACAGCCGCCAGATCGTACTCGGCACAGACATGTGTGTAAAGACCATGTGCCGACAGTTTGGCGGAGAGGGATACTGCAGGCTGACAAAGTTCGGTGTGCCTGCCCTGAAGAAATACGGTGAGGTCTCTGACCTGGCTGTCCGCAATATGACTGTAAACAATCCGGCCAGGATTCTTGCATACTAAATCAGGGCACTGTATTTTTTTGTTAAGGGTATAAAGAAATTACATAATGCATAGGAAACAGGGGTATCGTTCCGTCTTTGGGAATCGGATACTCCTGTTTTTTTGCTTCAAAGTGTGCTGTTGTCTATAGGAGTACCGGTATATAGTTGTTCTTGAGCAATATTAAAAACAGATATTGCAATATAATAATATGCATTATATAATAGGAGTATAAGCAGAAGAAATAATGTTTATTTGTTCTTATTAAATTTTATAGAAAGTTCATTTGCTCTTTTTTTCTCCGCATGATATTCTGGAAACATCAAATCGCTGCATCCAGCAGCATATGTATCCATTCCGGCCGTTCGGCCAGACGATTTCCAGAAATTAAAAATGATATAAGGAGGAAAAATGGGAGTAAAAGATAATATCATTACGCCGTATTTTGAGGACTCTACTGTGTTCTGTGATTTTATAAACGGTGCTGTTTTTAAAGGAAAACAGGTATTGCGGCCGGAAAACATAGAACAGTTACCAAGAGAATTGATCATGCAGCTTCCCTGGGAAACGGATGACAGATCAAATCAAAAGACCTTGATAAGAGATACAGTGAAACAGGCATATTTTCATACAATGTACGTGATCTTTATTTGTGAAAATCAAAGTGAGGTGCATTATGGAATGCCGGTGCGTATGCTTCTATACGATTCTGTCCAATATGGGGAACAGATGAAAAAGAGGCAGAGAGAAAATAAGAAAACCGGAGACTTGAAAACATCAGCGGAGTTTCTGTCTGGTCTTCATAAAGGAGAGAAACTTATGCCGGTAGTAAGCGTTGTTTTTTATTATGGAGACAGTCCCTGGGACGGACCGCTCAGCATGGAGGAAATGATTCTGCTGCCGGATGATACGGCAGAATTAAAGGAGTATCTGCCGGGGTATAAAGTGCATTTGATCGATGCCAGGAACACAGACCCGGATAAATTTTCGGGTGATTGGAAAGTGATCCTGGAAACATTGAGATGCGGAAACTGTAAGGATGATCTGATAAGATATGTAGAAAGTCATGAAAAAGAACTGGAAGAATTATCGGCGAAAGCAAGCAGAGCTCTGCTTACCATGCTGGGCCGGGATATAAAAGCAGAAAAGGATAAGGAGGAATTTACTATGTGCAGAGCATTGGAAGAATTAAAAGAAGAAGCAAAAATGGAAGAAGAGATTCATGTGATCCGCAAATTGCTGAAAAATGAACTCACACCGGCAGCCATCAGTCATTGGCTTGATATGGACAAGGCATATATTGATAGGATTGTGGAACTGCAGAATCAATACCCTGACTACAGCAATGCACAAATCCTGGCTGAATATGAGGTATCAAATGCAAAATAATTTTACAAATGATGCAAAACCTTTCTATCCTGAACCCATATGAGGGCACAGCAGCCTGAAGTCTTCAACATCCTGACAGGAAATCCACCATGCATCCGGCGGACCTGGTGTATGCCATAGATAAGGGAAGGTTACTGTTCACGGCCAATGTCCCGGGAGGTGTTTTCCCCAAGGGGATGCTGCGCGATGCGAAGCAAAATCCCGAGTTAGCCAGCGCCAAAATGCAATTTATTGCATTTTGTGTGCATCGCGAAGCGTGTTACTGATCACAGAACTGTGCTTTTGCAGGGCCGTGAACAGTAACAAGGGAAGGCTGTCCGGATAGAAGTTGACGTTCTGTTAAAAATCATTTATGATGAATATGGTCAGAATGAGAATAAGAGGAGCGTCACAAATGAACATATTAAATATAGAACATATCAGTAAAATATACGGAGAAAAGACAATCTTCGAGGATGCATCTTTCGGCATCCACGAAGGTGATAAGATAGGCATCATCGGGATCAACGGCACAGGAAAGACCACACTTCTCAGAATGGTTGCGGGAATCGAGGAGCCGGATGCAGGACAGATTGTCAGACAGAACGGACTGCGCATTGCATATCTGCCTCAGAACCCGGAATTTCCTCAAGATGCAACGGTCTCTTCCTATGCCCTAGGAAAGTCGGCGGAGACAGACTGGAAGGTGCAGAGCAATCTGACGAAGCTTGGAATCGCGGAGTATGACACACCGCTTGCACAGTTGTCAGGAGGGCAGAGAAGGAAGGTGGCTATGGCTAAAGTGCTGGCCTCTGATTTTGACGTTCTGCTGCTTGATGAGCCTACCAATCATCTGGATGAGGAGATGATCGTCTGGCTGGAAGAGTACCTGCGGGAGTACAGGGGCGTGGTACTCATGGTGACCCATGACCGCTACTTCCTGGATAAGGTTTCCAACCGGATTTTAGAGATCAGCCGGGGAAATATGTACAGCTATGATGCCAATTATTCCAGATTCCTGGAGCTGAAGGCCGAGCGGGAGGAGATGGAACTGGCATCTGAGCGCAAACGGCAAAGTGTCCTTCGGATGGAGATGGAGTGGGCGAAGCGCGGCTGCAGAGCAAGGAGTACAAAGCAGAGGGCAAGGCTGGAACGTCTGGAAGCTTTGAAAAACGGTAAGGCTCCGGTACAGGACCAGGCGGTGGAGATGGATTCCGTGGAGACAAGGATGGGGAAAAAGACCATCGAACTGCACCATGTGAGCAAAAGCTATGGTGAAACCAAATTGGTGGATGATTTTGACTACATTGTGCTGAGAAACCAGAGACTGGGCATTATCGGTCCCAATGGCTGCGGAAAATCCACCCTGATCAGAATGATCGCAGGTCTGATACAGCCGGACGCGGGAGAGATTGAAATCGGGGAGACCATAAAGATCGGCTATCTGGCACAGGAAGAACCGGATCTGGATACGAACCAGCGGGTGATCGACTATATCAAGGATATTGCGGAGTATGTGCAGACAAGAGACGGAAAGATTAGTGCCTCCCAGCTCCTGGAACGCTTTTTATTTACACCGGATATGCAGTACACGCCTGTGTGTAAACTCTCCGGCGGAGAGAAGAGAAGACTGTACCTGCTCTCCGTGCTCATAAGCGGAGCCAATGTGTATATTCTGGATGAGCCATCCAACAATGTGGATATCCCTACGCTCACCATTCTGGAGGATTATCTGAATTCTTTTTCCGGGATCGTGATCACAGTGTCCCATGACAGGTATTTTCTGGACAATGTGGTGGACCGGATCTTTGAATTTGACGGCAATGGCCATCTGCAGCAGTATGAGGGCGGATACACGGATTATCTGGAAGCCAGGAAAAACAGGTCTGCAGGTACGGACAGCGGTGTTTCCCTGAAAAAGGAGATACCGGAGAAAAAAGAAGGGTCCAAAGAGTGGAAGCAGAGCCGTCCGGCCAAACTGAAATTTACGTTCAAGGAACAGAGAGAATATGATACCATCGACGATGACATTGCGGCTCTGGAGGAGAAGATAGAAAAACTGGACAGAGATATGATGGCAAATGCCACCAATTCATTAAAGCTGTCTGAGATTACTGCCGAGAAGGAAAAGGCGGAGGCAGAACTGGAAGAGAAGATGGAGCGCTGGGTCTATCTGAATGACCTGGCGGAAAAAATAGAAGAACAGAAAAACGCCTGAACAAACAGCGTATAGCGTTTAGAAATGCCGTACATCCTAACTATGTCAATAAAAAAGACGCAGTCATATGGGTACAGCCGGTAAAACACCGGTGCCCATGTGCAGATGAATTGAGACATAGAGGTGAAGAACATGAAAGAAACATGTATTCATAAGGGATGTGCGGCATTTTTGTTCCCTTATTTTGAAGGCTGGTATCTGAAACACCAGAACCGGGACGATACCATTGCATTTATTCCCGCAGTCCATGCGGATCAGAACGGACAGTGGACCGTATCCCTGCAGATCGTGACAGAGGAGGGTTCCTGGTATTTTACTTATCCCAAGGAGGCCTGCCGCATCAGCAGAAAGCCCTTTGGTGTAAGGGTGGGGAGAAATATTTTTACGGAAAAGGGGATAAAGCTGGATATAAAAAGCAGAGATTTGACAGTAAAGGGAAGTATTGCGTATGGGCCTTTTGACAGGCTGAAGTATGATATTATGGGATTCTTTAAATATATTCCTTTCCTGCAGTGCAGCCACGGTGTGCTGAGCATGCATCACAGTCTCAGAGGCGGACTGACGGTAAACGGCAGGAAAATCTCTATGACAGGCGGAAGAGGGTATATAGAGACAGACAAAGGCCGTTCCTTTCCGAAGTCCTATCTCTGGACGCAGTGCGGATTCGGGGAACGCAGCAGTGTTATGCTGTCTGCTGCGGATATTCCCTTTTTGGGTTTTCATTTTCAGGGGTGTATCTGTGTGGTACACTGCAGGGGCAGGGAATACAGAATGGCAACTTATCTGGGCGTCCGCATAGAGGAATACGGGGAGGGCAGAGTGACTGTCAGGCAGGGGAAGATGCGGCTCTGTGTACACAGGCTGGAGGAGGCATCCCATGACCTGAAAGCCCCCGTGCGCGGGGAGATGACCCGCACGATCCGGGAAAGCCCTTCCTGCCGCGTCAGATATGAATTCTGGCTGGGGGACGGGCTGGTATTTGATATTATTTCAGAACATGCATCCTTTGAGCAGGCAGATGAAAGTGAGGGCAGCACCTATTTTACCTCCCGGCATTCTCCGCAGTAGGGGGATTGTGTCCGGAGTTTATCCATATGGATTTTCCCCCATTCGGACAGGCTTTCAAGCGGCTCCAGAATGCTGCGCCCTTCTTTTGTGAGGGAATATTCCACCCGGGGCGGTATCTCATTATACTGTTCCCGGTGGACAATTCCGTTTTCTTCCAGTTCTTTTAGAGACTGGGAGAGCATCATATTGGTGATACCTACAAGCTTTCGTTTCAGGCTGTTGTACCGCACGGATTCTTCCCGTGCCAGGATACAGATAATGGGGAGCTTCCATTTTCCTCCCACCAGATTCAGGGCGTACTTCAGCGGACAGACCGTGTTGTTTTCCTCTTTTTCCATGGATGATGCGTACATAAATCCTTTCCTGCAGCCGTTCAGTCAGTTGAACAGCTGCCTTTTCCTTTCTATAGGATCTGAGTAGGTATGAAAAAACATACCTGGTATGAAAATACTGCGTACTTGTAAAATAATTATTGAATGGTAAAATTATATCACAATACTTGGCGGATTCCAACGGATTCGCTATATATTTTAACTTGATGCTAGCACTCGATTGGATTGAGTGCTGATAAAGTGAGGAGGATGTATATGATTACAATACCTATTTTTGATATGATGATACTGCCGGGCGTTACCTTTTTTTTCAAAAAAGATATTTTTACAGACCAGGAGATAACAGCAGAGCATGTGGGCGAGGATGTTCTGTTCCTGATGATGAAGCAGGATAAGAAACGGGAGGACATGACACCGGAGGATATCTGTCCCATAGGGGTTTCCGGTAAGATCGAAAGCATAGACGAGGAAGGAAATATTCGTGTCCGTACAAAGGAACGGGTCACAATCTCCGATGTGGAGGTGACCATGCAGTCCATATCCGCCTCAGCAGCCATCTGCGGTGAAGTGGAGGATATTTCCGATGAAGAGATGCAGAAGCGTTTTGAGACACTGAAAAGAGATTTACTGAGATTTGTGCAGATGTTTCAGTGGGGCGTGTGGGCAAGGAGCTTTATCCTGCACTGGAAAAATATGAATGAGATCCTCTGCGCCCTCTCCGGTTACCTGAATCTGTCCTGGCCGGAAAAATATGCTGTTTTGGAGGCGGATACCAGAGGACAGAGATGTGAACGGATCGAGAAGGCCATTTACGAGTTTATCGAGCTGTTCAAAGTCAGCGAGGAGGCCCAGAGTGCCCAGAAGGAGACGCATGAACAGGCGTACAGAGAGTCAGCCATTAAAAAACAGATTGATTTTCTGCAGAATCAGTTGGATGAGATGCATCCTGAAAACATTTCCGATGTGCGCAGATTTGAGAACAAACTAAAAGAGTCGGGTATGAACGAGGAGGCACGAAAAGAGGCTGAAAAGGTATTAAACCGTATGAAGCAGGAGGGCAAGGACAGTCACGAGTACGGTCTTCTCTACGATTATCTGGATTTTGTGACAAGCCTGTCCTGGAAAACGGGTGAAAACCCTGACATCGATCTGGGTGAAGCGGAAAAAATCCTGGATGAGGAACATTACGGACTGAAAAAAGTAAAGGACAGGATCATCCAGCAGATTGCTGTCATGGCATTGAATAAAAAACAGTCAGGCTCCATTCTTCTCTTTGTAGGCGCTCCCGGTACCGGAAAGACAAGTATCGGGCAGAGTATTGCAAAAGCCCTCCACAGGGAATATGTAAGGATCAGCCTTGGCGGTATCCGGGATGAGGCGGAGATAAGGGGCCACAGAAGGACGTATGTAGGCGCCATGCCCGGTCGGATCATGGAGGGCATGAAGCGAAGCGGAGCCATGAACCCGGTCATGGTATTGGATGAAGTGGATAAGCTGGCAAAGGATTACGGCGGTGATCCGGCAAGTGCACTTCTGGAGGTGCTGGACCCGGAACAGAACAACAGCTTTACAGACCACTATATGAATGTGCCCTATGACCTGTCAAACGTATTCTTCGTCTGCACGGCCAACAGCACAGACACCATACCGGAGCCGCTTTTAAACCGCATGGAAGTGATCCAGTTCCCGGGATATACACCCATTGAAAAGTCCCATATTGCAAGAAAGCATCTGCTTCCCAAGGCTATGAAGAGTATGGGCATCAAGGCCCAGAACCTGAAGGTGACGGATGAGGCCATTATGAAGATCATCAGCGGTTATACGGCAGAGGCCGGTGTCCGCGGTCTGAAAAAACAGATGGATATCCTGTGCCGCTTTGCTGCGGTGAAGCTGGTCAGGGGAGAACAGAAGAGCATCACAGTCAGTGAAAAACGTGTCCCTGAATTTTTAGGAAGGAACGCCATGCATCATGAGGGGATTCTTCAGGAAGCCGTACCCGGTGTGGTGACAGGTCTGGCCTGGACCCGGGCGGGAGGAGAAATTCTGTTCGTGGAGACAACGCTGACCAGGGGAAGCGGAAAGGTGAGGATCACCGGACAATTGGGAGATGTAATGAAAGAATCCGCTGAGATAGCCCTGACACTGGTAAAGGCCATGTACCCGGAGGAGACGAAGCAGCTTGACGAGAAGGACCTGCATATCCATGTCCCCTCAGGAGCGGTTCCAAAGGACGGCCCATCTGCGGGAATCACCCTGGTGACTGCCCTGTCCTCCCTTGTGACAGGAAATGCGGTCAGCCCGGAATATGCCATGACAGGTGAGGTTTCACTCCGCGGCGGCGTTATGCCTATCGGCGGCCTTCCCGAGAAACTGATGGCAGCCCAGAGAGCGGGTGTGAAGAAAGTATTTATCCCTTATGAAAATGTGGAAGACCTGGAGGAAGTGGCAGAGGAGGTGAAGGAAAAGCTGGAGATCATACCGGTGAAAAAAGCAGCGGAGGTCCTGAAACGCGTTTTTTCATAAAAATGTGCGGAAAAGGCAGCGTCAGCAGACGGGAAAGAAGGTAGATAAATGAAAGTTCTTTTGATCAACGGAAGTCCAAACGAACACGGCTGTACCTACACAGCCCTCTCAGAGACAGCGGAAACGCTGCAGAAACACGGGATTGATACAGAGATCCTGTATCTGGGCAAAAAGCCGGTGGCGGGCTGCATTGCCTGCGGCAAATGCAGAGAGACAGGAAAATGTGTCTTTGACGACAAGGTAAATGAGGTGATAGATAAACTGGACAGCATTGACGCTATTGTAGTCGGCTCTCCGGTCTACTATGCAGGCCCCAGCGGGCAGCTCACCGCATTTCTGGACCGTTTGTTCTACAGCGGCGGCGGCAGAATGGCCGGAAAGCTGGGAGCCAGCGTGGTATCCTGCAGAAGAGGCGGTGCCAGCGCGGCATTTGACCGGCTGAACAAATATTTCACCATCAGCAGCATGCCGGTTGTCTCATCCCAGTATTGGAATCAGGTACACGGATTTATGCCGGAAGATGTGAGAAAAGACGGGGAAGGACTGCAGACCATGCGTACTTTGGGAGAGAATATGGCATGGCTGCTGAAATGCATTGAGGCGGGCCGTGAAAAGGGTATTTCGCTACCGGAATATGAGGAGCGCATAGCAACACATTTCATTATGCAGAAATAAAAGAAACGAGTGCAGGATACCGGCGGTAAGCGGCGGCAGCCTGCATTCGTTTTATGATAATCCGTTTATCCCGTGCTCTTTTAGACGGAGATAAAGATTGCGGCATTTTTCGATTGCCATGGTGAGGTATCTGAGCACCGGTTCTGTGGCAATGGCAAATACCACGAAGAGCATAATACATTTGGTGGACATGCCGGTGAGGGCAAACAGGTTGTTTAAAAACAGACTGCAGAAGATAAGCCCGGCAATGGTTCCCAGCAAAATCCCCACACGGATCTTGTTCATGGGCGCGCTGATCTTGTAGAGGATCATAAATCCCACGATTGCCAGCAGCATGGTGGCCGCGGTTGAGATATCCGTGGAGTTTACTCCAAAGGTCCGCCCGAACACCACCAGCGCTCCTACTGCCAGAACGTCCGTCAGTGCCGCCGGCATGGCTTTCAGGCATACATTGGTGAGAAAATGCCCCTTGATGATATTTTTATTCGGCTCCAGCGCCAGGAAAAAGGCCGGGATGCCGATGGTGAACATGCTGATCAGGGATACCTGTGAGGGTTCCAGCGGATAGGTCAGCATAAATACAACTGAGAACAGGGAGAGCAGGAAGGAAAAAATATTCTTAACCAGGAACAAACTGGCGGAACGCTGGATATTATTTACCACCCGCCGTCCTTCCAGAACCACCTGCGGCATACAGGAAAAATCAGATTCCAGCAGTACAAGCTGGGAAGCCTGGGCTGCCGCGTCACTTCCTGAGGCCATGGCAATGCTGCAGTCCGCATCCTTCAGGGCCAGCACATCGTTGACACCGTCTCCTGTCATGGCAACTGTTTTGCCGGCTTCCTTTAAGATCTGTACAAACTGTCTCTTCTGGTTGGGAGTGACACGCCCGAAGACGGTGCTGTTCAGGACAGCCTCCCGCATTTCCGCGTCTGTCTCCAGTTCCGAGGCATCCACATAATTCTCAGCCCCGGCGATACCTGCCTGCTTTGCCACTTCAGATACCGTAGTGGGATTATCCCCGGAGATCACCTTCACCTCCACACCCTGCTCGGCAAAGTAGGTAAAAGTCTCCTTTGCCTGCCTGCGGATGGGATTTGCAAGGAGAATGTAACCTAAGGGGATGATGGGGCATTGGAGCGCTTTGCCGTCAATCTTTTCCTCATAAGTTCCGAATACCAGGACGCGGGAACCTTTGGAGGCGTATTCTAATATTTCATCTCTGTAATCCTCATAATCCTCTTTCAGCACAAACTCCGGGGCGCCCAATACACAGGTCACATCCTCAAAGGTCACACTGCTGTATTTGGTGGCAGAGGAGAAGCCTGTTTTGCTCACGGCCTTTTTGCCGGAGGTGGTTTTGAAATGTTTTTTGATGGCAGCCATGGTGATGTTGTCACTGCTCATGGCCGCTGCAAAATCCCCGATCATCACAGACAATGGTTCCATCTCTTCGGAATCGTAATCTTCCGTTGCAATGACCTCCTGGACTTCCATGGAGTTTTCCGTGATGGTTCCCGTCTTATCCACACAGAGCACGTTGACCCTTGCCAGCGTTTCAATGCATTTCATATCGTGCAGCAGGACTTTTTTCTGGGCCAGGCGGATGGAGCTTACGGCCAGAGCTACGCTTGCGAGAAGGTACAGCCCTTCGGGGATCATGCCGATGACAGCAGCCACCATGGAGGTGACGCTGGAACGAAACGCCTCATGCTGGAAGAAAAATGCCTGTATGAACAGCACAAGGCCGATGGGGATAATGGCGATGCCCACGAATTTTACCAGCTTATCCAGGGAGCGTATCATCTCTGACTGTTCCCCGCTTTGCATTTCCTTGGCCTCCAGAGTCAGGCGGGAGATGTAGGAATCCTTCCCCACTTTGTCAAGTCTTGCATGACACTGGCCGGATACGATGAAGCTGCCTGACATGAGCCGGTCGCCTTTTTTCTTGGTGATCTCATCCGATTCACCGGTGAGCAGGGATTCATTTACCTGCACTTCCCCGGCGCTGACCTCTGCGTCTGCGCAGACCTGGTTGCCGGCTTTGAAGATGACCATATCATCCAGCACCAGTTCCTCGGCATTAACCACTGAAGTTTTGCCGTTACGCACCACTGAGGCATTGGGGGCATTTAACATGGTCAGATTATCCAGGACCTGTTTGGCACGCACCTCCTGAATAATACCGATCAGAGTGTTGGCAATGATGACTGGGAGAAAGGTCAAATCCCGGAAAGATCCCACGATACAGAGCAGGACTGCCAGCACTACGAAGATTAAGTTAAAATATGTGAAGACATTGTCATGTATGATTTCCTTTGTGGTCTTGGACGGCGGGTCCACCGCTTTGTTGGTCCAGCCGTGAAGTCTGTGCTCCTGCACCTGCTGGCTGGTAAGCCCGGTTTTGTAATCCGGATGATACCGGGTGGTTGGAATCCTGCGGTCCTTTTTTTCCTCTTGACTGTCAGATAGCTGGGGTTTTGTTTGTTTTTTCAGTTTTATCTGTTTTTTCACGAGTATACTCTCATTCCTTCCTGACGAAGACATTTTGTCTTTCGTATTTTCTGTATCTGATGCATATATTCTAACACAGAAGAGAGAAAAATACCAATTTATACACACAATTTTTGGACCTTTCATCCATTTTTTATACAGGTGTGGCAAAGGGGATGGTCCGTGATCAGATGCCTTATGCAAGGATGTATCATCAGGTGGTTCATGTTGAGCTTGAAAAAATGGCTGAGTGGTATATTGCGGCGGAGCATGATTTTTCCGTTTCCACAGGGATGCCGGAGAAAAGGATTATGATGTTACATAAATAACGGTTGGACTGTGCGGGAATAAAAGGTATAATTACAATAGAAAACAAAAAAATTGTTTCATATTGTGTTTCTGGTTAATGTTTATGTATCTGTAAATGAGTGATACGGGGGGATTGGGTATGAAGAATTTTTTAAAAGGTGTTATGATATTGCTGTTTGTTTTACTTATCTTTTGGGCAGGATATACGGTAGGAACGAACCGTATGGATCAGGAGGATTTTGGTGATTCCGCTGTTTTTTATGCTGAGATACTGGAAATAGACGGCAGATCCATGCTGGTATCAGGGCTGAAGGAAAATGATGTGAATTACAGAGGCGAGTTTAGTTTTCAGGTTACCGCTGATACAAAGATAGAATGGCATCATACGGATATAGCCTTGACCGAACTGATGCCCGGACAGCATGTATCCATTACCTTTTCAGGAGGAGTTCAGGAAAGTTATCCTGCGCAGATACAGGATGTGAGCAGGATCATTCTGCTGGATGATGTAAATCCTTTGAGGGATAAGGCGGAGATCTCATCCGTAAAGAATTATTATATGAATGCAGAGGAGCTGGGAAAGACAGAGCAGAGTCTTCCCTGTCTGACACTTCTGGATAAGGATAATTTTGTCTTTTCGTATGATGTCCTCAGTTCCTATATTCCTATGGGAACGTATGAGATCACGGATGGGGAACTGATCGCGACGGATAAAGAAAAAGGGAGCCGGTATGTCTTTGAGGTAGTAGATGAAAATACATTGAAATTTATACAGGAGAAGTCCGCGGATGTATCTCTCACAGAGGAGAATGCAGGAGCCGTAATTACAGACGGGGCATTATTTGAACGGAAGCAAGTATGAGTATTTTCTCTGTTGGATGGCAGGCAATAGTTTAGAGAATCAGGAATTCAGGAGGGAATGAGGCATGAATACAAGAATATATGAATTTGAGGCGGTTATAAAAAAGGTGCCGGATATAGATGGCGCATATATTGAATTTCCTTTTGATGTACGGGAAGAGTTCGGAAAAGGAAGAGTGAAAGTCCATGCAACCTTTGATGGTGAGCCGTATGACGGAAGCCTGGTGCGGATGAAAACACCAGGCCATATTATAGGAGTAAGGAAAGATATCAGGCAGAAAACAGGGAAGCAGCCGGGGGACAGGATTAAGGTTACCATACAGGAGAGATAAATGGGGAAGAACCATATGATCAGCAGGCCCGGTGTTTGGAAAATAGGACTGAAATTCATAAGCGATATGCGATGAATTAATTTGCAAAAATAAAATAAATATGGAAATTTTAATTGTATTATGATATAATAAAAAAAGAATTCCTCTGCCTGCGCGGAGGTTGCTTATGAACCAAAACAGAAAACTGGCACAGCTGATGTTTAAAGATAATTTTATGTTCGGCGCGGTCATGGTAAATGAAGAAATCTGTCAGGATTTCCTTGAACTGGCAGTAGGCTTTCCAATTGAGAGAGTGGAGATCAGTAAAGAGAAAAGTATGATTTATCACCCGGAATACCATGGTATTCGGCTTGACATTATTGCCAGGGATGAAAAAAGGACCCATTACAATGTTGAAATGCAGGTGGCAAAAAGACCTCATCTGGGAAAAAGAGCCAGATATTATCACAGCCAGATGGATATGGAGCTGCTTCTTACAGGAGAAGATTACGCAGCACTTCCTGCATCTTATGTGATTTTTATCTGTGATTTCGACCCATTTAGCAGTAAAAAATACCGCTATACCTTTCAAAATATCTGCGCGGAAACAGGCAGGCCGATGAATGACGGGAGCACGGTTATTTTTTTGAGCACCTGTGGCGAAAATGAAGCAGAAGTACCTGAGGGACTTGTTCATTTCCTGAAATTTGTCAAAGCTGATTTAGCAGACAGTATCCAGGACTATCAGGATAGCTTTGTCAGAAAAATCCAGGAGTCCATGGCAAGAATAAAGAGCAGCCGGGAAATGGAGGAGAGGTTTATGTTGCTGGAAGAGTTATTGAGGGAGGAACGCGCTGAAGGAGAAGCAAAAGGACTGGTACGCGGCAAAGCTGAGGGTATCCTGCTTTTGCTGGAAGATTTGGGTTCTGTACCGGATGGACTTAGAGAAAAAATATTGGAAGAACAGGATATGGATATTCTCTCAAAATATTTAAAACTGGCGGCACATGCAGAGTCTGTACAGGAGTTTGCGGACAAGGCAAAGAATATAATAAATCGATAATCTAAAAGTGGATGCAGCAATCATCGAAATGCTGCATCCATGTCATACAAATCTATGTCGAATCAGGCATATAATAAATCCAACTATGAACATGATCAAAAATGACAGACAGAGGAATTCCGATATAATTATAGTAATCTTGAGCATTTGTTTATCTGCAGGAAACTTTTGCATATTTTAAGCGTTGCCTGCAATATACTAACAAGATATGCAAGTGTTTGGCAAAAGGTTCTCTTGCATGTCTGTTAAGGAGAGACATTTTATCCAAAAAACTCGAAAATATTCATGATTCATACAGAAATGTCTCCCATAAAAAGACAAATGTACACTCGCACATCATGCATATAAAAATCTATACAGAAAAATTTGCAGGAAAAACCAAGCCAACTTGCAAATGATGAATATAAATATACATTCATCCTGAATAAAATATCATTTCTATACTTATATACAAATCAAAGCCAGATAAAACCGGTCTGCATAACCATAACAGCCCAGACCGGTCTGCGTATTTACTGCGTTCACCGCACGAAAAGGCAGTGCCGGCAGGCATCCGGCCCACGTCAAAGTGACTGTAACGGTTACGCATAATCATACAATAAATGCAGGATAAGAAATTAAAACTTGTAATTTTTCTCTATCTATAGTAAAATGGTTAGCACAGAGTTCTTTGTGTTTACCACGTCAAAGTGATGTCAAAATGACAGGACACAGGGAGCGCTGCGTGAATCAAAGGAGGGATTTTCTATGAAGAGAAAAGTAATTGCGGCTTTGCTCTGCACATCTATGGCAATCACCCTGATGGCAGGATGCGGAAGCAACAAGAAGACTGGCGCAGACAATGCCAGTGACACAACAAAAACAGAAACTGCCGGTGATGAAGGAAATGCGGATGCGGATGCAGAGACGGAAACCGGAACAACCGAGAAAAAAGCAAGCGGCGAGATGCTGACAAAATTTGCTGATGTTCCGGAAGATGTGGACAAGGAGCAGACACTGAGATATGCGCAGGGCGCCGACCCACGTGGTCTTGACCCGGCTATGATCGATGACGGTGAGTCCTCCAAACCAATCTGCCAGATGTATGAAGGCCTTCTGAAATACGGCGACAGCGATACAGAGGTAGAACCCTGCCTGGCTGAGTCATGGGAGATCAGTGAGGACGGCCTTACCTATACCTTCAAGTTAAGAGAAGGCGTAAAATTCCACGACGGAACAGATTTCAACGCGGAAGCAGTAAAATATAATGTTGACAGACAGACAGTCAATAAAACAGAGGACATGCTCTACGCTGACTTCGTATACGGTGATGTTGCAGAGTGCAACGTAGTGGATGAATATACCGTAGAGTTCAAACTCACCAAAAAATCCACACCGTTCTTAAACAACCTGGCTATGTCTCTGGGTGCACCGATGGTTAGCCCAACCGCATGTGACGCGGCAGACGGAAACTTAAATGAAGCTCCGTGCGGAACAGGCCCTTACAAATTCGTAAGATGGGATAAGAACGAAGCAGTTGTTATGGAAAGAAACGAAGACTACTGGGGTGACAAGGGAGTTGCAAAAGAGATCATCTTCTCAACCATTCCCGATAACTCCGCACGTGTAGTTGCCCTGACAAACGGGGAAGTAGATATCATCGACGGTATCGACGCTACTGTAGTTGACCAGATCACATCTGCAGGCTGTCTGTTATACCAGGCAGAAGGTATGAATATCAACTATATGGCATATAACACACAGAAAGTGACAGACCCTGATGTGAGAAAAGCATTATCTGAGGCAGTAAATATTCCGGAACTGGTTGATAGCCTTTACAAGGGATACGCTTCCCAGGCTACCAGCATTCTTCCCACCTTTATGCCGGGCTACAGCGCAGATGTAAAACAGACAGCGTACAACCCGGATGACGCTAAGAAGATTCTGGAAGAAAAGGGCATCACGGAACTGAAGATGATGGCTTATACAAACCCGAGACCTTACAATACTGCAACAGGCCAGACATTGGCAGAGGCTCTGCAGGGATACTTTGACAAGGTAGGCGTAAAAGTTTCCATTGATTCCTATGACTGGACAACATACAAAGAGAAGCTGGGCGCAGGCGATTATGACATGTGCCTGTACGGCTGGATCGGTGACAATGGTGACCCGGATAACTTTATGTATCTGTTAGCTCATGAGGACCCGGAGATGAACGTTGCCCTGTACCGCAATGAGGAGTACAATACCATGCTTTCCGAAGCAGCCTCCATGGAAAACGGTGACGACAGAAATGCAGCATATGCCAAGATGGAACAGAAGATCGCAGACGAGAATATCTGGCTGCCGATTTCCCATCAGCAGAACCTGTCAGGCTATGTATCTAATGTACAGAACTTCATCGCACATCCGACAGGAAATGTTTTCTTGAGCAAGACATATAAGAACTAATCAGGTAAAACGGGATTGCATAAGGGCAGAGAAATCTGCCCTTATATGCGGTCTAAAAGCTTGTTTTACCGGGGAACAGTTCATCTCTGAAAGGGCTCTGCAGGATAAACCCCTTGAGAAATGAATTGTTCCGGAGGAATTCAGCAAAACAGCGGCGGGCGGAGACAAATTACCGAGCGCAGATTGAAACAAAAGAAAAAGAGAGGTCAAGACATGTTTAAGTACATAATTAAACGGCTTTTACAGCTCATACCCGTTCTCTTCGGTGTATCCCTGATTGTGTTCTTTCTTATGCGTGTATGCGCACCGGACCCGGCGCCTATCGTTCTGGGTCAGCACGCAACCAGGGAGAGCATGGAGGAATGGCGTGAAGCCAATGGGCTGAATGAACCTGTGGTCACACAGTATGTTGATTTTATCAAAGGAGCAGTCACCGGTGATCTGGGAACTTCCTATTATACAAAAGCACCTGTGACAAAAGAGATTGCCAGCCGTTTTCCGGCAACAGTGGAGCTGGCTATTATAGCGATCATCCTGGCAGCTATTTTCGGTATTATTATCGGCGTGGTGTCTTCTGTGAAGAAGAACTCCATATTTGATAACGGAGGTATGCTGCTGTCCCTGGTCGGTGTATCGGTGCCTATTTTCTGGCTCGGAATCATGCTGATCATCCTGTTTTCCGGCATCCTTCACTGGCTGCCTTCCAGCGGACGTATTGACCCGTCTCTGCGCCCGGACACAGTGACAGGTTTTATGATCATTGACAGTATCATCCAGGGAGATACGGTAGCTTTGAAGGACGCTGTCGTACATATGGTACTTCCGGCAGTGACCCTGAGTCTGTATTCCATGGCCATCATTGCCCGTATGACACGTTCCAGTATGCTGGAGACCCTGAACCAGGATTATATCCGTACAGCCAGGGCAAAAGGTATCAGCGAAGGCAAGGTGACAAGAAAACATGCGCTGAGAAATGCAATGCTTCCCGTCACCACCGTTATCGGTCTGCAGCTCGGCTCTCTTTTGGGAGGTGCTGTGCTGACAGAATCTGTGTACGCATGGCCGGGTATCGGCAACTACACAGTACAGTGTATTATGAAATCGGATTTCCCGGTGGTGCAGGGCGTGGTTCTGCTCATTGCAGTGATATTCGTGCTGATGAATCTTATTGTGGATGTGATCTATGCGTTTCTGGATCCGCGTATTAAGTTTGAGAAGAAGGAGGTGTAACCGTCATGCGGAAAAAACAACAGGTACAGACAACAGGGGAGGCACTGGAAAAACCGGAATCCCAAATCCGCGTGATGTGGGACACCCTGAAAAAGAACAAAGCAGCAGTGGCAGGCCTTGTAGTGATTCTGTTTTTCCTATTTTTAGCTGTTATGGGAGACTGGCTGGCTCCCTATGACCCGGAATACTCTGATATGGGGCACACATTTGTGGCACCCTGCAGGGATTACTATTTCGGAACAGACCAGCTTGGACGTGATATCTTTTCACGTGTGCTTTCGGGTACGAAGATTTCTCTTTTTGTAGGTGTGGCTGCTGTGGCTTATTCCCTGCTGATCGGGACCGTGCTTGGCTCAGTGGCAGGCTATTTCGGAGGGAAGGTGGACTCCTTTATCATGAGATGTATGGACATCATGCTCTCAATCCCATCCATTCTTCTGGCCATCACCTTGATGGCAGCCCTTGGCAAAGGACTTGACAAGGCCATCATTGCCATCGGTACGGTATCCATTCCGGAGTACGCGCGTATTGTGCGAAGCTCCATTTTGTCTGTCAAGGAAAATGATTATGTGGCGGCTGCCAAGGTTGTGGGAAACTCTGACAGGAGAATCATTTTCCACCACATCCTTCCTAACGTGGTCAGCTCCATTGTGGTAAGGGCAACCCTGGGTATCTCCACTGCCATTCTGGATACGGCAGCTCTTGGATTTTTAGGTATGGGCGTGCAGCCTCCCATGGCAGAGTGGGGAGATATGCTGGGGCGTGCGAGAACTTATATATTCTCCGCTCCCTACACACTGATTTTCCCGGGTCTTGCCATTACCCTGGCAGTGCTGGCATTCAACCTGTTTGGTGACGGCCTGCGGGACGCGCTGGACCCGAAAGAACGAGTATAAGGAGGACCGTATCATGTTGTTGGAAGTAAAAGATCTGGAGACAGAATTTAAAGTAAAAAGAGGTACGGTCAAGGCGGTAAACGGTGTCAGCTTTGAAGTGGACAAGGGAGAGATCCTGGCAGTTGTGGGAGAGTCCGGTTCCGGAAAAAGTGTTACCTCCCTCTCCGTTATGGGCCTGATCCGTGATCCGGGCCGTGTGGCAGGGGGAGAGATCCTGTTTAACGGTGAGAACCTGTTAAAGAAGAGCACAAAGGAGATGCAGGCTGTCCGCGGGGACAAGATCTCCATGATCTTCCAGGAGCCAATGACCTCCTTAAACCCGGTGTACAGAGTCAAAGACCAGATCATGGAGACAATTCTGACCCACACCACCATGAACAAAAAGGAGGCTCTTAAAAGAGCCATTGAAATGCTGGATCTGGTAGGGATTCCTGCGCCGGAACAGCGCGTGAACGACTATCCCCATCAGATGTCAGGAGGTATGCGCCAGCGTGTCATGATCGCCATGGCACTGGCCTGTGACCCGGAGCTGCTGATCGCGGATGAGCCTACAACAGCCCTTGACGTGACCATCCAGGCACAGATCCTGGATCTGATCAACCGACTGAGGGAAAAGCTGGGTATGGCAGTGCTGCTGATCACCCATGATCTGGGTGTTGTGGCTGAGACTGCAGACAAAGTAGTGGTTATGTACTGCGGCCGTGTAGTGGAGCAGGCAACCGTGGAGCAGCTTTTCACGAAACCTCTGCACCCCTATACACAGGGGCTTCTGGATTCCATCCCGAAAATGGATGAGGACAGAGAGCGGCTTTATATGATCAAAGGTATCGTACCGGATCCCATCCATCTGCCAAAGGGATGTTCCTTTGCAGACCGCTGTGACAAATGCATGGAAAAGTGTAGAGAGCATATGCCGAAGCTGTCCGTCACAGAGGATGGAAGAAAAGTAAGATGCTTCCTGGTAAGCGACGAAGTGGAGGGTGAGTAAGATGAGTGAAGAGAAGAAAGAAGTCCTTTTGGAGGTAAAACACCTGAAAAAGTATTTCGATGTGGAGACAAATTTCTTCGGAAAACCCACCGCTGTTTTAAAAGCTGTGGACGATGTATCATTTAAAATATATAAAGGTGAGGCCCTGGGCCTGGTAGGAGAGTCCGGCTGCGGCAAATCCACCATCGGCAAAATGCTGGTGGATCTGTACAAACCAACCGCCGGTGAGATCCTGTACGACGGAAAGGATATCTCCAAGCTCTCCACAAAGGAGAGGCGGAAATACTGTAAGGATATTCAGCTCATTTTCCAGGACCCCTATGCATCCTTAAATCCCCGTATGACAGTGGGGGATATTATCGGAGAGCCGATCCGCATCAACAAACTGATGCCGGATGACCAGGTGGAGGACAGGGTTACATATCTCATGAACTGTGTAGGCCTTGCAAACCACCAGAGAAACCGTTATCCCCATGAGTTCTCAGGCGGACAGAGGCAGAGGGTGGGCATTGCCCGTGCGCTGGCTGTACAGCCCAAGCTGATCGTCTGTGATGAGCCGGTATCCGCGCTGGACGTATCCATTCAGGCACAGGTACTGAACCTGCTGGATGACTTAAAGGAGGAGTTCGGCCTTACCTATCTGTTCATCGCCCACGGACTGAATGTGGTGAAACACATCAGCGACCGGGTTGGCGTTATGTACCTGGGCAAGCTGATGGAGGTGGCAGATAAGCGTGAGATCTATGATAACCCGCTGAACCCTTACACACAGGCACTGCTGTCAGCCATCCCCTCCACGGATATTACAAAGAAAAAAGAGAGGATCATCCTGACAGGAGATGTTCCCACACCCATAAATCCTCCGGCAGGCTGCCGCTTCTGTTCCCGCTGCTTTAAGAAGACAGAAGGGTGCGATACGGTGATCCCGGAATTAAAGGATAATGGAAACGGACATATGGTCGCCTGTCATCTCTATGACAAATAATAAAATCCTTCCTATAAAATACAGAGACAGCCCCGGCGGATTCGCTGCCGGGGCTGTCTCTGTATTTTATAAGAAGGATTTTGTCAATCAGGCTTTTTTACCCTTTTTTGAAACTGCGGTCATTACGCCAAGTGCTGCTGCAGAGAGGAGCATGATCATGGTGTAGTCCTCGTTTCCTGTCTTCGGGGATTTTTTGGCAGCAGTGGTTGTCTTCTTTGTTTTGGCTGCTGTTGTTTTGACCGGAGTTTTTTCTGCTTTTGCAACCTGTACCACAATACCGATTGGAGAAAGGCTTGTGAAGGTGGCTGTCACGGTTCCGTTGCCCACACTGTCCGGCTTAATATATTCAATTTCTCCGGTCAGGTTTCCGTCCGCATCTGTGAGATAATGAACCACGGTCACGGTATCACCTGGTTTTACACCGTCAACTTTAAAGGTCAGAGTAACTTTGCCGCTGTATTCTTCGCCGGCTGCAGTTGCAACGCCTACTTCATATAAGCCGACCAGCTTTCCGGGAGCTTTGCTTGTGTCGATCTGTTTCGATAACTCTTTTACCACATCTTCATCCACTTTGTTGTAATCCAGGGCGATGGTGACAAGAGAAGTGCCGTTTTCCCCCACAGCAGATACTTTGTCAGTTGCAGCCTTTTTGAGGAACTCTTCTTCCTCCGGTGTCAGGCCGTCATCATCAGGGTCTTCTTTTGATACATCCCCTCCGCTGGCAACAGGCGCGGCGTAAGCGGTCATGGCGGTTGCCATGGTCAGCACTGCTGCAGTCACTACAGCCAATAACTTTTTCATCTTCATCTTTTTAAATCTCCTTTCAAAGTAGAAATATTATATAAAGCCGTGCTGCTTTATATTCCCCCTGACGGCTGTGTCTCAGTAATCCTCGCTGGAAGTGAGCACTGCCTGTACAATAAAACGCCTGTCATTTTGTCCTCCGTTTTCGCATGTAGACAGGGTAATGATCTTATCCGCAGAAGTTACCTGTACATCTTTTCGCAGATGCTGTTTCGGCATGGTACCGCTCTTTATATTGTCCAGATAGGACTGGAATAAAGCGGTATCCCCGTTCATGCTGGGTTCCCCCAGAATATGGCTGTCATCAATCTGTCCGCAGTTAAAGACAGTATATGTAAGCAGTTTATAATCTTTTGTATAGATAAGAATCGTGGGATGCGTATCAAAATAAGCCTGATCTTCATACTGATGGAGAGAGCCGAACATGGACTGATCTCGCTGGTTATGTCCATAGAGAATGGTGTTGGAATCACTCATATCCAGGCTGTTGATGCTCTCAATGAAAATGGCGCCGGGCTGTACCTGATTACCTGCCGGGTCGTGGTTGAGATAGTAGGTATCGTCTGACGGATGGCATAGGAGCGGATAGTCTATGACGGTATCGGGAATGGTGATCCAGGCAAAGATATCTTCATTCTGTTCTCTCAGCCCTTCAAAATCAATGGGGAAGGATTTCCTTTTCTTTTCTTTTTCAAGAGCTGCCTGCCTTGCGGCTTCCTCCTCCGCAGCTTTTTTAGCCCGCTGTGCTTCTTCCTCTTCCTGCCGTTTCATTTCCTCTTCTGCTTTTTTGTCCTCTTCCTCCTGCTGCTTTCGTGCCAGTTCCTGCAGCCGTTCATATTCCTTCTGCGCTTTTGCGTCCTGAACCTTTGTGTTCACAAAAGCACAGGTGCTGATCACAAATATAGCTGCGATCACCAGAAATAAAATACGGAACCATTTGCTGTTTCTGTTCATGCTTTCTGTGCCCCCATATATTTGTTGGTATTGCACTTATAAATATCATTATACCATGATATGAAAATAAGTAAAGGAAGAAATGGTTAAAATGACGAATAATCTTTCTTGTTTTCGCTTTTTTTGATATAATATATCTAAATGTTGTGGGAGGAAGACTATGAGCGAACTTTGCGAAAAAGGAAGAAAGGTTTACATCTGTCTGGTGGCGGGCGTGTTTCCGCTGTTCTTTACAGATTATTATTATAATATACAGAAGTCAAAAAGCTGTTTTTTTATTGCGGTTACCATTGCCGCGGCCGTTTTTTGGTGTGTGACAGCGTTTATGGGGCAAAGAGGAAACCGGAAGGCGGAGACGGCGGATATCTGCTTCTTGTCTCTGGGGGCAGCGGTGCTGGTATCCTCGGTCCTGTCTCCTTACGGGATGGCATCCTTTACGGGAAGCGGAGGGAGATGGGCGGGAGCCCTGCTGTATGTGTGTATGTGCCTGTGTTATCTGCTGGTATCAAGGAACTGCTGCGACCTATCCTTCTTTTCCCTTATATTCTATACCATCGGGGCAGTGACCGCAGCGGTAGGGATTCTGCACTTTGCGGGCGTGGATTTCTGGGGGTTTCTGGAACACGTTCCTGAGGGGCTTACAGGAGCCTATCTTTCCACCATTGGGTACAGCAACATTTTTTCCGGGTTCTGCGCACTGCTGGCGGTTTCCGCTATGGCGGGATTCTGCCTGGGCGGGGAGCGGGAGGTTCTGGCTGTCTGTTTTATAGGATTTCTGGGATTGTTCGCAGGAAACAGTGACGGGGGCTTTCTGGGAGTTTTCGCCGGATTCCTTTTCCTGCCCGCAGCCTTTTACAAAAGTAAGATATATCTGTACAGGATCACACAGACAGGGGCTGCCTTTTCTGCGGCCTGCTTTGCAGCCTGGCTTCTGGGGAAAAGGGCAGTCTGCAGCTATACGGCACTGCCCGGATACCTGGCATCCTGGCAGACAGCGGCAGCGGGACTGGTGTTATCTGCCTGTCTGTACGCGGCAGTGAGATGGGGCCTGAAAGAGGATTGGTGGAAACAGGCGGCAGCCGGAGTGCACCGTTATTATATGCTTTGCCTGGGCGGGGTGGCGGCGATAGGGGGACTTGCTTTCGGGCTGGTGAACGCAGGGGTGCTGCGGGGACCGGGTTTTCTTCGGGTCACGGACTTTTGGGGCAGTAACCGGGGATATATCTGGAAACGGACCTGGGAGCTTTTTTTGGAGGCGCCGCCTGTGCGGAAGCTGTTCGGATACGGACCTGATACACTGAAACTTCTCATGATGCAGACAAGCAGCGGAGAGATGGTAGAAAAGACGGGGCAGATTTACGACAGTGCCCACAATGATCTCCTGCATCTGCTCCTTACCACCGGAATCTTCGGGACAGCCGCCTGGGCGGGGTGTTTTGCCGGTGTATGCCGCGCGGTGTGGAAAAACAGAAGAGAGGAGATATATCCCTGGCTGATTCCCTTTCTCTGTATGTTTCTTCAGGGGTTCATCGGAATCCTTCAGCCGGTGACCACACCTTTTTATTTTCTGCTGGCAGGCCTCTGCGTGGGCCTGTCCCGGAAAGATGTCTGAATATTCAGGCTGCCGGGCATGCCGTGAACCGTAATATATTTGGAAGTTTATGCAACTTTAATAAATAGATTTGTTGACACACCTACTGGAAAGACATATAATTTTTACATTAGACTGACCGGTCAGTCGGTCGGCCGATCAAAAATACAGGAGGACTTCAAATGTTATCGCGTTTTAGTGTGAAAAAGCCCTATACCGTCATTGTGGCGGTGGTGCTGGTGATTCTTTTGGGCGTGGTGTCTGTGACGAAGATGAACACGGATCTGCTGCCCAGCATGAATCTGCCCTATGCAATTGTAATGACCACCTATGTGGGAGCCAGCCCCGAATCGGTGGAGGAGACTGTTACAAAGCCTATTGAACAGAGTATGGCAACAGTCAGCAATATCAAGAATGTAAGCTCTGTTTCCAGGGAAAATGTATCCATGGTGATCCTGGAGTTTGAGGAGACCACCAATATGGATTCCGTGTC
This sequence comes from Blautia caccae, assembly GCF_040095955.1. Classification (NCBI taxonomy): domain Bacteria; kingdom Bacillati; phylum Bacillota; class Clostridia; order Lachnospirales; family Lachnospiraceae; genus Blautia; species Blautia caccae. The sequence continues at coordinate 119,737 of NZ_JBBMFP010000012.1, read as the reverse complement.
ACTGGAGATGCGGGAGAATCTGGATCAGATCAAAGGGTACTGGGATGACTCGGTGAGCAATCCTATTATTATGAAGCTGAACCCGGATATGCTTCCGGTCCTGGTGGCAGCCGTGGATGTGGATGGCCTTACGGCTGCGGAGCTTACCGATTACATAGAAGATAATGTACAGCCCAATATCGAGAGCATAGATGGGGTTGCCAGGGTTTCCCAAAGCGGCGGCGTCACCGAGAGTGTTGAGGTGCGGATCAACCAGGAGAAGCTGGATGCCATGAACCGTAAGGTTCAGGATGCCATAAACGGCAAGTTCGCCGAGGAGGAGCAGAAGCTCAATGATGCCCAGGCAGAGCTGGATTCCGGAAAAAGTGAGCTGGAAAGCGGTCAGAGTGAACTGGAAAACGGCCAGAATGAAGCGGCCTCCCAGATTGGGGAGGGAAGCGGACAGCTCTCCCAGGCCCAGAGTGAACTGACGAAAAGTGCGGCTGAGGTGGATATGCAGCTTCAGAACCTGGAGAGCAAACAGACAGAGCTTGACAGTCAGTCCAAGCTGCTGCAGGCCACAGAGGAAGGCCTGAACCTGACTGTGGAAAAGCTGACAGAGGCAAAGAATAAACTCCTGGAGGCCCAGGAGGGGAGCCAGAAGCTGGAGGAAGGGATTGCGGCGATTCAGGGGCAGATAGAAGAGCTGGAAGAACAGCTGAGTGCCCTGACACCTGAAAAACCTGACAGTATGACAGATGAGGAATGGCAGCAGGCCATTGCCCAGCTCACAGCAGCCAAAGAGGAGATGGAGAACAAAAAGGCGGAGATGGAGCAGCAGCTTGCCGCTCTGAATGAGCAGCTTTCCAAGCTTGACCCTGTTGAGGTAGTGGATAAAGGGCTGGATGCCGCTAACAAAGGACTGCAGGAAATCGCAGGGGCAAAAGCCCAGCTTGCAGAGGGCCAGGCCCAGTTAAGCGCAGGGATACAAAAGCTGCAGGAGGCAAAGGCCCAGATCGAGGCAGGACAGTCCCAGATGAGCGCAGCTCAGATCCAGCTTGAGACCCAGAAGATCATGGCCTCCATTCAGCTCAGTTCCGCTTCTTCCAAGATTGCCATGGGAACGGCCCAGTTGGAGGCAGCCCAGTCCCAGCTTGACTCAGGCAGGGAACAGTTAGATGAGGCGAAGGAACAGGCGCAGGACAAAGCGGACTTAAATACGATCCTGACATCTGATATGGTTAAGGGTATCCTCACGGCAGAGAACTTTGCCATGCCTGCAGGCTACGTGACGGAGGACAACAAGGAGTATCTGGTCAGAGTAGGAGATAAGGTGCAGGATGTGGACAGTCTGGGGGATCTGGTCCTTCTGGATCTGAAGCTGGACGGACTTGCATCCATCCGTCTGTCTGATGTGGCTGATATCAGCGTTACCGATAACTCCGCAGACGTGTATGCCAAGATCAACGGCAACCCCGGCGTGATGCTCTCCATAGAGAAGCAGACCGGATATTCCACGGGGGATGTGGCAGATAAGATTCTGGAGCGTATGGATGAACTGGAAAAGGAAAACAACGGTCTGCATTTTACAACGCTGATGAATCAGGGTATTTATATTGATATGGTTGTTAATTCTGTTCTGCAGAATATGCTGTACGGCGGTATTCTGGCAATCCTGGTGCTGTTTTTATTCCTGCGGGATATTAAGCCTACTTTTGTCATTGCCTGCTCCATCCCCATCAGTGTGGTGGCAGCTCTGGTGCTCATGTATTTCTCAGGAGTTACGCTTAATATTATTTCCCTCTCAGGACTTGCCCTTGGTGTCGGTATGCTGGTGGATAACTCCATTGTTGTTATAGAGAATATATACCGCATGCGAAGCCTGGGAATACCTGCCAGAAAAGCTGCTGTGGAGGGCGCGAAGCAGGTGGCGGGAGCCATCGTCTCCTCCACTTTGACAACGGTGTGCGTATTTGCGCCTATTGTATTTACAGAGGGAATTACCCGTCAGCTCTTTGTGGATATGGGTCTGACCATCTTCTATTCCCTGGTGGCCAGCCTTGTCGTGGCGCTGACACTGGTGCCCATGATGTCCGCCGGACTTTTAAAGCGGGCGGAGGCAAAGCCGTCAAAGTTTCTGGATAAGGTACAGAACTTTTACGGTCGTATGATCCATAAGACACTGACGCACAAAGCCTGGGTGCTTTTGGGAGCCCTGGTTTTGTTTCTGGGAAGCATGTACCTGTCCGTGCGCAAGGGTACAGAATTTTTCCCGTCCATGGAGAGCACACAGGCAAGCATGACTGTGACCACGGATAAGGGAACGCCGCTGAAGGAGACTGCGGCGAAAGCAGATGAGGTCATTGAAAAAATTTCCGATATAGATGATATTGAGACCATCGGAGCCATGGCCGGAGGCTCCTCCATGTCTATGGGCGGAAGCTCCACCAATGAAGTCACCATGTACCTGGTGCTGAAGGAAGATAAGAAGCTGGACAACGGACAGCTTGAGAAAGAAATACTGAAAAGAACCAAGGATGTAGAGGGCTGTGAGGTGGTGGTTTCCACTTCCAATATGGATATGAGCGCCCTCGGCGGCAGCGGTATACAGATAGAGATCAAGGGAAAAGACCTGGAACAGCTCCAGGAGATTGCCACAGACCTGGCCGGCAAGATTGAAAAAGTGGAGGGCACCCAGAATGTCAGTGACGGCTTGGAGGAGACAGACTCCCAGTACAAGGTGGTTGTGGATAAATCAAAAGCCATGCGGCACGGCCTGACTGTGGCACAGGTGTTCCAGGAGATAAATAAGAAGATCGCTGAGGCCACAAGTGCCACCACTATCTCCACAGCAACCAAGGATTACGACGTATATGTCAGAAGCGAGAAGGATGAATCCCTCACAAGGGAACAGATCGCGGACATAACCATCCAGACTACCAATGCGGAAGGGGAGACAGAGGAGATAAAAGTGGGGGATATCGCCGACTTTGAGGATTCCGTAAGCCCCCAGGCGATCAACAGGGACGGACAGTCACGCTATATGTCCGTGACAGCGGAGATCGCGTCCGGTTATAACATCGGGCTTGTAAGCCAGGATGTACAGAAGATCCTTGACAAATACACCATACCGGAGGGGTACACAGTTGAAATGAAAGGTGAGGACGAGAGCATCAATGAGGCCATGGGGCAGCTCCTTCAGATGCTGGCGCTGGCGCTTGTGTTCATGTACCTGATCATGGTGGCACAGTTCCAGTCCCTGCTCTCTCCGTTCATTATCATGTTCACCATTCCACTGGCATTTACAGGCGGTTTCCTGGGCCTTCTTGTCAGCAACAAGCCGGTCAGCATTGTGGCAATGGTTGGATTTGTCATGCTGTCGGGCATCATTGTAAACAATGGTATCGTGCTTGTGGATTACATCAATCAGCTCCGCAAGGACGGCATGGAAAAGAGGGCGGCGATCGAGGAAGCCGGCCGTGCCCGTCTGCGCCCCATTGTAATGACAGCGCTCACCACCATCCTCGGCCTTGTCACTATGGCTATGGGCATGGGTATGGGTGCGGATATGGTGCAGCCCATGGCAATCGTCACGATCGGAGGTTTGATCTACGGTACACTGCTGACCCTGTTTGTGGTGCCGTGTATCTATGATATACTGAACCGCCGTCATTATAAAAAGGATGAGGAGAGATTAGTGGATGAAGGAGAAGCTCAGTGAGAAGGAACTGGCTCTTTTTCAGGCGGTCATCGACCTGATAGAGGAAGATGCGGACATTCACTCCATTAAAGTATCTGATATTACCAACCGGGCCGGGATCGGAAAAGGCACGGCGTATGAATACTTTTCCAGTAAGGAGGAGATGGTGGCAAAAGCCATCATCTGGTCCGGGGAGAAAATGTTTCAGAAAATTATGGAGATACTCCGAACGACCGGAAGCCTGAAGGGACAGATTATGGCAGTGCTGGATTTCATCGAGACAGAGATGAGTGAGAGCAGATGCAGCACACAGCTTATGCGTCTGCAGGGGCAGGAGTGCAGAATGAAGGAGAATCTGTACAGGGAATTTACAAAATTCGGCGGCCCCCAGTGCCAGGTGGAGAATGTGCTCCGCATTCTCATGGAACAGGGAAAGCAGGAAGGGACCATCCCTGTAAAGATGCCGGAAACATTTGTGACCATGGTATTGATGGCCGGATTTATGAGTTATTTTGTATACCTGCTTGAGGGACTGGAGACAGAGGAGGTTCCGAGAGAGCAGACGAAAGAATTTTTACAGAGAAATATTCTGCTGGCTTTCAGCAGCAGCGAAGAACAGAAATAAGAGAGAGGGGATCCGGCGGTAAGCGGGATTCCCTCTCTCTTGGTATGAAAGATTTTATTTTCTATATACAAATGCGGGCAGGCCGTCTGTACCTGTGGGTACCTCAACCGTTCCCTGAATGAGGGGAAGGGCATAAATGATGAAATCATCGCTTACGTCTGAACCATCCCCGGTGATCCATGCAAGGGGAACGGTTTTTTCCTTGTTGCAGATTTCATTTACATCCTCAAGTCCCAAGGTGATAGCGTAAGGCAGGTTGCATGTCCTTTTGTATGCCACCATTTTCCCTGTATATCCTTTGAGTGCAGCGCGGACGCCGAATTCACCGGCCATGACGGCTTCTTTTTGGTCTGCCTGGGACATCATGGAGGAGGAACAGCGCTGGCTTACATTCAGCTCTACGGAGCGAGCCTTGACACCCAGGCGGTTTCTCACCAGGTTCTCCAGGTATTTGCCGCATCCGGCCAGCATTTTATGGCCAAAGGTGTCGGTGCCTACATGGTTGTCGTATTCACAGATAAAGGTTCCCTTGTCATCATGGATGCCCTCAGAAACGCATACAATGACATTGGGCGTCTTTTCAAAGCATTCTTCCACTTTTTTGAGGAAGGCTTCCTGGTCAAAGGCTGTCTCCGGCAGGTAGATGAGCAGTGGATTGTCCCCTTTATATTTTCTTGCCAGGGCGGAAGCGGCTGTGAGCCAGCCGGCGTGGCGTCCCATGATCTCTATGATGGTCACTGATTTTTTCTCATAAACATTGGCGTCAATGACGATTTCCCGCACAGTGGAGGCCACATATCTGGCAGCGCTTCCAAACCCGGGGGTGTGGTCTGTGAGGACCAGGTCATTGTCCACAGTCTTCGGCTCTCCGATAAAACGGATCTCGCTGCCTGCGGAGGCGGCATAGCGGGAGAGCTTGCTCACAGTATCCATGGAGTCATTGCCTCCGATGTAGAAGACATAGCCTATCTGCAGCTCCTCAAACTTGGCAAACAGCTCAGGATAGACCGGGTCGGACAAATCTTCCGGCAGTTTATAACGGCAGGATCCCAGGTAAGCACCGGGGGTGGTTTTCAGCCCTTCCAATGTGCCGCCGGGAAGTGCGTCCTCAAAGTCCAGGATATGGCCCTCCAAAAACCCCTCAATTCCGTTTACCATTCCATAGACACGTCCGATAAATTCTTTCTGGCGAAGTCCCTCCGATACCACACCGTACAGGCTGCTGTTAATGGCAGCAGTAGGGCCGCCGGACTGGCCGACGATCATATTTTTCATTTCCATAATTCTGTATTCTCTGTATAACTGCAGTATTTGTCACTGTCCAGCAGGTCTGAACAGTCATCAATATTCCGGCAATTATACCCTCCTTTCCTTACGAATCAGAAATTTTGCTACAAATATATCATACCACAGATATCCGGGGGTGAAAACAGAAATTTGCAGGCGTTGTCTAAATTTTTTCTTGCTATTTTGATAAAGCTGTGGTAAAGTATGGCATGTATGGAAGACAGATAAAGGTGAAGATTTCCATGCAAATATTTCCGGCAATTTAATTGCCTTATTGATTGAGTTAGAAGCTCAAATTTTATAAGTTGGTTACTTTATAACTAGTGCGTATACAAAACGTCAAACTTGTGAAACGGTCAATAAGAGTATTAAAAGTATAAATATTTGCTATATAGACTCTAAACCATATCTGTTTTTGTGAAAAAGAATAACAGCCATGTTCACCCGGGTAGGGGCTTATTTGAGACCCGGTGCAGACGGGGGGACGGTGGAGTTCTATAATAATGATGAACAGAAGCAAGCAAAGGACAATGTATACGGTCCTGCTTGCTTTTTTTGTGTATATACATACAGCACACCCGTGTGCAGGCAGGAATCGGAAAAGGAGGTCGAACATGTCAGAATTAAAGCAGGAACGGGCGCCTATTTATGAGGCGTTGGAACGTTTCAGAAAAATGCGGGTCGTGCCCTTTGATGTTCCGGGACATAAGCACGGAAAAGGAAACCCGGAACTTGTGGAGCTTCTGGGAGAAAAATGTGTGGGGATTGATGTTAATTCCATGAAGCCTCTTGATAATCTCTGCCATCCGGTCTCTGTGATCCGTGAGGCGGAGGAGCTGGCGGCGGAGGCTTTCGGCGCGGCCCACGCGTTTCTCATGGTGGGAGGTACCACATCCTCTGTGCAGAGCATGGTTCTGTCCTGCTGCAAGCGGGGAGATAAGATCATCATGCCCAGAAATGTACACAGAAGCGCCATCAATGCCCTGGTCCTCTGCGGCGCGCAGCCGATATACGTGAATCCCGATGTGGACTGCAGGCTGGGAATCTCTCTGGGGATGCGCCTGGAGCAGGTGGAGGCGGCGATTCGGAACAATCCGGATGCAGTGGCAGTGTTTGTAAATAACCCCACGTATTACGGTGTCTGTTCCGACCTGCGTTCCATCGTAAAGCTGGCACATGAGCACGGTATGCTTGTGCTGGCAGATGAAGCCCACGGGACACACTTTTACTTCGGGGAGGGGCTTCCCGTGTCCGCCATGGCTGCCGGGGCTGATATTGCAGCAGTGAGTATGCACAAGTCAGGGGGGAGCCTGACGCAGAGCTCTTTTCTTTTGACAGGGCCGGGAGTCAGTGTGGGGCATGTACGGCAGATCATCAATCTGACCCAGACCACAAGCGGCTCCTACCTGCTGCTCTCAAGCCTGGACATTTCCAGGAGAAATCTGGCTCTTCGCGGGCGCCGGGAGTTTGAAAAGGTTATCGGTCTGGCGGAATACGCCCGGGAGGAGATCAACAATATCGGCGGCTATTATGCTTTTTCCGAAGAACTGGTAAACGGAAACAGTATCTTTGCCTTTGACCGCACCAAGCTCTCTGTGCATACGCTGGAGATTGGGCTGGCCGGGATTGAGGTCTATGACATTCTGCGGGATGAATATGACATCCAGATCGAGTTTGGCGACATCGGCAATATTCTGGCTTACCTGTCTATCGGGGACCGCAGACAGGAGGTGGAACGTTTGGTGAGCGCACTTGCAGAGGTAAAGCGGCGGTATAAAAAGGACCGCGCAGGCATGCTGACCCAGGAGTATATAGACCCAAAAGTAGTGGCAACACCCCAGGAGGCCTTCTATGCGCCGAAAGAATCCCTGCCTTTGGAAGAGACGGCCGGAAGGATATGCAGTGAGTTTGTCATGTGTTACCCGCCGGGAATCCCGATCCTGGCCCCCGGGGAAGAGATCACAGAGGATATTTTAGACTATATCGTCTATGCAAAGGAAAAAGGTTGTTCCATGACAGGGCCTGAGGATGCGGGCATCCGGCGTCTCAATGTGCTGAAAGGAGGGGCTGTATGATGGAAATGTGGTTTTCGGATGTACATACACCCAATGTAAAATTATCCATCCGGGTGGATGAACAGCTCTTTTCCGCCAACAGTGAGCTTCAGCGTCTGGACGTGTTAAGCTCCAGGGAATTCGGGAAGATACTGGTGGTGGACGGGGATCTGGCTCTGACGGAAAAGGATGAATTCATATACCATGAAATGATAAGTCATGTACCCATGGCGGTCCATCCCGATGTGAAGCAGATCCTTGTCATCGGCGGCGGTGACGGCGGCGTTGTCCGGGAGCTGGTCAAATATGAGGATGTAGAGCAGATTGACGTGGTGGAGGCAGACCCGCTTCTGGTGGAAGTCTGCAGAAGGTATTTTCCGCAGATGGCCTGCAGTTTAAATGACAGGAGAGTGAATATCTATCATGAGGACGGACTGAAATTCATCCGCAGCCGTTCAGATGCCTATGATCTGATCATTATTGACTCCCCCAATCCTTTCGGGGCGGCAGAGGGGCTGTTCACAAAAGAGTTTTACGGGAACTGTTTTAACGCACTTCATGAGGATGGGATCATGATCAACCAGCACGAGAGCCCCTTTTACGATGAGGAGGCTTTCTGGTGTCTCAGAATGCACAAGCGGATCGTGGAGTCCTTTCCGGTGAGCAGGGTTTACCAGGCCCATATTCCCTCCTACCCCTCGGGACACTGGCTGTTTGGTTTTGCTTCAAAGAAATATCATCCGGTGGACGACCTGGATGGGGTCAGATGGAAACTTCTGGGGATACACACCAGATATTATCTGCCCAGGCTTCATGCGGGAGTTTTTGCCCTGCCGGCTTATGTGGAGGAGATGCTGAAAGATGTTGAGTAAAAATATTGTGAATTTTATCGGATGCGGCGGGGAATATGAGGAGTCGCGTATTGTCATATTCGGAGCGCCTTTTGACTCCACCACATCCTTCAGGCCGGGAACCCGGTTTGGAAGCCAGGCCATCCGGAATGAATCCTATGGCCTTGAGACATACAGTCCTTATCAGAAAAAAGACCTGACAGATTTTAAAATATTTGACAGCGGGGATCTGGAGCTTCCCATCGGGGATACCGCCCGGGTGCTTTACCAGATTGAGGACCGGGCAGGGGAGATTTTGAGAGACGGCAAGCTGCCCTTTATGATCGGCGGGGAACATTTGGTGACCCTGGGAAGTGTGCGGGCAGCAGCAAAGAAGTATCCTGACCTCTGTATCGTGCATTTTGACGCTCATGCGGATCTGCGGCAGGATTATCTGGGGGTAGAGCTCTCCCATGCCTGTGTGCTGAGGCGCTGCTGGGAATTGGTGGGGGATGACCGCATTTTTCAGTTCGGCATTCGTTCCGGTGACCGGGAAGAATTTCTGTGGGCAGAAAAAGGGCATGTAAACATGCATCCCTTTGATCTGAAGGGAATCTCCCGGGCAGTTGACAGAATTTCGGGAAAGCCGGTGTATTTTACGCTGGACCTGGATGTGCTGGACCCCTCCGTATTTCCGGGAACGGGTACTCCGGAGGCAGGAGGCGTAACCTTTTTGGAACTTCTGCAGGCAGTGCTTTTGGTGTGCGGAAAATGCCGGGTTATAGCATGTGACGTGAATGAGCTGTGTCCGCCTTTTGACCAGAGCGGTGTATCCACAGCTACGGCAGGAAAAATCGTGAGAGAGATGCTGCTTGCTCTGTAAATGCGCAGACATGATTGAACAGCTATCTCACGTTTACAAAAAAATAAATGACAGGAGGAAAAGAATATGGGAAAAGTAATGGTGATCGGCTGCGGCGGTGTGGCAGGCGTTGCGATCCGTAAATGCTGTGCGAACAGCCGGGTATTCGACGAGGTCTGTATTGCAAGCAGGACGCTGTCAAAATGCGATGCCCTGAAGGCGGAACTGGAGGGAAAGACAAAGACTAGGATCACAACCGCGCAGGTGGATGCAGGCAATGTGGCGGAGCTGACAGCTCTGATCGAGAGGGAAAAACCGCAGGTGGTTTTGAATCTGGCGCTTCCCTATCAGGACCTGACGATCATGGAGGCCTGTCTGGCCACCGGGACTCACTATGTGGATACTGCCAATTATGAACCGGAAGATACGGCGAAATTTGAATACAAATGGCAGTGGGCCTACCGGGAAAAGTTTGAGAAGGCCGGCATCACCGCACTGCTGGGGAGCGGATTTGACCCGGGTGTCACGGGAGTATTCTCCGCTTATGCGCTGAAACATTATTTTGATGAGATCAACTATATTGATATTCTGGACTGTAACGGCGGGGACCATGGGTATCCTTTTGCCACCAATTTCAATCCGGAGATCAACATCCGCGAGGTTTCCGCCAAAGGCTCCTATTGGGAGGACGGGCACTGGGTGGAGACAGAACCCATGGAGATCAAGCGGGTATATAATTTCGCGGAAGTGGGGGAAAAGGATATGTATCTGCTCCACCATGAGGAACTGGAATCTCTTGCGCTGAATATTCCGGGGATCAAAAGGATACGTTTCTTCATGACTTTCGGGGAGAGTTATCTTACACATCTGAAATGTCTGGAAAATGTGGGAATGACATCCATTGAACCCATACTGTATGAGGGAAAGGAAATCGTGCCGCTGCAGTTTTTAAAAGCTGTGCTTCCTGACCCGGCGGCCCTGGGGCCCAGGACAAAGGGCAAGACTAATATCGGCTGTATATTTACAGGCAAAAAGAATGGGAAGGAACAGCATCTGTATATTTATAATGTGTGTGACCATCAGGAGTGTTATAAGGAGACCGGTTCCCAGGCAGTGTCCTACACCACCGGAGTGCCGGCCATGATCGGTGCCATGATGCTTATGACCGGTACCTGGAACAAGCCAGGTGTGCACAATATCGAGGAGTTTGATCCGGACCCGTTTATGGAGGCACTGAAGGAGTGGGGGCTGCCGTATCAGATAAATGAGACCCCCTGCCTGGTGGAGTAGGCCTATGAGACGGGAGGAACTGCCCACGCCGTGCTATTTGGTCTCCTTACCGGATCTGGAGAAAAACCTGCGCCTTTTAAAAGGAATCATGGACCGGACCGGGTGCAGGATACTGCTGGCACAGAAGGCGTTTTCCATGTACAGCCTCTATCCGCTGATCGGCAGTTATTTGAGCGGTACGGCTGCCAGCGGACTTTTCGAGGCAAGACTGGGGGCGAAGGAGATGGGAAAGGAAAACCACATCTATTCCCCAGCCTATAAGGAGGAGGAGTTTGAGGAGATCCTTTCTTACTGCGGGCATATTGTATTCAATTCTTTTGCGCAGATAGAAAAATACGGGAAACGGGTGCTGGACGCGGGAAAAAGTATGGGGATACGGATCAATCCCCAGTGTTCCACGCAGGAGGGACATGCCGTCTATGACCCCTGTGCACCCGGTTCCCGACTGGGTGTGACGAGGGAACGGTTTCGGCCGGAGCTTCTGGAAGGTGTGGAGGGAATACATTTTCACACACTCTGCGAGCAGGACGCAGATGACTTGAAAACAACACTGGATGCTGTGGAGGAGAAGTTCGGTGAGTATCTGTACCGGATGAAATGGGTAAATTTCGGCGGCGGACACCATATTACCAGACCGGGTTACAACATCGGGCTTTTGGAGGAATGTATCCGGCACATTCGGGAAAAATACCGGGTCACCGTCTATCTGGAACCCGGTGAGGCGGTGGCATTAAACGCGGGGGTGCTTCTTACAAAGGTGCTGGATACCTTTTCCCAGGACGGCGGCATCGCCATTTTAGATGCCTCTGCTGCCTGCCATATGCCCGATGTACTGGAGATGCCCTACAGACCGCCTCTGGCCGGAAGCAGGGAGGCGGGGGAATACCCATACACGTATCGTCTGGCCGGGCCGACGTGTCTGGCCGGCGATGTGATAGGAACCTATTCCTTTGACCATCCCCTGTCAGTGGGGGAACGCCTGGAATTCGGCGATATGGCCATATATACCATGGTGAAGAATAATACCTTTAACGGTATGTGTCTGCCCGCAATTGCTGTGGAGCGGGAACATGGGGAGTGCGAGGTGGTGAAGGCGTTTGGGTATGAGGATTTTAAGATGCGGTTGTAAATAATAGAGTAAATTATGATATAAAAGCCCTTTGCTGTGTGCTGAGAATGCATATGGCAAAGGGCTTTTTTGTTGTCAGGTTGTCATTCATATAAAAGCTTTGCTTTGATGGATTGATTGTGATTTCCAAAACCTGCACCGAAAATAGTAAATCCTCCGGGATTTCGGGTATCCTCCGGATTAGAAAAACGCAGGGTGATGGGATGGCTGTAATCAATATGCAGGTCATCAATGGTGGTATCTGAGATTTTAGTGCTTCCATCGATGAAGGTTCCGTTTTTATTGACAATGAGCATTTTGAGCAGCCCGTATTGATTGTTGCCGTCCGGATACCAGGAGGGATTAAAACGGCCGCGTTTTGAGCCATAATCTCCAGGACTTACCCAGTAACCAAGTGGGACATCATTGACTGAAAAATAAATATCTGAGGGATAGACATCCTGAAAGCCCGGTGCCTCAGACGAAATTTCAAAAGACAGCTGCAGTTCAACCAGACGTTCCCCCGCTTTTAAATCATTGGGAATATTGTATTCGATATATCCTGAGGAGAACCATAAAACAGAAGCCTCAAATCTCTGAGCAAAATAAAAATATCTGGGATCATCAAATTCACCAATCAGGCCGTTTACAGTGGCCAGACCGCAAGTTGGCTTTACCTGACAGGCAGTATAATGACCAATACGGATGTCCTGATGATAACAGTTCTCCTGGGTGATGGATGGCTGCAATTCAACGATCAGATTATTATGTTTGGGTTTACATATTTTCATGGAACCTCTTGTACCGGATACAGAATGGATTTCAATTAAATCCGCTTCCAGCAATTTGTTGATATGGGTTGAGATTGCACTGTTGGTAAGACTAAGCATCTGAGCAATTTCATTCAGATTTTTTCCTTCGTTTTCTGAAATGATATTCAGGATTTTCAGCCTGACTTCTGATGACAATGCTTTAAAGACAGGCAGAGCCTGTTCTGGGTTTTTAAAATACAGCATAAGGATTTCCTTTCATAGATACGCTTTCTATTACCAGATTATAACATTTAAAAAAAAACATGGCAACGTACAAAAAGACTAAATATTTGTTTGAAAATATACTTAATAATAAGAAATATATTTAATATAAATGTTAAATACATTAAAAAATGTTGAATAATGACTAATAAAAGCGTTGACATGTCGATAAAATAGTGATACTATACAATTAATCAATCAAAACATTAAATATTAAATTAAAAAGTTAAATTAAGGGAGGAAAGTCCATGAGCAGACTGGTCATCAATGGTTATCATCGGAAAAACCGCATTAATAAAAATATATACGGGCATTTTACAGAACATCTGGGGCGCTGCATTTATGAAGGGATTTATGTCGGTGAGAACTCCGGTATACCAAATGAAAAAGGAATGAGAAAAGACGTAGTGTCAGCTCTCAGAGAAATACGCGTTCCTGTTTTGCGCTGGCCGGGAGGGAATTTTGCAGACGAATATCACTGGATGGACGGAATTGGCACACGCAGTGAAAGGCGTAAGACCATAAATACACATTGGGGAGGTGATGTGGAAGATAATAGTTTTGGAACACACGAGTTTTTTGAGCTCTGCAGACAGATTGGCTGTGAACCCTATATAAACGTGAATTTGGGAAGCGGAAGAGTGGAAGAGATGCAGAAATGGATTGAATATATGACATTTGCAGGAGATTCTTCCCTTACTCGTCTCAGAAAAAAAAATGGGCAGGAGAAGCCCTGGAAACTGAAATACCTGGGAATAGGAAATGAAAACTGGCTTTGCGGAGGAAACATGACTGCAGGTTATTATGCGGATGTTTATAATCAGTTTCAAACTTACGTCAGAAGCTATGGTGAGGAATCTGTTTACAAAATTGCCTGCGGACCGCTGGATGATGATTACGAATGGACAGATGTCCTGATGAAAAAGGCAGCGAATAATCTGGATGCGATTTCTCTGCATTACTATACATATCCGGGTGTAAACATAGAAGGACAGAAGGGAGAGTCCATAAAATTCGGAGAGAGTGAATGGTATCACACAATTTCACAGTCTTTGAAAATGGAAAATCTGATTCGTATACATACAGGAATTATGCGCAGGTATGACCCGAAGGGAAGAGTCGATTTCATCATAGACGAGTGGGGAAACTGGTATAATCCGGAACCCGGCACGAATCCGGGACATCTGTTTCAGCAGAATACAGTCCGTGATGCGGTGACTGCAGCTGCGAACCTTAATATTTTTAATCAATACAGTGACAGAATCTCCATGGCTAATATAGCACAAGCTGTTAATGTTCTGCAGTCTGTTCTTATCACGGAGAAAGATAAAGTTGTTAAAACACCTACTTATTATGTATATGATATGTTCAAATATCATCAAAACGCTATACTTTTGGATAGCTATCTGGAAACAGAGGAGATTGGTCCGGAAGCTGACAGAATAGTGAATATGAATCATTCCGTATCTATCGGGGATGATGGGAAGTTAAATATTACAATTGTGAATTTTTCTGCAGATACTTCTTATGATATAGAATGTGAAATTTTAGGTGGTAAGGCAGACGAGGCAGAAGCGTTTATTCTTCACGGGGCGATGAATGCGCACAATACTGTGCAGGCGTCTGACTGTGTGAAAAAAGTACAATTTTATGACTATAAAATGACGGAACGGGGAATAGATTTCGAAATTCCACCGAGAAGTGTTTTATTGATAAGGCTGTAGAAGGAGGGCAGCGGGAAGAAAACAGTAAATTCTAAGTATACGCTAAAGGAGGTATTTATTTATGAAGAGAAAAACAATTGCTTATGCCATTGGGGTAGTTTTGGCGTTTGGTCTGCTTGCAGGATGTGGGAATAACAGCAGCCAGAGTACAGAAAATGAATAAAAGAGTGACACAAATACAGAGGAGGAGACTGCAGGAAATAAAGCCGCGACAGATTTTGAAATATGGCTGACCACGGAACTTCACTGTGATTTTTACGATGAAATGCAGGCACTCTGGAATGAAGAAAATCCGGATAAACAGATAAAACTGACATATTCTGTACTGCCGTATGAGGATATGCACAATAAACTTCTCATTGCCCTGCAGGCAGGGACAGGCGCTCCTGATATGGCTGATATCGAACTCGGAAAATTTGCCAATTTTCTAAAGGGTGAACCGCAGCTGGTATCTTTAAATGATGCCATTGCACAGTATAAAGATAATGTGGTGCAGTCCAGGCTTGATATTTATACCAAAGATGACAACTGTTACGGTTTGGATTTTCATGTAGGTGCATCTATGACATACTACAATGCGGAAATTCTTGAGGAAGCCGGTGTGGATTATACACAGATTAAGACATGGGATGATTTCCATGAAGCCGGCAGGACAGTGCTTGAAAAAACAGGGAAACCTATGTGCACAGTAGATACCGGAAATGATCCGTTTTTTCTCATGCCTTTTCTTGCTCAGCAGGGCGGCGGGCTTTTAAAAGAAGACGGTACCAATAATGTAAATTCTCCTGAGATGATAAAGACACTTACGTTCCTTCAGGAAATGCTGGATGACGGAACTGCTGTTGTCTCTCCGGGCGGCAGCCATCAATGTGAGGAGTATTGGGGCTTTATGAATGAGGGGGGCTCAGCTTCGGCTATGATGCCTATGTGGTATATGGGGCGTTTTACAGATTATATGCCTGATTTGAGCGGGAAAATTATAATCGCGCCTAATCCAGTATGGGAAGAGGGACAGGACCGGTCGGTTGGCCTTGGCGGTACCGGAACAGCAGTCACTGTACAATGTGAAAATCAGGAGCTCGCAGCAGAATTTCTTGCCTTTGCAAAACTTTCTGAGGAAGGAGCTGTAAGAGAATATACAATTTTAGGATTTGATCCCATGCGCAGTGATGTCTGGGATATGGATGAAGTGAAAAAAGCTGATACAAAATACACAAAGTATTTTAAGAATAATCCTTTTGAAGCATTACTGGAAGTAAAAGACGAAATTCCGGCCATAACAGTAGGGGAGAACTTCCCTGATGTAGTGAGTGCCATGAATACAAAAGTGATGTACAGGGCATTTGAAGAGAAAGAGGATCCGGCAGTTGTCTGCAGTGAAGAGGCTGCTTCATTAAAGTAAAAGGTTAACCGGAATAAACGGAATATATTCTGTCAAGGGTATATTCCGTGCCGGATTTCTGATAAAGGAAAAGGGGTTAATATGGTGAAAAGAATCAAACAGTTTGGTTATTCAAAAAAAGCAGCGCCATACTTGTTTATTCTGCCTTTTATGTTGTCTTTTCTGATATTTTTTCTGTACCCTGTTATTTCCATTGTACAGATGAGTTTCCAGTCGGTACTGCCTGGAATGGTGGAATATATCGGTATGGAGAATTATAGAAATCTGTTAAACCCAACATTTTTTAAGGCAGTAAAAAACAGTCTGGCGTATACACTGATTACACTTGCAATTTTAATACCTGTGCCAATGATTTTGGCTTGTATGATCAACAGCAGAAAAATGGTGGGAAAGACATTTTTTAAGTCTGCATTATTTGTGCCCACATTGACATCTGTTGTAGTGGCGGGCATTATTTTTCGGCTTCTGTTTGCCGAATCTGACGGCGCGCTGATGAATCAGATTATTGGTGTCTTCGGGAAAAGTCCGGTAAAATGGTTAAGAAATGGTACCACTGGTTTTATGGTTCTGATCTTTCTGGCATTCTGGAGATGGGTAGGGATAAATCTGCTGTATTTTCTTTCCGGTCTTCAGAGCATTCCAGAAGAAATTTATGAGTCTGCAGATCTGGATGGTGTAAATACATGGCAGAAGTTTAGATATATCACGGTGCCTATGTTGAGGCCAATAACAACGTATGTCCTGACCATTTCTATCTACGGCGGTCTTGCTATGTTCACAGAGAGTTATATGCTGTGGGCAGGGAACAGTTCACCGAATGATATGGGACTTACAATTGTGGGATATCTGTACAGAGCAGGATGGGAACAGAATAATATGGGATTCGGATCTTCCATTGGTGTATTTCTGCTGATCGTGACTTTGGCATTTAATGCAGTGCAGATGTATATTTCAAATAAAAAGGAGAGGGCATAAATGACTAAAAAGAAGATAAACGCAGGTATTATGCTGATTTTTTTGATTCTTTCCGTGATTGTGTTATTTCCCATACTTTGCCTGGTAATTGGAGCACTAAAGCCTTCATCAGAGATTATACGTTCCGGGTTGAATGCCAGGATAGATTTGGATATTATGGGCTTTTTTAATTTTAAGAGCCTGTTTACATCCGGAACAGAGTACTTTATCTGGTTTAAAAATAGTTTTCTGCTGACAATTGTGCAGACACTGTTGTCCTTATTTGTAAGTGCATCTGTGGCCTATGGATTTGCTATGTATGAATTTAAAATGAAAAAATTGTGGTTTTCCTGTATGCTTTTGATAATGATGATACCAATGGAGATTATTATGCTGCCTCTTTATAAAGAGATGATTACTTTTCAGCTCATTGATAGATTTACCGGTGTTCTTCTTCCTTTTATTGCAGCACCTATCCCCATTTTCTTTTTTTACCAGTTCTTAAAAGGTATATCAACAGCCTTTTTGGATGCGGCTCGGGTAGATGGCTGTACAGAGATTGGTATTTTTGTAAAGATCATTCTTCCGCTGATGGCTCCGGCATTTGCTTCCATGGGAATATACCAGGGTATGATCAGCTGGAATAATTTTCTGTGGCCTTTGATCGTATTGAAGAGTAACAGCAAAATGACTCTGCCTATCGGACTTTCAACATTGATGACTCCTTATGGAAATAATTATGATATTCTGCTTGCAGGGTCAGTTATGGCAATCATTCCCGTGTTGATACTTTTCCTGGCTTTTCAGAAATATTTTATAGCGGGTATGACTGCCGGAGGCGTTAAGGGATAACAGCAGGTGCTCAGTATTGGTAAATTTGCGTAAGAAAAGCTTGCCAGAAGGGGGAAATGTGTTATAATAATAACAAATCGTTCTTTCCTTATGAACAGGCCATTCGTCTGAGCAGGGATGGGAAAAGCGAGAATTTTCAATTAGTGGAGGTTATATTTATGTTAGTATCAGCAGCTGAAATGCTTAAAAAAGCAAAAGCAGGACACTATGCAGTAGGACAGTTCAATATCAATAACCTGGAGTGGACAAAAGCAGCTCTGTTAACAGCAGAAGAGTGCAAATCCCCGATCATCCTGGGTGTATCCGAGGGAGCCGGAAAATACATGACCGGTTTCAAGACCGTTGCGGAAATGACAAAGGCTATGATTGAAGAGCTGAACATCACTGTTCCGGTGGCTCTGCATTTGGATCACGGTACTTATGAAGGATGCTACAAATGTATCAAAGCCGGATTCTCATCCATCATGTTTGATGGTTCTCATTACCCCATCGAAGAGAACGTTGAGAAGACAAAAGAGTTAGCAGGTGTCTGCAAAGGCCTCGGCTTATCTCTGGAAGCTGAAGTTGGTTCCATCGGCGGCGAGGAAGACGGCGTTGTGGGAATGGGCGAGTGCGCAGACCCGAAGGAATGCAAGATGATCGCTGATCTGGGTGTGGACATGCTGGCAGCAGGTATTGGAAATATCCATGGAAAATACCCGGAAAACTGGGCTGGCCTTCGTTTTGACGTTCTGGATGACATCCAGAAACTGACAGGCGAGATGCCGTTAGTTCTGCACGGCGGTACAGGTATCCCGGCTGATATGATCAAAAAAGCCATCGACCTTGGCGTATCCAAGATCAACGTAAACACAGAGTGCCAGCTTACTTTCGCTGCTGCTACACGTGAGTACATCGAAGCAGGAAAAGATAACCAGGGCAAAGGCTATGACCCGCGTAAATTATTAAAACCGGGCTTTGACGCTATCTGTGCTACTATCAAAGAGAAAATGGAACTGTTTGGTTCTGTAGGAAAAGCTTTCGAGTAATTCCGCTGTAAAACATATGTATTTAAGGCTGTTTCGGGATGACCGGAGCAGCCTTTTTCTCTTCCCGCTCTTTCCGGCTGTTCATAGTTCGGACAGCACTCTCATATACTGCTATGAATATCTTTTTGGGCAGGTCCTGCATGTCAAACTTTCTGCACACGCTTCACGAATTTGTCTGGAGTCCGGGGATGCTGTTTTTCTTTCTGGCAACAGGCATACGATTTACCATAAAATCAAGATTTTTCCAGATCACCCATGCAAAGGAATGGTTTAGCACCACACTGGGTTCCCTGCTGAAAAAAGAAGAGGTGAGAAAAACAAAAGAGGAGCATTCCATCTCCCAGTTCCAGTCTTTCTGCACTGCGCTGGCGGCAACTTTGGGAACCGGAAATATCACAGGGGTGGCAACTGCGCTCATGGCCGGCGGACCCGGCGCTATATTTTGGATGTGGGTTTCCGCATTCTTTGGAATGATGACCAATTACGCGGAGAACTATCTGGGAATCCGTTACCGCTACAGGGATGAAAACGGCGGCTGGGTGGGGGGAGCCATGGTTTATATGGACAAAGGGCTTCACTGTAGATGGATGGCCGTTATTTTTTCACTCTGCTGCCTGGGCGCTTCTTTTGGCATGGGAAACATGGTACAGGGGAATTCCATGGCAAAAGGCCTGGAGGAGGCCTTTCATATACCGGCCTTTTTCACAGGTGTTGTGACTATGCTGGCAACCGCTTATGTGCTGAACGGAGGATTGAAGCGCGTGGCAGCACTCACAGAGAAACTGGTCCCGGTTATGGCGGCTGCTTACCTTTTGGGGGCGCTGGTGGTTTTGTGGGCCCATAAGGAGATGATACCGGATGCATTCGGTATCATATTCCGGGAGGCGTTCCGTGTGAAGGCAGCAGTGGGCGGTGCAGCGGGATACGGAATCAGCAGGGCGCTGCAGATGGGCGTTGCCCGCGGTATCTTTTCCAATGAGGCAGGTCTTGGTTCCTCGGTGATCGCCCATGCGCAGTCCGATGTCAAAGACCCGGAAACCCAGGGAATGTGGGGAATCGCAGAAATTTTCATAGACACGATTTTAGTCTGCACGGTCACAGCCCTTGTTATTTTGGTCAGCGGCGTCTATCAGCCGGAAATCTGTCTGCAGAACCTGGCCGCAGGCATTGAGAATATTGACGGCACCACACTTACGGGAATGGCATTTTCCACGGCCATACCTTTCGGAAAACAGTTTCTGGCCGCTGCCACCGTACTGTTTGCCTTTGCCACCATTGTGGGATGGTCCTGCTTCGGAGAACGGACCGCTGCTTATCTCTGTAAGGAAAAGGGCGCCGCAGCGTACCGGTTCTGTTATATTCTGCTGACCCTGCCGGGCTGCATGCTTTCCCCGGGTGTTATATGGGAACTGTCCGATACATTGAACGGTATGATGGCAATTCCGAATCTGCTGGCGCTGTTCTTTTTGGGACGGGAAGTGAAATACATAGCCGATAAAAAGAAAAAAGGTAAGAGAATACAGCCATAAACTTTCTTGCTGCTGCCAGGAGAAGATGATATACTAAAAACAAAATCTATGGAGATACCGCATATGGCTGTATCAGAAAAAGAAACGGGTTGGTGAATTATGGCAAAAATAAGAGAGCTGGATATGGAGAATGTGGAGACGCTCTGTGACGTGGGAAAGGCTTTATCTTCCCCTGTGCGTGTGGAAATCCTGAAGCTTCTCTATTCTGACAATATGATCATAGGAGAGATCGCAAAGGCGCTGGACATTCCCCAGTCCAGTGCTGCCTTTCATCTGAAGCTTTTAGAGAAGGCGGATTTGATCCGTATGGAGGAACAGCCGGGCAGCAGGGGAACCATGAAGGTGTGCAGCAGAAAATTTGATTTTGTAAATATGTGTCTGCTCAGGCGGAACCTGGACGTCAATGAGATCGTCAGTGTGGAAATGCCCATCGGCAGTTATACGGGCTGCAAGGTCCATCCCACCTGCGGCCTGTACTCCCCGGAAGGCGTCATCGGTATGGAGGATACTGAGTACAGCTTTTATGATCCGGAGAAAATAAGAGCCGGACTTTTCTGGACATCTGCCGGCTATGTGGAATACAAATTCGCAAACGCAGTGCCAAAGAACCGTTATGCCAAGAGCCTGAGCCTGTCCATGGAAATCTGTTCCGAGGCTCCGGGATACAGGGAGGACTGGAAATCAGATATCACGGTATGGATAAACGGTGTGGACTGCGGAACTTGGACATGCCCAGGCGATTTCGGAAGCAGAAGAGGCAGACTGAATCCCGCCGTATGGCCGGACGGCTCTACCCAGTACGGAATGCTCATGACCTGGGAGATACTTGGAGACGGCTGTTTTATCAATGGAAGCAAGGCAGCGGAAGCCACACTGGAGGACCTCTTCCTCATGGAGAAGCCATACATTGATGTACGGATAGGAAATAAGGAGGACGCCAGGTATATAGGCGGATTTAATCTGTTTGGAAAGTCTTTTGGAAACTATGAGCAGGATATTGTAATGAGTGTGGAGTATTAAATCAAATCTGTTGTACAGGCTGTCGGTGCCATATGGAGCAGAATCTTCCCGATCTGTGCAGCGCCAAGCGTATTGGCCGGCACGGAGGAAACAGTACCTCCTGCCTTATGGGCGTCAGGCTTGCCTGCTTACTGTTTGGGAAGAGCAGTGACTCAAAAGGAAAATCCGAATATATAAAATTAAATATGGCAATTGCAAACCTGATGTGATATAATCAGAACAGAATTCCTCTGCTTATGCGGAGGTTGTTTATGAATCAAAACAGAAAACTGGCACAACTGATGTTCAAAGACAATTTTATGTTTGGTGCAGTTATGGTAAATGAAGAAATCTGCCGTGATTTTCTGGAGATGGCTGTGGGTTTTCCTATTGAAAAGGTAGAAATTAGCAGAGAGAAAAGCATGATTTATCATCCGGAATACCGGGGGATACGACTTGACATCATAGCCAAAGATGAGAACCGAACACATTACAATGTAGAAATGCAGGTGGCAAAAAAGTCTTTTTTGGAGAAAAGGGCCAGATACTATCACAGCCAGATGGACATGGAGCTGCTGCTTACAGGGGAGGATTATGAACGGCTTCCCGCAGCTTATGTGATCTTTATCTGTGATTTTGACCCCTTTGGCCTGAAGAAATACCGCTATACGCTTCAGAATGTCTGTGCAGAGACAAAGAGAACTGTTTCGGACGGGAGAGTTACCATATTTTTAAGCACCTGTGGGGAAAATGAGAAAGAAGTACCTGAAAATCTAGTTAAGTTTCTGAAATTTGTTAAGGCTGATCTGCCTGAGAGCACTCAGGATTACCGGGATGATTTTATAAAAAAGATCCAGGAGTCTATGATAAAAATCAAGAGCAGCCGGGAAATGGAGGAGAAATTCATGCTGCTGGAAGAGTTATTGAGAGATGAGCGCGCGGAAGGAAAAGCGGAAGGCAAAACGGAAGGCAAGTCTGAGTCAGTCCTGTTCTTACTGCAGGATCTGGGGTCTGTTTCCGATGAACTCAGAGATAAAATCCTGGGGGAGAGGAATCGGGACGTCCTTTTAAAGTATTTGAAGCTGGCGGCACATGTCGGCTCCGTTGCCGAATTTATGGATAAAATGGATAAAATTTGATCCGCTGCTTCTGAGACCTGATAACATAACCGAAATTCTGAGAGCGGATGCTGCTTAATCTGACAGCGGCATCCCTGTCTTACAAATCTATACCAGATCTGGTATATGAAAAATCCTATTGTAAATTATATTTTTAAATTATAAGCAGAGGAATTCTGTCTTTGGACCTTTTGGCTTACTGCGGGAGCCTGCAGTTTTGACATCACATGCCAAATAATTATGAGAACAAGAAGCACACCCACTCAGTTATGACAGAAATACTGAAAACAAACAGTAAAAAGATACTTAATAAAACAGTAATACTGCTGTATATAAATAGAAATGCTGTTATAAATGGTCAAAAACACAAAAATTAGCAAAATAAAACTTGACATACTGACGGAATGACGGTATTATAGATACATAAAGAACAATAAAACTGTTTTAAATGAGGCTTTTACAAAGAAATAACCAACAGTAATATTGTTTTTATGACCGGTCACAAAAGGATAAGAAACCAAATTTCAAGGAGGAAGAGAAAGTATGAAACGTAAAGCAATCGCATCGATCCTGGCACTTACATTAACTGCAGCAGCAGTCCTTTCCGGCTGTGGAAGCGAAAATTCAGAAAAAAGCGAGGGGGGGGGGTAAAATCCTCTCAGGAAGAAGGAACCGAAGAGCAGGGTGAAGAGGCCTCAGCGGATGTAAACGACGATGGAACAGTCAACAATCCGGAAGCAGTTGCTGTAGACAAAAATAAATTGGTATTCTGGTCTCTGTTCAGCGGCGGCGACGGGGAATTCATGGATAAGATGATAAGCGAATACAATGAGGGTGGCCCGGAAAAGCAGGTACAGTCCATTATGCTGGTATGGGCAGATTACTATACAAAGCTGCAGACAGCAGTGGCAGCAGGCAAAGGCCCTGATATTGGTGTTTCCCATGCATCATCCCTTCCGGAACTGGTAGAACAGGGTGTGGTTGCCCCTCTGGACGATTATCTGGATGAACTGGGCGTGGACCTGAGCACCATGTATTCCGAGACATCCCTGGAATCTGTAACCTTTGACGGCTCTATTTACGCGGTTCCGCTGGATACCCATGCAGAGATCATGTATTTCAACAAAGATATCCTGGACCAGGCAGGCGTCGCGCTGAATGACGAGGGCCAGCTTGCTATTGCCAGTGAAGACGATTTCTACGCAGTTTGTGATAAGATCAAAGCGGTTATCCCGGAGGGAGGCTCAGTTATCTCTCTGACAAATAATGGTGATGACCCATATCGTGTATGGTGGGCGACTTACTTCCAGATGGGAGGAACCCCTCTTGTGAATGAAGACGGCAGTGAAGTCACCATGGATAAAGACATTGCGGTAAAGGCGGCGGAATTTGTAAAGAGCCTCTATGACAAGGGCTATGTGGCAGAAGGAATTGATGACCACCAGCAGTTTTTCCAGAGCGGAAAAGCCGGCATCTATATTGGTGGTACATGGGGAACCGGAGCCCTGGAGAAAACAGAAAACCTGAATTTCGGTGCCATGCCTTATCCGCAGATGTTTGACAAGAATGCATGCTGGGCAGACTCCCATACACTGATTCTTCCGACTAAGAAAGACAGAAGCGAGGAGGACAGCAAGGCAGCAGTGGAATTTATGGTAAGTGCTTCCGAAAAAGGCGGCCTTACATGGGCAGGCTCAGGTCAGATCCCTGCCAGCAATGCAGTCAGGGAAAGCCAGGAATATCTGGATATGCCCTACAGAAGCAGCTACATGGAAGCTCTGGAGACAGCAGTTCTTCCCTCAAAGGTTTCTACATTTAATGCTATGAAGTCAGGTATGATTGACAGTCTGAATACTCTGTGGTCAGGTGATACTGACGCAGAAGAGGCAGTCGGTATGCTTTACGACGAACTTGATACGAATCTTCCGTAAATAAGCAGGGCAGAGAAGGGGGAGCATAAGGCTCTCCTTTCCCTTGCAGACAGCAAAACTATCGTGAGCGGGAAGCTGTAAGGAGGAAATCAAGTGAGTAAAAAAAGAAAGCGAAAAAACCTGCTGGCAGGACTGGGATTCATACTGCCCTTTTTTATCCTGTATACAGTATTTACCATTTGGCCGGTGATCCAGGGTGTCTATGTCAGCCTTCATAAATGGTCTCTGATGGGAAAAGTAAAGTTCGTGGGACTTGACAATTACATAAAATTCCTGGGGGATAAAAAGTTTCTGGACGCCCTATGGCACACTACGTATTTCGTACTGATCACCACACCCCTTCTGGTGATTATGGCACTGATTCTAGCCTTGTTTGCCAACCGGCCGAACAAATTAAAGAAGGGCCTGCGTATCTGTTATTATCTTCCCAGTGTACTGTCTGTGTCTGTTGCGGCATTTATAGCAAAATATATGTTCACGCCGTACCGGGGATTTATCAACGGATTTCTGCATTTTATTAAGGTCCTTCCCCCGGACAGGGAGCTGCAGTGGCTCAACGAGAGCGGTCTTGCCTGGTCAGCCATCACAGCCATGACGATCTGGTGGACGGTTGGATTTTCCATGCTTCTGTATCTGTCTGCGCTTCAGGATATATCGCCCCAGATATATGAGGCCGCATCCATAGACGGCGCAACCAAGAGACAGCAGCTTTTCTCCATCGTACTGCCGCTTTTGAAGCCGACTACTTATCTGGTGGTTCTTCTGCAGGTCATTGCTTGTTTCAAAGTATTTGGACAGATTTATATGATCACAGTAGGCGGGCCGGCAGGATCTACAAGGCCGCTGATCCAGTACGTATATGAGACAGCCTTCAAGAAAAACAACATGGGGTATGCGGCAGCCATGTCCTATGTACTGTTTCTGATACTTGTAGTATTGACTATTGTGCAGAAGACGATTGAGAGAAAGGGGGCAGAGGCTGATGAATTCTAAGGCAAAGAAAAAACCGGGCAGTATTGTATTATCCATCATATCCGTGATCCTGGCGGCGATCTTTATGACGCCGATTCTGTGGTCTCTGGCAGTTTCCTTCCAGAAAGAGGGAAAGCAGATCAATAGTATACTGGACTGGTTCACACCACCGTATACATTCCAGAATTACCCGGATCTTATTCTGGGTTCGGATGTTACAAAATGGCTGTTCAACAGTGTATTTATCGCTGTGTTGACTACAGTTCTGACCGTGATCCTTTCTGCCATGGCTGCGTATGCTCTGGCAAAGATCAAATTTAAGGGGAGCAATGCGCTATATTTCTATTTTCTTCTGGGATTGATGGTGCCGGGGGAAGCAACCATTGTACCTCTTTTTATCACGGCAAACGGCCTGAATCTCATTGATTCCTACGCAGGCCTTGTATTGCCCACAATTGCGGGTTCCATGAATCTGATCATAATGGTGACCTTTTTTAAAGGACTGCCAAACGAGCTTCTGGAGGCAGTGCAGATTGACGGGGGAGGAGAGCTGACCGCATTCTTCAAAGTGGTGCTGCCCTTGTCAAAGGCGGTTATCTCAACTGTCTGTATTTTCGCCTTTATCGGAAGCTGGAACAATTATCTCTGGCCCCTGCTCTGTTCCATGAGCAGCAGCAAGTTCACCCTTCCCATAGGTATTCCGACCTTTGCGGGAACTTATACGGTGGACTATGTAAAACCAATGACAGCAAATATGATAGCAGCGGTGCCTGTTATTCTTATTTATATCCTGTTTGAGCGTCAGATCGTGGAAGGCATCACCATGTCCGGCGTCAAGGGATGACAGGAAAAGTAATTGACATTTACCTATAAGGAGGACAAACAGAAATGAAATGCTACAAAAAAGACTATCCGAGACCCCAGTTTGTGCGTGACAACTGGATGAATTTAAACGGGACATGGGATTTTGGATTCGATGACGAAAACCGCGGAGAAAAAGAGGCATGGTATGAGAAGTTTAAAGGAGAGAGACAGATTCAGGTTCCCTTTACCTACGAGACCAACTTGAGCGGTATCGGCGAGGAGGAGATCCATGAAAATGTCTGGTACAGACGCAGCTTTGCGGTAAATGGCGAAATGCTTTGCGGCAAAAGGCTTCTCCTGCATTTTGAAGGCAGTGATTTCCTGACAAAAGTGTGGGTAAACGGCAGTTTTGCGGGCAGTCACAGAGGCGGATATTCCCGCTTTTCCTTTGACGTGACAGACCTTGTGCGTGACGGGGAAAATGAGCTTGTAGTGAAGGTGGAGGATTCCACTGACATCCGCCAGCCAAGAGGAAAACAGCGCTGGATTAAAGAAAATTTTGCCTGCTGGTATGTGCAGACAACAGGCATCTGGAAAACCGTATGGATGGAATACGTGCCGGAGATCAGACTGGACCACGTAAAGATAACACCTGTACTCACAGACAATGCGGTGGAGCTGGAGTATGAAATAGCCGCCGCCGCGGAATGCTTCGGCGATGAGCTTTCGGTGGAAGCGGTGGTCAGTTTTGACGGAATGTTTGTGGCAAAAGGAACGGTTTTCATGGCTGCTTCCCACGCAAAAACCGTGCTGGAAGTCTCCGGTTCAGGGGAGAATGCCTTTGTCTGGGGCGTAAGAACCTGGTCACCGGAGGAGCCTGATCTGTATGACATTACTTTCCGCGTTCGGTACAAAGGAGAGGTTTGTGATGAGGTGGGTTCTTATTTCGGCATGCGGGAAATCCGCATTGATGGACCAAACATTCTGCTGAACGGCAAACCACTGTATCAGAGACTCATTCTTGACCAGGGATACTGGAAGGATTCCCATCTGACCCCGCCAAGTGAGGAGGCGCTGATCGAAGATATCGACAAGATCCACGCGCTTGGTTACAACGGCCTGCGCAAACATCAGAAGATCGAGGATGAGCGTTTCCTGTACTGGTGTGATGTTAAAGGCATGTTGGTGTGGAGTGAGGCTGCCGCTGCCTATGGATTTTCAGATTATGCCGTGGAGCTGTTCACAAAGGAATGGATCGACATTGTGCGTCAGAATTACAACCATCCGTCTATTATCACCTGGACTCCGTTTAACGAATCCTGGGGAATCCAGAGGGTGGAAGTGGATAGAAAACAACAGCATTTTACAGAGGCAGTTTACCATCTCACAAAGAGCATGGACGGATACCGCCCGGTGGTAGTCAATGACGGTTGGGAGCATACAGTTTCCGATATCATTACGCTTCATGATTATGAAGAATGCGGCGATATTTTCTATGACCGGTATGCGGGACATAAAGAAGAGATTCTGAGTACAGAGATGTATCACAGCAGCAGCAAATCCGCAATGGCAAACGGATACGAATACAAAGGCCAGCCGGTCCTGATCAGTGAATACGGCGGAATTGCCTTCAACAATGACGACAGCGGCTGGGGATACGGCAATAAAGTGAACAGCAGGGAGGAGTTCATCCGGCGTTTTGATGAGATCACGACTGCTGTGAAGAAGGTACCTTATATCTGCGGCTTCTGCTACACACAGGTGACAGATGTACAGCAGGAGATCAACGGTCTTATGGATATGGAAAGAAACTTCAAGATAGAACCGGAAATTATCAGGGAAATCAATGAAAGACATGTAGGATACTGGAGATCTTATATGTAAAAAAGAGCAGCTCTGCAGAAAATAAAACCGCGGAGCTGCTTTTTGCCTTATCCGGCAGGTAATTCTTTTACGGGCAGATTTTTCCGGTATTCCGGTACGGAATAGATCACAAGCAGGTCATTTTCCATAATGACTGTGTCCCCGTTGGGAACAACCGTTTCCTCCCCGCGCAGAATCATAATGACCAGTTCGCCGGGATAGGGAGAGAAGTCGGAAATCTTAATACCGATCCAGGGACTTTTTGCGGTTATCCGCATTTCCGTCAGCTCCAGATCTTCTTGTTCCTGATATCCGCGGGCGCTTAATACAGCCGTATCCCCGGGGAGAAAAATGGTTTCTCCGCTTGGGATCACGGTCTTGTCCCCCCGCAGAAGCATGAGAAAAAGAGTGTCCGGGGGAAGGGGAATGTCCTTCACAGCCGTATGGCTCCAGGAGTGCGTCTCTGTTATGCGGATGCGGATAAACTGCAGGTCAACTTCCTCAGAGTAATCACTGAAGGTCTTCATGACATCCGCCTCTGTGTCACTCATATTCAGTTTCTTCGCTGCCTGGGAGAGAAAACTTCCCTGGAATAAGATGGAGAGCAGTACAATACAAAATACAATATGATAGACATCAAAGCCGGTATAAGCCTCATCCACAGTGGCCATAATGGCAAAAACAATGGACGCTGCACCTCTGAGCCCTGCAAAGGAGACAAGGGCCTGCTGATTGAGACGGCATTTGAATGGCGTCAGTATGGCCAGGACCGCCAGAGGCCGTGCCGCCAGGGTCAAAAACAGGGCGATTGCCAGTGCCGGAAGGAAAATATGGGGAAGCTTTGAGGGCGTTGCCAGCAGACCAAGGAGAAAGAAGATGAGCATCTGCATAAGTCCTGTGATACCGTCGAAAAAGTTTACCAGTGATTTTTTATTCCTGATCTTGGTATTGCCGAGAATGATTCCTACCATATAGGCACTTAAGTATCCGTTGCCGCCCGCCATGGAAGGCAGTGCATAGGAGAGCAGCGCTGCCGCGATGACAAAAGCCATATCAAATCCCGCAATATCAAAACGGATATGCCGCAGGATAAAACGGGCGGCAAAAGCAATGAGGCATCCAAAGAGAATACCGAAGAAGAGCTGCGCAAATATCATATAAAAGACAGAGCCTGCGCTTGCCGTGCCGCTCATGGCAGAGAGAACCACTGCTGTCAGCATATAGGAACAGGGGTCATTGCTGCCGCTTTCCAGCTCCAGCATGGAGGCTGTGCCGTATTTGAGGCCCATATTTTTAGAACGGAGTATGGAGAAGACAGAGGCCGCGTCCGTGGAGCTGATGACAGAGCCTATGAGCATGCTGTCCAGAAAGCTGAATTTCAGGACAAAATAACAGAAGAAACCTGTGAGGGCGGCGGTGATCACAACTCCCAGAGTGGAGAGGAACACAGATTTGACGGCAACAGGTCTGGCCTCATTCCAGTTGGTGCCGAAACCGCCGTAGAACATAATGAAGATCAGTGCTGTGGAGCAGATATTTTCCGCCAGCGGATAATTGTCGAAAGAGATTTTTACGATACCGTCTGTTCCGAAAGCCATACCGAGAAGGATAAAGGCCAGCAGCATGGGTACACCGATCTTATCGGAAATCCGGTGCAGTACAATACAGAGCAGAATTACAGATGAAATTAATAATAAGTTCCATGTCATTTTTTTACCTCCTGGTGAGTGTCCGCAGTGGAAGCAGAGTTTTCAGAGTGGGCAGGCGTCAGGGAAGTGAAACCTGAGGTTATTTTAACATGAAAACAGGTTTTTGTAAAAAAGAGACACATGACCTTTTTTATTTCCTGTGATTTGTTATAATAAATCTATGAACCACGTAAATTACAGGAAAGGGATGAATATATGATAAATTATTCAGAGGTAGAGGGAAAACAATATCACACACAGGTTGGCAGAGGGGATGTGGGGCGTTATGTCATCATGCCGGGTGACCCAAAGCGCTGTGAAAAGATCGCGAAATATTTTGACCATCCCAGGCTGATCGCGGACAGCAGGGAGTATGTGACCTACACGGGTACCCTGGAGGGGGAGATGGTCAGTGTGACATCCACCGGCATCGGCGGCCCTTCTGCGTCCATCGCCATGGAGGAACTGGTCATGTCAGGCGCTGATACATTTATCCGGATAGGAACCTGCGGAGGCATGGATCTGGATGTAAAAAGCGGCGATATCGTCATTGCCAACGGAGCCATCCGCATGGAGGGGACCAGCAAGGAATACGCGCCCATTGAGTTCCCGGCAGTACCGGATTTTGGTGTGACCAATGCCCTTGTAAATGCAGCAGAAACGCTGAAGAAGCCTTACCATGTGGGAGTGGTGCAGTGTAAGGATTCCTTTTTCGGACAGCATTCCCCGGAGACGAAACCGGTGGGCTATGAACTGCTGAACAAATGGGATGCATGGTTGAAACTGGGCTGTAAAGCATCGGAGATGGAATCCGCAGCTATTTTCATTGTAGCCAGTTATCTGAAAGTCCGGGCAGGCAGCGTTTTTCTGGTGGTGGCTAACCAGGAGCGGGCGAAAAAGGATCTGCCGAATCCTGTCGTACACGATACGGAGGGCGCCATACAGGTGGCAGTGGAAGCAGTCCGGGAACTGATCCGAAAGGAAAAAAAGTGATCCGGAGCGGAAAATATGGCATAACAGAAAAGAGGTAGCAGATGGAATGTAAAGAAAGATTCAGAAGAGTGTTTGTGATCGTTATAGATTCCCTGGGGGTGGGCGGTGCCGTGGATGCGGAGCAGTTTGGTGATGCAGGGGCAGATACTCTTGGGCACATTGCCTCGCATGTGAAGGGATTTTCTATTCACAATATGCAGAAGCTGGGAATTGCCAATCTTCACCCGCTGGAGGGAATAGAACCTGTAAAACATCCTCTGGCATATTACACAAAACTCAATGAGACCAGCAGGGGAAAGGACACCATGACAGGCCACTGGGAGATGATGGGCCTGAAGACAGAAAAGCCTTTTATCACGTTCACTGAGACAGGATTTCCACCTGAACTGATCGCGGAGCTGGAAAGACGAACCGGGCATAAGGTGATCGGCAATAAGAGCGCCAGCGGCACAGAGATTTTGGATGAACTTGGTGAGGAGGAAATTGCCACCGGACATATGATCGTCTACACCTCCGCGGATTCTGTACTGCAGATTTGCGGCAATGAGGAGACTTTCGGCCTGGAGGAGCTGTACCGGTGCTGTGAGATCGCAAGGGAGCTTACCATGAAAGATGAGTGGAAGGTGGGAAGAGTCATTGCGAGACCTTATGTGGGCAGAAAGAAGGGAGAGTTCAGACGGACCAGCAACCGCCATGACTACGCGGTCAAACCCTTTGGGAAAACCGTGCTGAATGCCCTGAAGGATGCGGGGCTGGATGTGATCTCCATTGGCAAGATCAATGATATCTTCGCCGGAGAAGGAATCACAAAAGCGCTGAAATCAAAGAGCTCTGTCCACGGCATGGAACAGACCATCCGGGAGGCAGAGGAGGATGATTTTCACGGGCTGTGTTTTGTGAATCTGGTAGATTTTGATGCCCTTTGGGGGCACAGAAGGGATCCGGAAGGATATGCCGGGGAGCTGGAACGTTTTGATGAAAAGCTGGGAGTTTTTCTGGACGCCATGAGGGAAGACGATATGCTCATCATCACGGCGGACCATGGAAATGACCCTACTTACCAGGGGACAGACCACACAAGAGAGCAGGTGCCGTTTTTGTTGTATTCGCCGTCCATACAGGAAGGAAAAGCGCTGCCCCAGGCGGATTCCTTTGCGGCAGTCGGCGCCTGTGTGGCGGAGAATTTCGGTATACCCATGCCAGAAGGAACGATTCGGATATCCCGGAATTATATGGAGGAATGCAGATGAATGCCATTGAGGAACTGAAAAAATATGACCTGCACTGCCACCTGGACGGCTCCCTATCGGAGGCAGTCATAAGAAAACTGGCATCCGGTGCCGGGGTGGACATTCCTGCAGGGGAAAAGCTTATGGATCTTCTTCAGGTACAGCCGGACTGCAAAAGCCTGAAAGAATATCTGGAAAAGTTCGACCTGCCCCTGTCCTGTCTGGCGGACCGGGATAGTTTCCGCATGGCTGTGTCCCAGCTTTTAGGAGATGGGGCAAAGGAGAATGTGGTATACATGGAGATTCGTTTTGCGCCGCTTCTGTCCGTGCGGGAGGGACTTACATGCAGGGAGATCATTGAAGGAGCTCTGGATGGTCTGCGGGAAGGCCGGGAAAAGTATGGTGTAGGCGGAAATCTGATCCTCTGCGGTATGCGTCATATGCCGGCGGAAAAAAACGTGGAGCTGGTAGAAACAGCCAGAGAGTATCTGGGCCGGGGCGTGGCTGCCGTTGATCTGGCCGGAGATGAAGCTGCATTTCCGGTAAAGACCCAGGCGGAAATGTTCCGGAAAGCAAAGAGACTGGGTATGCCCTTTACGATCCATGCAGGCGAGTGCGGCAGCGCGCAGAGCGTGTGGGACGCCATTGAACTGGGAGCTGACAGGATAGGCCATGGAATCGCGGTCAGGAAGGATAAGAATCTGAAGGCACTGTGTGCACAGCGGAGGATTCCTCTTGAAATGTGTCCCACCAGCAATCTGCAGACAAAAGCTGTGGACAGCCTGAAGGATTACCCGATCCTGGAGTTTATGGAAGCCGGGATTCCCGTTACGGTGAACACGGATAACAGGACCGTGAGCGGCACGACGATAACGAAGGAGCTGGAACTTTTAAAAGAGTATTTTCATATTACCTACAGCGATATGGAACAATTGATGAAAAATGCGGCAGAGGCAGCCTTTGACTAAGTATATTTGACAAAACTAACACCGTTCGTATATAATATAGATTATACGAACGGTGTTAGTTTTTTGCCGCAATGGAAAATACCGCACGCGGCATATCAATTTTGTCCGGAAAAAGGAGACCGTCATGGGAAGAAGAGGATTGAATGCGGAAGTGATCATGGAGGCAGCCATAGAACTGGTGGAAGAGAAGGGATACCGGAATTTTTCCATGCGTGAGCTGGCAGCTCGTCTGGGCGTGCAGCCGGCCTCTCTCTATAATCATGTAAATGGCATTGAGGAGGTCAACACGGCAGTTGGCATGCACGGTATAACAGAATTGGAAAAAGCCCTGAAACAGGCATATACATATTCTGATTTTACAGAGGCGCTGGGTATCATGGCGGATGCTTACCGTAAATTCGCCATGGAAAGCCCGGAACTCTACCAGGCCATCATAGAGATGCGCACCTCCGAAAATGAGGAGCTGAAACATGCCATCCAGCGGATCATCCATCCTTTCCTGGTGCTCATCGGCAGGGAGGTAAAAGACCACGAAAAGACAGTGAACCTTCAGCGGACCATACGGAGTGCCCTTCACGGCTTTGTCTCTTTGGAACAGGAAGGGTATCTTACCTATGAAAATCCGGACAGCAGTACCAGTTTTCGGTATATGGTGGAAAGTCTGGCGGTACTTGTAATGAGAGAGGGGGAGAAAGAAAGATTATGACAGCATCGGAAATCACAGCGGAGGAGCGGGAACGAAAACAATATGAGAAGATGACGCAGACGCCGGTATCCAACCTGATCGTGCGTCTGGGCATTCCTACTATTATAAGTATGCTGATCACCAATATCTATAACACTGCAGACACATATTTTGTCAGCCGTTTAGGAACCAGCGCCAGCGGGGCGGTGGGAGTCGTGTTCAGCCTGATGGCCATTCTGCAGGCTTTTGGGTTTATGTTCGGACACGGGGCAGGCAGTATCATATCCAGAAAGCTTGGAAAAAGAGACCGGGAGAGCGCAAGCAGATTTGCATCCACCAGCTTTTTTCTGTCTATTCTGACGGGAACACTGATCGGCGCGGTGGGGATTACGTTTTTAACTCCGTTTATGCGGGCACTGGGAAGTACCCCGACAATCCTGCCGTTTGCCAAACAGTATGGACTTTTTATTCTGCTGGCAGGTCCTTTTATGACGGGGAGCTGTGTGCTGAACAATATTCTGCGATACGAGGGCATGGCTGCTTATGCCATGATAGGACTGACAACAGGCGGCATTCTGAATATGATAGGTGACCCGATCCTTATGTTCGGCCTGAATATGGGGGTATTGGGCGCCGGGCTTGCCACAGCCCTATCCCAGATGATCAGCTTTTTTATCCTTCTCTATATGTTTGTGGCGAAGAAGACCCAGAGCAGATTGTCCATACGGCTTATGACAAGAGATATCCGCGAGGTGGGGCTGATCGTTGCGACAGGATTTCCAAGTCTGATCCGGCAGGGGCTGGGCAGTGTGTCCACCATGCTCCTCAATCATCAGGCAGCAGTGTATGGAGACGCGGCAGTGGCGGCTATGAGTATTGTGAACAGGATCTGCATGCTGGTATTCTCAGTAGGGCTGGGTCTGGGTCAGGGATTTCAGCCGGTGGCGGCATTTAATTACGGCGCCGGGAAATATTCCCGTGTAAAGAAGGGGTTCTGGTTTACGGCAGGCTCAGGGGAGGTCATGCTTGGAAGCTTTGCGATTATCTGCCTTTTCGTATCCTCCGGCATCATCGGGGTGTTCCGGGATGACCCGCAGGTAATCGCCATCGGTGTCTTTGCCCTTCGATGTCAGTGCATTGCTTTCTTCTTCCAGCCTCTTTCTGTCTGTACCAACATGATGCTGCAGAGTGTGGGCGAGAGCAAAAAAGCATCCCTTCTCTCTGCGCTCAGGAGCGGGATCTGCTTTATTCCCCTCATTCTCATATTGCCGGCAGTGATGGGGCTGAGAGGAGTCCAGATCGCGCAGGCAGTGGCGGATGTCCTGACCTTTGCTATCTCTCTTCCTCTGGTAGCGTCATTTCTGAAAAAACTGCCTGTGGATGAAGGTATGCCTGCTGTGCGGTTGGAAGAGTCAGATGTGAGTGCCTGATAGGCACAGCGTATGGAAGATGATATCTATGACATGTATATGTAGAAAAGGGGTTTCATGATATTCACGTATATAAAGTATTATTTATTAGGAATACTGGTATTATTAATTTTAGAGTATATTTTCCACAGATTATTTATTACAATCCATCCGACTTATGTTTCGGGCAAAAAAGTTGAAAGACCGCCTGAATTTTGGGGCCCTTTTACCACAGGGGAATTTGCTGCATGGCTATTCCGCAGCATAGGGACTCCTACATGGATTCTTCTTGACAATATAATATTCCCCAATGAAATTTCAACTTTACATATGAATATTGTCATTGGCGGATGTATTATTCTGTTTATTGTAATACCGACAATTCTTATCATAAAGATTGATGGCTGACAGGAATACGTCCATAGTAAAAGCCCGCTTTTTCAGACTGAAAATCTGAAAAACGGGCTTTTGTATTTGCTCTTATTCCTGGATTCCAGGTATTTTAGGCAGTCTTGCAAAGCTCTTTTCCAGCTCCGCATCCGTGGGAATATAATCTTTCATTGTTCCGTCCATATAGGACTGATACGCATACATATCGAAATATCCGGTTCCTGTCAGGCCGAAGAGAATCGTTTTGGCTTCCCCGGATTCTTTGCATTTCAGAGCCTCCTGTACGGCACCGTAGATGGCATGTGCGGACTCAGGTGCAGGCAGGATGGTCTCCTGTTTCGCAAACATGGTGGCTGCCTCAAATACTTTTGTCTGTTCTACGGAAATGGCCTCCACATAGCCGTCATGATACAGCTTGGAGAGGATAGGGGACATGCCGTGGTAACGCAGACCGCCTGCATGGTTTGCGGATGGGATGAAGTCACAGCCCAGAGTGTACATTCTGGCAAGCGGCGTCACCTTTCCGGTATCACAGAAATCGTAGGCGTATTTTCCGCGGGTAAGGGACGGACAGGAAGCCGGTTCCACTGCCACGATGCGCGGGTCTGCCTTTCCTGTGAGTTTATCCTGCATAAAGGGTGAGATCAGGCCGCCCAGATTGGAGCCGCCGCCTGCGCATCCCACCACAACATCCGGGTACTCATCCAGCAGTTCCATGGCTGTCTTGGATTCCAGGCCGATGATGGACTGGTGGAGCAGCACCTGGTTCAGCACAGAACCCAGCACGTATTTATAGCCGTCCGTGGAAACCGCTTTTTCCACAGCTTCGGAGATGGCACAGCCCAGGCTGCCTGAAGTGCCGGGATTTTCAGCCAGGATTTTACGGCCGATCTCTGTGGTCTCGCTGGGGCTTGGAACAATCTCCGCGTCAAAGGTGTGGATCACGGACTTGCGGAATGGTTTCTGCTCGTAGGAGCATTTTACCATATAGACGATCAGAGGCAGATGGTAGAAGGAGCACGCTTCTGCCAGGGCGGTTCCCCACTGACCGGCGCCTGTCTCTGTTGTCAGGCCCTTTAATCCCTGTTCTTTTGCGTAATATGCCTGAGCTACAGCGGAGTTTAACTTGTGGCTTCCGGAGGTGTTATTGCCCTCGAATTTATAATAAATCTTAGCTGGTGTGTCCAGATATTTCTCCAGGTTGTAGGCTCGGATGAGAGGGGAGGGGCGGTACATTTTATAAAAGTCCTGGACCTCTTCCGGGATGTCAATGTAACGTGTCGTATTGTCCAGTTCCTGATGTGCCAGTTTTTCACAGAATACGGGATAGAGTTCCTCCTCGGTGATCGGTCTGCCTGTGCCCGGGTTTAAAAGAGGGTCGGGAAGGTCCTTCATGTCTGCCCTCAGGTTATACCACTGCTTAGGCATCTGCTCCTCGGTTAAATATACTCTGTGCGGAATTTTTTTCATAATTGTTTTCTCCTTTCTTATGGCGCGAATCCCGGAGATGAAGTTTGGGGTACAGCGGCAATAAAAAAAGCCCCTGTCTCTGCAATTTCTGCAGGGACAGAAGCTTGTTATACAGTCTTCTGCGGTACCACCCGGCTTGATGAATCAATCATCCACTCTGTTCATGTACTTTCATACACGGTTCCTTGATAACGGGTGAACATCCCGTCGGGCATTACTCAGAAAATTCCTTTCTTCCCGACCTCATAAGTCCATTCAACATCCGTTTTATTATCTTAATCCCACCACTTTAAGACTCTCTGCCGGCAGCATGACCTGCCGTTATCAATAAAACCTGGATATCTACTACTCTTATTCTACGGTTTCGCTGTTACATGATTTATTTTATGTTTATCACTATAGTTGGTGAAAGCGGATTTGTCAATAGGCAAAATCGAAAAATATCTCTTTTCGCCGGATGGGATGTCTGATAGAATAGACAGATACGAAAGGAAACTTTATTCGGAAAGAGGGATGGAAAATGAATTACAGACTGGATATACAGTATGACGGAACGCGCTATGAGGGCTGGCAGAGGCAGAAGACAACGGGCAATACCATTCAGGGGAAAATCGAAGAAGTCCTGTCCAGGATGCTGGATGCACCTGTTCAGATCGACGGCGCGGGAAGAACAGATGCAGGCGTACACGCAAAAGGCCAGGTGGCTAATGTGCATATGGATACAGAGAAAAACTGTGAGGAGATCTGCGCATACCTGAACCGCTATCTTCCGGAGGATATTGAAATTTATAAAGTCACCCAGGTGCAGGAGCGCTTCCACAGCCGCCTTCTGGCAAAGAAAAAAGTCTATCAGTACAGAATAGCAACAGGCCATCACAAAAATGTATTTGAGAGAAAATACCAGTGCCCCCTGCATGAGGAATTTGATGTGGATGCCATAAAAGCAGCGGCAGAGCTGCTGACAGGCACCCATGATTTTAAAAGCTTCTGCTCCAATAAGAAAATGAAAAAGTCCACAGTACGGACTATATACAGTATACGAGTGGAATCTTTGCCGAATGAACTGAGGATCACATACACCGGAGACGGATTTCTCTACAACATGGTGCGGATCCTTACAGGTACCCTGATCGAGGCAGGAAGAGGAACCAGAAAGCCGGAGGAAATGAAAGGGATTTTGTCAGCCTGTGACAGAGGTGCGGCCGGATTTACAGCGCCCGCCCAGGGGCTGACGCTTCTTGAGGTAGAGTATTGATGGTCACAAGGCGGCTGCCGGTATATTTTGGAAGAGGGAAAGTAAGGAAAACAAAGAGATTTTAGATTGCAAAAGACGAGTAAGGCATGTAAAATAAAATGTATGGCAATATTGTTTCGTCCCCGGTTTTATACGGGGTAACAGAGGGGGCCGGTTATGTATGGAAAAGTATTGAGGATAATCTACAGAATAGAGAATAACAGCATCATCTCCTCCGTCCGGAAGGGGTTTACGCTTCTGATCCCCGCCCTGCTGGTGGGGGCTTTTGCCCTGCTTTTCAGAAGTTTTCCGGTGCCTGTGTTTCAGACGTTTATTGAGAAATGGGCAGGGGGTGTCCTGCATCAGATACTGAGTTTTCTCTTTGATGCCACCGTTGGTTTTATGTCCATTTACCTTGTGATGAGTATCAGTTATTATTATGCAGCGACCATGAAAGACAGGGACCAGTTCCTTCAGGTCATGGCAATGGTGGTCTCTGCCATCTGCTTTGCCGTGTCCTTTGGCGCTGCCAGCGGCTCCATGGAATTAAGCGATCTGGGGCCGGTTGGAGTTTTTACGGCCATGTTTGCCGCCATTGCGGCGACCAGGATCTTTTATTTTTTCTGTGAAAAGCTGTCCCCGGCATTCCGGTTTCGTTCTGCCGGGTCAGATGTGGATTACCGCAATTCCCTTTCCGCTATTTATCCGCTTTTGTTCTGCACACTCCTTTTTGTGGCGCTGAATCTGCTGATCAAAACAGTGTTTAAGGCGGATAATCTGAATGACCTGATCACAAATTTTATTGTAAATCTGTTTCACAATGTAAATGACGGTCTGGGGGCGGGTGTACTTTATGTGCTGGTGCTGGACCTGCTGTGGGCCTTTGGGATTCACGGTGGCAATGCCCTGGAACAGGTATCCCAGACATATCTGGTGCCAAATGATACGGTCTCAGGAGCTGTCATATCAAAATCTTTTTTGGACAATTTCGCGCTGATGGGCGGATGTGGTACTTCCATCTGCCTTGTGATAGCGCTGCTGTTGTTTGCCGGAAGCAGGGATAACCGGCAGCTTGCCCGTTCCGCAGCCCCGGCAGTCTTTTTTAACATCAATGAAATTCTCGTGTACGGACTCCCGATCGTATTGAATCCGATCATGGTCATTCCGTTTATATTGACACCCCTGTGTTCCCTGCTGATCGCTTACGGGGCTGCAGTGAGCGGTTTCCTGCCTCTTTTGGGAGAGACTGTGACCTGGACCACACCGGTATTCTTCAGCGGATATCTGTCCTCCGGTTCCTGGCGGGGTGCGGCGGTGCAGGCGGTGATCGTGTTTGTCGGAACAGCCATCTATACGCCTTTTGTAAAAGTCTCCGAACAGGTGCGGAAGCTTCAGGCAGAAATGCTGCAGCAAGAGTTAACGGAGTATCTGAAGGAGCATCAGGAAGCCGGTGCGGCTGTAAGCCTTCTGGAACGCCGGGACAGTATGGGAATCCTGGCAAGAAATATGGCATCCCAGCTCCGCATTGATGTGGAGGAGAAGAATCTGACCATGGGATACCAGCCCCAGTATGACTGCCGAAACAGGATGGCAGGGGCAGAAGCGCTTCTGCGCTGGCGCTATATGGATGAGGCGGTTTACCCTCCTCTGGCTGTGGCGCTTGCACAGGAGGACGGTTTTTTTGACCGGCTGACGGAGTGTGTCATAGAGACTTCCATGAAGGCGTGCAGCAGACTTCTGAATCTTGGCGAACCTGTCACCATTTCAGCCAATATAACGGCAGAACAGCTTAACTCACCGCGGTTTGTGGAGAAGGTCATACGAATGGCAGAGACATACGGCGTGGCGGGACATTACTGTCTGGAGATCACAGAGGAATCTGCTGTGGACAAAATGGAGGAGATTCCCTATCACATCAGCAGGCTGAAGGCAGCAGGTATCCTGGCTGCTGTGGATGACTTCAGCATGGGCCGGACCAGCCTGAAATACCTGCAGCACAACAGTTTTTATGCCATCAAGCTGGACGGCGGTCTGGTCAGAGGCATAGTGGAGAACAAAAGAAATCAGGAAATCGTATCTTCCATCATCTCTCTCGGCAGGAACCTGGATTTTGTGGTGATGGCCGAATATGTGGAGACAGAGGAGATCCGCAGCCTTTTGGAAAGCATGGGGTGCTGTCTGTACCAGGGATATCTGTACAGCCCGGCAGTTCCTCTTGTCAGGCTGGAAGAACTGCTGCTGGAAAAGAAAGGATAAACAGTAATATGACAACAGAAGAAAAGCAGAAGAAAATGGAGACAGAAATTCAGCACGATATAGAAAAAATGTACCCAAAGAATCCGGAACATCTATACTGCCGGATGGGTCTGGAGTTTCATTCCTGCAGTGCGGCCGAGCGTTCCCTGACTCTGCGCTATCCGGTGCAGGAATGGGAGCTGAACCACATGTCCACCATGCACGGAGGGCTCATAGCTGCGGCTGTGGATACCACCAGCGGTGCGCTTACACGTAATTTGACCGGATGTGCAGTGACACCCACCATCAATCTGAATATCAATTATCTGCTTCCCGGAACCAGGGAAGACGCACTTCTGGTGACGGCAAAAGCAGACAGGATCGGAAAACATCTGGCCAATATACATACAGAATGCCGCTCTGAGAAGACAGGAAAACTTCTGGCATCAGCCATGGTAAATTTTATGCTCCAGAGAGACTGATAAAAAGCCATCACGGATATCCGTAAGAGGAGATTCGGGGTGGCTTTTTTGCGGAAAAAATAAGGATTTACAAAGAAATACAAAAAAATTTGTGATACCTCAAAAATTTTTAGAAAAACACTTGCTATTACTTCACGGTGATGATAAACTAGAGTTAATGAATATGGGAAATGCAGAATACTTATCAAGTATGGAATGCGCAAGGAGGTAAAACTATGTTAATGATTGGGAACGGAAGACTTGTGACAAGAGATGACCAGGCGCCTTTTTTTGAACACGGGGCAGTAGTTCTGGACGGCAATGTGGTGAAAAAGGCAGGGGAAGAAGCTGAGCTTAAAAAGGAATTTCCCGATGCTGAATATGTGGATGCAAAGGGCGGTGTGATCATGCCGGCATTTATCAATGCCCATGAGCATATTTACAGCGCGTTTGCCAGGGGCCTGTCCATTGACGGTTATGATCCCCACGGTTTTCTGGATATCCTGGACGGCATGTGGTGGACCATTGACCGCCATCTGACCTTGGAGGGGACAAAATACAGTGCTTATGCCACATATCTGGACAGTATTAAAAATGGTGTGACCACCGTATTTGACCATCATGCCAGTTTCTGTCGGATACCTGACAGTCTGTTTACCATCAGTGAGGCGGCAAAAGACCTGGGAATCCGCACCTGCCTCTGCTATGAGATCTCAGACAGGGACGGGATGGAAAAGGCCCGTGAATCCGTACTGGAAAATGAGAGGTTTGCACGCTATGCTCTGGCAGATGACAGCGATATGATCGCAGGCATGATGGGTATGCACGCATCCTTCACCATCTCCAATGAGACTATGGAGATGGCAGCAGCTCATAAGCCGGACGGGGTCGGTTATCACATCCATGTGGCAGAGGGAATCGAGGACCTGCATCACTGCCTGAAACACTACGGAAAGAGAATCGTGGACCGTCTGATGGACTGCGGCATTCTGGGAGAGAAGACACTTCTCGGGCACTGCATTTATATCAATGAGCATGAGATGGATCTCTTAAAAGAGACGGACACCATGGTCGTACATAACCCGGAATCCAACATGGGAAATGCCTGCGGATGCCCGCCAACCATGAAGATCGTGGAGAAGGGAATCCTGACCGGCCTTGGCACAGACGGCTATACCCATGATATGCTGGAGTCCTATAAGGTGGCAAATGTCCTTCACAAACATCACCTCTGCGACCCCAACGCAGCATGGGGAGAGGTTCCCAAAATGCTCTTTGAAGGCAATGCGCAAATCGCGGGACGCTATTTTAAGAAAGACCTGGGCGTGCTGAAAGAGGGCGCAGCAGCAGATGTGATCGTTATGGATTACGATCCGCTCACCCCTATGCACGCAGGAAATATCAACAGCCATGTACTGTTCGGCATGAGCGGAAGACAGGTAAATACCACAGTCTGCAACGGAAAGATCCTTATGAAAGACAGGGAAGTCTTAGTGGCGGATGAAGCGGAAGTAATGGCAAAATGCAGGGAAGAAGCGAAGAAATTAGCAGATTCTATTAATGGAAGATAAGGGATTTATGGGAGGTTTTTATTATGGGCGATAAGATGACATGTATGCCGTTTTCCCAGATCATGGATTGGGTTCTGGAAGAGAAAAAGGCGGGTAAAACAGTATTCGGAACACATAAAAAGTACGTGGCAGGAGAGGAAAAAGCGGAGATTTTCGGCAGGAATCTGGAGACTCCCATCGGTCCGGCAGCCGGCCCCCACACGCAGCTTGCGCAGAATATCATTGCAGCGTATTATACGGGAAGCCGTTTCTTTGAGCTGAAGACTGTGCAGATCATGGACGGGGCAGAGCTTTCCGCCTGTGTGAACAAACCCTGTATTCTGGCTGAGGATGAAGGCTATAACTGCGAATGGTCCACAGAGCTCACCGTACCGGATGCCATGAGCGAGTATATTAAGGCCTGGTTTGCCCTGCATGTAATGGCAAAAGAGTTCGGCCTGGGTGCCCAGGACGGGTTCCAGTTCAACATCAGTGTGGGCTATGACCTGGCAGGCATCAAATCCGAAAAGATCAACCATTTCATTGATACCATGATGCATGCAGGACAGGATGCCACATTTGCGGAGTGCAGGAACTGGCTGCTGGAAAACATAGAAAAATTTGAACATTACACGAAAGAGGACGTGGAGTCCATACCGGAGGATATCTGCAATTCCGCCACCATTTCCACCCTTCACGGATGTCCGCCTCATGAGATCGAGAGCATAGCCAACTATCTGCTCACGGAAAAACATATCAATACCTTTGTAAAATGTAATCCAACCCTTCTGGGATACGAATTTGCCAGAAAGACTATGGATGAGATGGGATATGACTATATGATGTTCGGGGACTTCCACTTTAAGGATGACCTGCAGTACGCGGATGCTGTGCCCATGTTCACAAGGCTTATGAAGCTGTCCGAAGATCTGGGACTGTCCTTTGGCGTGAAGATAACCAACACCTTCCCGGTGGATGTGACAAGAGAGGAGCTGCCAAGCGAGGAGATGTATATGTCCGGCAAGGCACTGTTCCCCCTGTCTATTTCCCTGGCTGCAAAGCTTGCGAAGGAATTTGACGGACGTCTGCGGATCGCTTATTCCGGCGGCGCGGATTACTACAATATATCCAGAATCGTAGGAGCCGGCATCTGGCCTGTGACAGTGGCTACCACCCTCTTAAAACCGGGCGGATACAACCGCAGTGCGCAGATGGCAAAACTGCTGGCAGAAGAAGGCCTGAAGCCGTTTGCGGGAATTG
This sequence comes from Blautia caccae, assembly GCF_040095955.1. Classification (NCBI taxonomy): domain Bacteria; kingdom Bacillati; phylum Bacillota; class Clostridia; order Lachnospirales; family Lachnospiraceae; genus Blautia; species Blautia caccae. The sequence continues at coordinate 76,220 of NZ_JBBMFP010000012.1, read as the reverse complement.
ATGTGGAGGCAGTCACAAAGCTTGCCGAGGATGCAAAACGTGATGTGCACCATGTAAAACCCATTAAGCCCCTTCCAAACCGCAAGGTAAAAGACAGTGTTCCCCTTATGGACTGCTTTATGGCACCCTGCGAGGCGGGATGTCCCATCCATCAGGATGTGAGCAATTATATGGAACTGGCTTCTGCAGGTAAGTATGAGGAGGCTCTGGAGGTGATCCTCGACAAGAATCCGCTTCCTTTCATCACAGGAACTATCTGTGCCCACAACTGCATGAGCAAATGTACCAGGAACTTCTATGAGGATCCGGTTCATATCAGAAATGTGAAGTTGGAGGCAGCCGAAAAAGCATACGATGCAGTGATGGAGAAGCTGGCTGTGCCCGGGAAGACAGACGGCAGAAAAGCGGCAGTCATCGGCGGCGGCCCCTCCGGTATGGCGGCAGCGTATTTCCTGGCAAGAGGCGGCGCGGATGTGACCATATTTGAAAAAGAAAAGGCTCTGGGCGGCGTGGTTGCACACGTGATTCCTGATTTCAGGATTACAAAAGAGGCCATAGAAAAAGACGCTGCCATCATCCGCAAAATGGGTGTAAAGGTGGAGTTTGGAAAAGAGATAACTTCTGTCAAAGAGTTGAAAGACCAGGGCTTTGACGCTGTATTTTTCGCGGCAGGAGCAGGAAAACCCGGACTATTAGAACTGGAGAACAAAACACCGTTGGATGCCGCTGAATTCCTGAAAGAATTCAAGGCAAAAGACGGCAATGTGGACCTTGGAAAGCATGTGGTGGTCATCGGCGGAGGCAACACAGCCATGGACACAGCCAGAGCCGCAAAGCGCACCAAAGGCGTGGAGCATGTATATCTGGTATACAGAAGAACAAGACGCTATATGCCTGCAGACGCGGAGGAACTGACACTTGTGCAGGAGGAAGGCATTGAATTTCGTGAACTGCTGTCCCCTGTATCCGTGGAGGATGGAAAACTGCTGTGCAGGAAGATGAAGCTTGGCGCTATGGACGCTTCCGGAAGGGCCTCTGTGGAGGAGACCGGTGAGACGGAAACAGTACCTGCGGATACCGTCATAGCAGCCGTAGGAGAGCGTGTGGACACGGAGCTCTATCAGGCAAACGGACTTCCTCTTGACAACAGGGGAAAGGTTGTGGCTGACAGCAGGACACTGGAAGCCTCAAGCGGTGTCTACGTGATCGGCGACGGACTTGGCGGTCCTGCAACCGTAGTGGAGGGAATCCGGGATGCCCAGAAGGCAGCAGCGGCATTTCTTCAAAAAGCAGTTGTCTCTGAGCTTAAAAAGGACGGCTGTGAGGAATCCTGTTACAGCAAAAAGGGTATACTGGACAGTGAGAGGGAACCGGCAGAAGAAAGCGGCAGATGCCTGAACTGCGCGGCAGTCTGCGAAAACTGTACAGATGTATGTCCAAACAGGGCCAATGTGGCGGTGAAAGTGCCGGGAATGGCTATGCGCCAGATCGTCCATGTGGATTACATGTGTAACGAGTGCGGCAACTGTAAGACATTCTGTCCGTACGCAAGCGCTCCGTATAAGGATAAATTTACCCTGTTTGCCAATGAAGCGGATATGCAAGACAGTGAGAATAATGGTTTTACAGTTCTGGACAGGGAAGAGAAACGTGTAAAAGTACGCCTCTTCGGCGGACCGGTGGAAATCCTTCTGGATGATGAGAATCCCGCGGTTCCGGCTGGGCTTAGAAAAATCATGGATGCAGTCATAACCGATTACGGGTACATGATTCCGTAATACGGAAAATAAAGGTCCGGTTTCAGGCCGGTGCTGCGGTTTAGGCCGGGCACCGGCCTGAAAACACCTTGCGGGACAGTGACGTGTGAACAGTATCCCAACACTTGCCTTTCTAAATTTTTTAATAGAAAGCCTTTGAAAAATGCCATTTTTATGGTAGTATATTTCTTAGACAAAAAATTACCATAAATGATAGATGATGGAGGAACTGTAAGTGGAAAAGGAAACAGCAAAAGAAACCGTTTCTAAAAACTTTATTGAACAGATTATTGACAAGGATCTGGAGGAAGGAAAATACGAGGAGATCTGTACCCGTTTCCCGCCGGAACCCAACGGTTATCTGCATATCGGCCATGCAAAATCAATCCTGCTCAACTATGGCCTGGCACAGAAATACCATGGAAAGTTCAACATGCGTTTTGACGATACCAACCCCACAAAAGAAAAGGTGGAGTTTGTGGAATCCATCAAGGCGGATATCAAATGGCTGGGCGCAGACTGGGAGGACCGTCTGTATTTTGCCTCCGATTATTTTGAACAGATGTATGAGGCAGCGGTAAAGCTGATCAAAAAAGGAAAAGCGTTTGTCTGTGATCTGACTGCAGAGCAGATCCGTGAATACCGCGGAACCCTCACAGAGCCGGGAAAGGAAAGCCCATACAGAGACAGAAGTGTGGAGGAGAACCTGGACCTGTTTGAGCGCATGAAAAACGGGGAGTTTGAGGACGGAAGCAAAGTGCTCCGGGCTAAGATTGATATGGCTTCCCCGAACATCAATATGAGAGACCCGGTCATCTACCGTGTGGCCCACATGACACATCACAATACAGGCGACAAATGGTGCATTTATCCCATGTATGACTTTGCTCATCCCATTGAGGATGCCATTGAGGGCGTGACACATTCCATCTGTACCCTGGAATTTGAGGACCACCGCCCCCTGTATGACTGGGTGGTAAGGGAGCTTGAATATCCCCATCCGCCGAAACAGATTGAATTTGCAAAGCTGTACCTGACCAATGTGGTGACAGGCAAGCGTTATATTAAAAAACTGGTTGAGGACGGCATTGTGGACGGATGGGATGACCCCCGTCTGGTGTCCATTGCGGCGTTGAGAAGACGCGGATTTACCCCGGAATCCATCAAAATGTTTGTGGATCTCTGCGGAGTGTCAAAGGCAAACAGCTCTGTAGATTACGCGATGCTGGAGTACTGCATCCGCGAGGATTTGAAGATGAAAAAGCCCCGTATGATGGCAGTGTTGGACCCGCTGAAGCTGGTCATTGACAATTATCCGGAAGACCAGATCGAGTATCTGGATGTTGCCAACAACATGGAAAATCCTGAGCTTGGCAGCAGAAAAGTGCCTTTCGGAAGAGAACTGTATATTGAGCGTGAGGACTTCATGGAAGTGCCGCCGAAGAAATACAAACGTCTCTATCCGGACAATGAAGTGCGCCTGATGAACGCTTATTTTGTAAAATGCACCGGTTTTGAAAAAGACGAGAACGGCAATATCACAGTGGTACACTGTACCTATGACCCTGAGTCTAAGGGCGGAAATTCCCCGGACGGAAGAAAAGTTAAGGGAACCATTCACTGGGTAGCGCAGAAAACTGCAGTGAATGTGGAGTGCCGTCTCTATGAGAACATTGTGGATGAGGAGAAAGGTGTGTACAACAAAGAGGACGGAAGCCTGAATCTGAACCCCAATTCCCTGGTTGTGCTGAAAGACTGCTATGTGGAACCGGCACTTGCCCAGGCGGAGGCATATGACAGCTTCCAGTTTGTGAGAAACGGTTTCTTCTGCGCAGACTGCCACGATTCCAAACCGGGAGAACCGGTATTTAACAGGATCGTGTCTTTGAAGAGCTCCTTTAAATTATAGAAATTATGTCCGTCATATTTTCTATGGGCCATGAGTGTGAGAGAAAAGAATGAACGATTTGATCATTTCACTGGATACAAAGGCTGATGCGCCTTTGTACGAACAGATATGTGAATATTTTAAACAGGAAATCCAGGAAGGACGGCTGGCCGCAGGTGTGCGGCTGCCGTCCTCCCGTGCACTTGCGGGAAATTTGGCAGTGAGTAGGAGTACAGTGGATCTGGCCTATGATCAGCTTGTGTCGGAAGGATATATTGAAGCGGTTCCGTGCAAGGGGTATTATGTATGCGACATTGAAGGGCTTTATTACGGCACTGGCAGAAGACAGGAGCAGACGGACGCGGGAAGCGGTGCATCACAGGAAGGTGCGTTAGAAGGCAGACTGCACGAAACGAAAAGGCAGGCGGACCGGGAATCTTTCAAAGACAGGGATGGGTTTGTATATGATTTTGCTCTGAACGGAATCGCCCCCGGCAGCTTTCCTCACAATGCCTGGCGCAGATTGTCACGGCAGGTACTGACAGATGCGCAGGATTCACTCTTTGCGCTGGGCGATCCCTGCGGGGAACTGTCCCTTCGGGAAGCCATCGCAGAGTATCTTTACCGGGCGAGAGGTGTCCACTGCGAACCGGAGCAGATCCTTGTGGGGGCGGGGAACGATTATCTGCTGATGCTTCTGTGCACGATCCTTGGACGTGACAGAAGGATCGCCATGGAAAATCCTACATACAGAAGTGCCTGGCATGATTTTGGGCATATGGGATTTGAACGGTGTGTCGTAAATCAGGATGAACAGGGAATTGATGTGAAAGATCTGGAGCAAACCGGGGCGGACATGGTATATGTCATGCCCTCCCATCAGTTCCCCATGGGCACGGTCATGCCCCTGAAACGCCGCCTCTCTCTGCTCAAATGGGCAGGGAGGGGGGAGCGCTATATCATAGAGGATGACTATGACAGTGAGTTCCGTTATAAGGGAAAACCCATACCTGCTTTACAGGGATTTGACAAGGAGGAGCGTGTCATTTATCTTGGAACCTTCTCAAAATCCATAGCTCCCTCCATCCGAATCAGTTATATGGTACTTCCAAAAAAGCTTATGAGGCGGTATCTGAGCGGAGAAAATCCTTTCTCTGTCACCGTATCCAGGGCGGACCAGAAAATACTGGAGCGTTTTCTCAGAGAAGGCCATTATGAGCGGCATTTGAACAGAATGCGCAGCCTTTACAAAGGAAAACATGACCTGCTTCTGCGCTGGCTGAAGGACAGCATGGGAAATGTGTGCACGTATTTCGGCGAACACGCTGGCGTACATCTTCTGGTACAGTTAAAAAACGGCTTGTCTGAACAGGAGGCCGTGGAAAAAGCGGCCCGTTTGGGTGTCAGGGTCTACGGCCTGTCTGAATTTCTGGTCAGCGGGCAGACGCCGCCCATGCAGTCCACTGTCCTTCTGGGGTATGCCACCATGCCGGAGGAAGACCTGGAGGAGGGGATAAAAAGGCTTACAGCCGCCTGGAGCGGCACGGAAATTTGAATAGGGCAGTCATTCGGCGGGCAGCAGCCGGATGGCTGCCCTATTTTTGCCGGTGAACTTAACAGATAAATAATTCGTATATCTGTGTCCATGCAGATACATAAAGCTTCTTGTCTGACATTGCATAATAATGTCAGTTATGGTAAGATTATGATATTGACCAACATGAACAGGGTTGTTTTCGCCGAATCTGAGATGATTTCTTTTAGGAGAAAAATATGAAAAAAGACAAAGGGCTTTACGAGTTGATTTATGAGTATTATGAATCCCGTATTCTGTTCGGATATTATAAATACGGAGATTCCCTATCATCGGTTTCCGTGATTTGTTCTACATTTCAGGTGGGGCGGAATACAGTCCGGGCGGCGCTTGCCAAGCTGGAGGAAAAAGGTTATATCGTAACCGAGGAGCGCAGGGCCGCAGAGGTGGTATACAGAGGAACGAGTGAGGAGTTTGAAAAAAATGCCGCGGATTATTTTGTGCCCCGCAGGGATGGAATCCGGGATATTGCCCGGGCGGGAAAGATTTTATTTCTGCCTCTTTGGGAGGCCGGTCTGCGCAGACTGGACAGGAAAGCGGCAGAGGAGGAAAACAGCAGACATAACGCTGTCGTGTCCGGCGCCATACCCATACCGGTAAAGCTCTGTATTGATACCCTTCGTGTTTTTGACAATGCCCTCATGCTGAATCTTTACTGGCAGTGTCTGCGCTATGTGAATTTTCTTTACCCGCAGAACCGGTCAAATCCCAGAAACTGTGCGGAGGAAATATTAGCGGAACAAACAGCAGGCAGTCAGGATTCCCAATCCGGGTACCGGTATGTCAATGCTGAAGAAGAAGTACTGGATTTTATTGAACGTGCGCGTGAAAAGTATCATCTGGAAAATATCGGTCAGATTCCGTTTCATTGGGATATCTACCGCCAGCGCCCTCAGGTGAGGTATACGCTGGCTTCTGTTATTATCCGTGAGATTTTTTCCGGGCGTTATTCCATGGGCAGTTATCTGCCTTCACAGCCTAAGATGGCAGAACTGTATCATGTGTCACTGAGCACAGTGCGCCGCACATTGGTTTTGCTGGAATCCCTGGGAGTGACAAAGTCACATATGGGGATCGGCACAGAGGTATGCCTTGGAAATACGGATTTTAACTGGAATGCAGCGGAGATCCGGGAAAGTCTGCGTCTGCATGGCGAGAGCCTTCAGATCCTGGCCCTGACGGTCAGGGGTATCTTGCTGTTTACCCTGGAGTCATCGCCGCAGCAAAGAGGTGAAGAATTTCTGCGGGAACTGGGTAAGGTCAGGGGGACAAAGAGCAGCATTCTCTGTATGGATGTGTTACTGAGCTTTATCATCCGGGAGTGCCCGTCACCCATGATCCGGGAATGCTGCAGAAAATTAAGGGAACTGATCACATGGGGATATATTCTGTCTGCAGTGATGATGAAATCAGGTCAGCTTCCCCCAAGTCCTGAGGCAGTGCTGGAACTGTCGGAAAAATATCTGCGCGCCGGCCGTCTGTATGACTTTGCAGATGCATGGCAGATTTTTATAGAAAGCAGAATGGAATTTTTCAACGCACATTTTGGAATTCCGGCCTGCCATAATTTGAGGTGAGGGTATGAAGAAATATAAGAAACGGTCTGTTGCGATCCTGATCAGTGTCATCCTTCTGCTTGCGTTTACTGTTGTCTTTATGCTCTCCTTTCTGGACCGTATCAATGCCAAGATGAACCAGGGATCCAATGAGACGCTGATGAATTCCACACGTATGATCCAAAGCAGTATCAACAGTGAATTGGACAATGATGAGCAGCAGGTCATATCCAATGCCAATCTGTTTGCTTTAAGCGGTGGGGATGCGGCGTCTTTTGAGACACTTGCCAACTACGCGGAGTCTTCGGATTTCTACCGGTTTTATTATGTGGGGCTGGATGGAACCGGTATTGACAGCAGCGCGGAACCGGTGGATACTGCGTCTTTTCCCTTTGAGGAAACAGCGCTGTCCCGGGGAAAATCCGGGTATTCGGATGCCTACGTGGGGAGCAGCGGACGGCCTCAGATCACCTTCCAGGCCCCTGTCTGTGCGGGTGGCAGACAGGTGGGAGCTCTTTACGCTGACAAGACACTTTCCAAATACAATGACCCTGCCCTTTTTACTTTCAGCGGGGGATCCGGGTACGCTTATGTGGTGGATGGCGACAGCGGTTCCTGGGTGATTGAAAGCACAGGTTCAAAGACAGATGACATCTACGGTTTTCTGGCGCAGCACAACAACGGGGAAAAGATGCTGAGTACCCTGCAGGACCTTATGAGGAAGAAAGAGGCGGGAACCATCAGCCTGGAATTTCAGGGGGAGAGCGGCATTTTATGCTTTCTGCCCATGAGGGATTCTTATAACTGGTATCTCATTTCCATCCTGCCCAAACGCGTTCTGCAGCAAGAGTCATCTGAGATCATCAAGATGGTGGCCGTCACATTTACAGAGCTGGCAGTGGCGCTGATCCTGATCACAGGACTGCTGCTCAGCCGCGAATCCATGAAGGGGCGTGAACAGGGAAGGATTTACCGGGAACGGCTTTTCCAGAACATTTCTTCCAACATAGATTTTGCTTTCCTTGTCTACAACCCTGCGGACAGAAGCGTGGAAATGGTTTCCGACAATGTCAGGATGCTGTTTGATGTGGAACCGGGGCAGGTCATGTCCAGGCCGGAAATCCTCTTTGACCACTGTGGGATGCCGGGGGATGACAGGGACCGCATTTCCTTCTTTAACGGCAGTCTGGTGAAGAAGATGCGAAAGGAGTATAAGACAGGCACAGACAATGAACTGCAGCGCTGGACAGAGGTGCATCTTCTTCCCGCGGATAACGGGCAGTACCTGGCTGTCCTGCATGATACCACAGGCGAGCACCATATGCGGGATGACCTTGCGGATGCCCTGCGGCAGGCACAGGAGAACAACCGGGCCAGAAACGCCTTTTTTTCCTCCATGTCACATGATATCCGTACGCCAATGAACGGCATCATCGGCATGACAGCCATTGCGCGGGCCAATCTGAATAACCCGGATAAGGTTAAGGACAGCCTGGAAAAAATATCCACGGCATCTGATCATCTGCTTGCCCTCATCAATGAGGTGCTGGATATGTCGCGTATCGAGAGCGGTAAATTCAGCCTGAAAAAGGAGCCTGTGAACCTGCCGGAGCTGATCTCCAATGTTCTGCTCCTCATTAAGCCGGAAATGACAAAAAAAGGCCACACCATGCATGTAAAATCGTCTGTCCTGGACTATGATACCGTGATCGGGGATGCTTTGCATATTCAGAAGATCCTTCTGAACCTCTTATCAAACGCTGTGAAATACACGCCGCAGGGCGGAGAGATCACGATCCGGCTCCAGGAAAAAAAGCGGGATGACCGGATGATCGATATTGTATTCCAGGTGGAAGACAACGGCATCGGAATGGAACCTGACTTTGTAAAACGTATCTTCAATCCTTTTGAGCGGGCAGAGGATAACCGTCTGAGCAAGGTGACAGGCACCGGCCTGGGAATGGCCATCACAAAAAACATTGTGGATGTGATGAGCGGTACGATCCATGTGGAAAGTACGCTCGGTGCAGGGTCAAAGTTTACGGTGGTTCTGCCCATGGTGCTTATGGAACCTGACAAACAGGAGACCGGCGTGCTGGCGGGACATACAGTGCTTGTGGTGGATGACAGCCCGGATACCTGCGAGGGCATTCAGCTCATGCTTGAGGAAGCCGGGGTGCATGTGGATTGGGCACTGAGCGGCGGGGAGGCTGTAAAAGCCGCCAACAGGGCCCGCCGGATGGGCCGGGATTACTTTGCGGTGATTTTGGACTGGAAGATGCCGGAGATGGACGGGGTGGAGACTGCCCGCCGTATCCGGGCGGATCTCGGCAGTGATATCCCGATCATTCTGTTGTCTGCCTACAATTGGGAGGAAGTGGAGCAGGAAGCCCTGGAAGCGGGAATCAATGGATTTTTGACAAAGCCTGTTTTCCGCTCTGAACTGGTGCAGAAGCTGCGTTATTATATCATGGGGTCTTCCGCAAAAGTACAGGAGATCATGGACAGTGAAACCCGCGGACGGTTTGAAGGCCTGCATGTTCTGATGGCTGAGGATAATGAACTGAACCGGGAAATTGTGGAGGAACTGCTGCGGGACAGCGGTATTTTGGTGGACAGCGTGGAGGACGGTCTGCAGGCTGTCAGGAAAGTGGAGCAGACCGGGCCGGGATATTATGATATGATCTTTATGGATATCCATATGCCTGTGATGGACGGCTTTACAGCCACGGGAGAGATCCGGGCGCTCCAGAAGAACAGTGCGGAACATATTCCCATTATAGCCATGACTGCCGATGCCTTTGAGGAGGATGTTTTAAAATGTAAAAATGCCGGAATGGATGCCCATATATCCAAACCGATCGATATAGCAAGGCTTTTTGAAGTCATCCGGATATATGCGGATAAGGAAAGCGGGGATGGAAAAAATGAAGAGAAGATATAGAAGGTTAACGGCAGCGGCACTTGCATGTATGCTTTTATGCAGCGGCTGTTCCGGAGAGAAGGAAGAGCCGGAAGTATACATTGATAAAAATGAGCCGGATGTTGTGATCACCCTCTTTACCCAGGGGGAAAACATATCAGAGATTATAAATAAGTGCTGTTCTGATGTGATCAATCCAAAAACAAAGGGCAATATTATCCTGTACAGTGATTTCGCGGATTTCTATGCAGAGGAAGGGCTTTCTTACCGGGAACTTCTGCTGAAGCGCATGGAAAGCGGACAGGCGGATGACCTGTATATCATACCGGCGGAGGATGTGCTGGAGTTTGACCAGAAAGGTTTTATCTATGATTTATCCGGTCTTGACTGTATCAGCAGCCTTTCTGAGGATGCCCTCCGGCAGAGTACATATAAGGGGAAGGTGTTTTCTGTCCCTCTGTCCTATACCGGTTTTGGCCTGATCTGGAATGTGGATATGCTCCATCAGTATCAGCTGGAGATTCCGGAGACACTGGACGAGTTCTGGAACGTCTGTGATGTATTAAAGCAGAACGGCATCCTTCCCTACGGGGCCAATAAGGATTTTGGACTGAGTGTTCCTGCCATGTGTGCGGGACTGGGGCCGCTGTATCAGAATCCTGAGAGTGAGGCGCTTACTGCCGCTCTTGCAAAGGGGGAAACGCCTGTCAGTACCTATATGCGGGACGGCTTTGCTTTTCTGCAGACCATGATCGACAGGGAATATCTGGATGTGGAACGCTCCTTGGAGACACTGCCGGGCAGTGACGAGGAGGCCGCCTTTTTCGCTGAGGGAAAATGCGCGTTTATCAGTTCTCTCTGCCGCGCGGCAGCGTTTGCCAGGGACTACCCGTTTGCAGCCGAGATGACCGCGCTGCCGGTGCTGAAGGAAGGTCCCGTCTGTGTTGTGGGTGCGGACCAGAGGCTGGCTGTCAATCCCAATACAGAGCATCTTGGCGAGGCGCTTGCCATCCTGGAAAACCTGTGTACCACAGATACGCTCAATGCATTTGCAGGGGAGCTGGGGAAGGTATCCTCAGCACGCGGAAATGAGGCCACCACGCTGCCCCAGGCTGAGAAGTTTGTATCCTGTCTGGCATCCGGAGGCCAGATTCCCAATCAGGATTTCACGCTCCCGTTTAATACCTGGAATACCATCAAGGAACTCTGCGTAGAGCTCTGTGAGGGGGCGGACGTAGAGACCGTGTGCAGGGAGTATGATGAGAGACAGAAAGAGGAAATTGCGCTGTACGGCGATAAAGATATATGAGATTGACTTGACAATCAATTTACAATGAAGTAAACTTGAGAAGACAACAGGGGAGCTGGAGAGAAGTCCGGCTGAGAGTAAAACCGTAATCGTTTTTCACCCTTAACCTGATCCGGGTAATGCCGGCGTAGGGAGCATAAGAGAGGCACCATAGACCGGTGCGCATTTGTTCTGAAAAACAGCTCCTGTTCGGGTAAAACCTGTCGGGGGCTTTTTCTTTTGCACAGATTCCCCGGCAGAAAACGATGATAAATTTCTAAGGAGGAAAAGAAAATGAACGCAAGCGTAGCAATCCAGACACTGCCGGAGACAGCAAATGACGAGGAACTGATCCGTATAGTCGATGAGGTCATTGACTATATTAAGAGTACGGGGCTGAACTATTATGTAGGGCCTTTTGAGACAGCCATTGAGGGTGACTATGATGAACTTATGGATATTGTAAAAGAATGCCAGCACATCGCTGTCCGTGCAGGCGCACCTTCTGTTGCGGCCTATATTAAAGTGTCCTATAAGCCAGAAGGAGATGTGCTGACCATTGAGAAAAAAGTTACAAAGCACCACCAGTAAGCTATGGGCATCTGCAGCCCTGGCCGCCATTCTGGTCATCTGGCAGGCTGTCTCCATGGCAGGCCTGGTCCCGGGGTATATGCTGCCCTCGCCGGTACAGGTGGTGAGGGCGTTTATCAGTGAATTTCCCCTGCTCATGGAGAATTCTAGGGTGACGCTTTTGGAGGCGGCTGCAGGGCTTTTCTGCGGTGTGGTTTTCGGGTTTGTCATGGCAGTTCTTATGGACCGCTTTGACAAGCTTTACAAGGCGTTTTATCCGCTGATCGTTATTACACAGACCGTGCCTACCGTAGCCATCGCGCCTCTTTTGGTGCTGTGGTTCGGATATGAGATGCTGCCAAAGGTCATTCTGATCGTGATCGTGACCTTTTTCCCTATCACCATTGGGCTTTTGGAAGGATTCCGCTCCGCAGACAAGGATATGATGAACCTTTTACGAAGCATGGGGGCCGGCAGGCTTCAGATCTTCCGATATATCAAGATGCCGGGGGCCATGGGCCGGTTTTATGCAAGCCTGCGCATATCTGCCTCCTACTCCGTGGTGGGAGCGGTTATCTCTGAGTGGCTGGGCGGTTTTTCCGGCCTCGGTGTGTATATGACACGTGTGAAAAAGGCGTTTGCCTTTGACAAAATGTTTGCAGTTATTTTTCTCATATCCATTATCAGCCTTCTTCTCATGAAGCTGGTGGATATTCTGCAGAAAAAAAGCATGCCCTGGGAACGGGCAAAATAAGACAGAACAGAGAGGACAATGGAGGATGAAAAAGAAGATTCTGGCGGCTGTCCTGACAGCCTGTATGCTCACATCTGTGGCGGCGTGCGGCAGCAGCAGTGACGGCGGGAAGAAGGACAGCGGGTCCGAAGATTTGGAGAAGATCACTTTCGTGCTGGACTGGACCCCCAATACAAACCATACAGGTCTTTACGTGGCGAAAGAGAAGGGATATTTTGAGAAGGAGGGACTGGATGTAGAGATTGTACAGCCACCGGAGGACGGCGCGGACGCTCTTGTGGCATCGGGAAAAGCCCAGTTTGGTGTCTCTTTCCAGGACAGCATGGCACCGGGTGTGGCAGGTGACAACGCACTGCCAAATACAGCGGTAGCAGCCCTGATCCAGCACAATACATCCGGCATTATCTCCAGAAAAGGGGAGGGGATGGAGCGCCCCAAAGGTCTGGAAGGAAAGAAATACGCCACCTGGGATGCCCCCATTGAGAAAGCCATGATGCAGAATGTGGTGGAAAAAGACGGCGGGGATTTCTCTAAAGTGGAACTGATCCCAAGTACGGTCACAGACGAGGTCTCCGCGCTGAAATCAAAATCCGTGGATGCCATCTGGATTTTCTATGCGTGGGCAGGAGTTGCCACAGAGGTAGCAGATCTGGAGACGGATTACTTTGCCTTTAAGGATATCAATCCTGTATTTGATTACTATACACCGGTTGTGATAGCAAACAATGATTTTCTGGAAGAGAAGCCAGATACGGCAAAGGCTTTTCTCCAGGCTTTGAAGCAGGGTTATGAGGATGCCATTGCAGACCCGGACGAAGCAGCATCTATTCTTCTGGAAGCTTCCCCGGAGCTGGATGAGGAACTGGTAAAAGCCAGTCAGGAGTATTTAAAGGACCAGTATAAAGCGGATGTAAAGCAGTGGGGATATATTGACCCTGCCAGATGGAATGCCTTTTACGGCTGGCTGAATGAAAACGGTTTGTCAGAGGCAGAGCTTCCGGAAAATGCCGGATTTTCCAATGACTATCTGCCGGAATAAAGGCAGTTTTCGGAGGAGGAGATATGGCGGAATTAAAGGTTTCAAATGTGAGCAAATCCTTTGACGGAGTGAAGATCCTGGAGGATATCAGCATAGAACTCCATGACCAGGAGCTGGTCAGCCTTTTAGGTGTCAGCGGCGGCGGCAAGACAACACTTTTCAATGTGATATCCGGTCTGGAAAAGCCGGAGACCGGGCATGTATATCTGGATGGCCGGGAGATCACGGGTTGTCCCGGAAATGTCAGCTATATGCTGCAGAAGGACATGCTTCTCCCGTACCGCACCATAGAGGACAATGTGGCTCTTCCCCTTCTCATAAAAGGGGAGAAGAAAAAGGCTGCTAGGGAAAAAGTACAGCCTTATTTTCAGGAATTCGGACTGGAAGGGACCCAGAAAAAGTATCCGGCCCAGCTCTCAGGGGGGATGCGCCAGAGGGCTGCCCTTTTAAGGACGTACCTGTTTTCACGGAAACTGGCCCTTTTGGATGAGCCCTTTTCAGCTCTTGATACATTGACCAAGAGTGCCATGCACAGGTGGTATCTGCAGGTGATGGAGCAGATCCATCTGTCCACGATCTTTATCACCCATGACATGGATGAGGCTATTTTATTGTCGGACAGGATTTATCTGCTCACAGGAAGACCGGGACGGATCACAGAGGAGATATGCATACAGGAACCGCGCCCAAGGCGCAGTGATTTCAATCTGACAGATGAATTTCTGAGTTATAAAAGGCAGATACTGGAGAAGCTGAATGGCAGCCAGGAGTCATAAAGGATATAAAAAAAGACCCGGGATACGGCTTGTACAGCCGCCCCGGGTTCTGTATATTATTCTGTTTTGTCTGAAGATTCAGCGGTGGTGTTCTCCATGGCTTTTTTTGCGTTTTCCATTCTTGCCTTCAGGTCCTCAGATACCTGTTCCACACTTTTTTCCACGGCTTCCTTCACGTTTTCGGCTGTTTCCGCAGCGCATTCCTTGGCAGTTCCGGCAGCGTCTTCTAAATCTTCCTTAACATCCTTGGCCGCCTCTTTGACATCCTCTTTGATATCATCCAGATCCATGTCGTCATCCTCGAAGATGTCCTCATCATCCAGATCATCCAGAATATCATCTGTGTGTTCTTTTACTTTATTTACCGTTTCCTCAACCGTTTTTTCCACTTTTTCTTTGAGCTTGCTCGCCACATTTTTGGCAGATGCAGCCGTTTCTTTTACATTGTCCTGAAAGTCGGCGAAATCTTCTTCCAGATCAGGATCTTCTTCTTTTTGTTTTTTCAAATAATAAAAAGCTGCACCGGCAGCCGCACCGATTACACTGAACCCCAATAATTTTTTTCCAAAGCTACCCATATTAATCCCTTTCCTTTCAAATGACTATTTTTAGTATTACCATTATAATACTTTTTAACAGAATATTGGAAGACCTAATTCATAAATTTTACATGAAATTTGCTAAAAAGTGTTGTTTTACATGAATTTTTCAATGATTTCCGCCACACCGCCCTGGTTGTTGTCACGCCGGGTAATATAATCCGCGTGTTTTTTTGCCTCCGGGGTGCCGTTTTTCATGCACACGGCAAAGCCTGCGGCATCCAGCATGGACAGGTCGTTTTCCGCGTCCCCTGCGCCTATGGTCTGCTCTATGGGCACATGCAGATACCGGCAGAGCCAGCGGATGGCAGCGCCTTTTGAAACACCCTCCATCACATGTTCCAGATAATATTCACTGGAGAAAAAGATGGAAACCTTTCCTTTGGCCCACGGAAGCATAGCGTCACGGTATGCCTCATGCTTTTTTCTGTCGTCCAGACAGGAGGTCAGCACCTTCACAGGCTCCTCCTTCAGATGCTCCAGAAGGTCCGGGTCCACCCGTACCTCCATCTGGGAAGACCAGTGGTACTGAGCCGCTTCCGGCCGGTCCTCAGGGGTGACCACATAATCTCCCTCATAGGTCTGGCAGTAGAGGTCAAAGCGGGCGGCCTGGTCAAAAATGTATTTTACATAGGACAGAGGCATGGTGTTCTGATAGAGAATCTCCCCGCTGCAGCAGTCGTAAATCATGCCTCCGTTGTAGAGAATGGCATAGCATCCTTCCCGGTTCAGTCCAAGTCTGTCCACAAACTTTTTGGCGGAAAAATAGGAGCGGCCCGTGCAGAGCACCACAGCATTTCCGTTCTGAAGAGTACGCTTTACAGCAATGGAATTTTCTTCTGGAATCTGTTTTTCGTCGTTGAGCAGTGTGCCGTCCAGATCAGTAAAAAGTATTTTCATAGAGCACTCCTTTATTCTTTGTTGAGGGGTTACCTGGTGTTTATTATATCCCATATTTTCTGTTTTTCCAAGGGAACATAAGTTCCTGCGCGGGACGGGAAATATCCGGCTGAATATTCCAACGGGATTCTGGTAAAATAATATCAGATTTTGTAAAACACAGATGAAAAATTTGGCAAAAAATTATATTGCATGGAAGAGTGAGAGACGCTATACTTAAAAAAGCATGAATAGGAGGCAGGGAGCATAAATGAGAAAAATAATATTAGCCAGTGCTTCTCCCAGACGCAGGGAACTGCTGGAGCAGATTGGGGCTGTCTTTGAAGTCTGCCCGAGCAATGCGGAGGAAATTATGACGTCCAGTGTTCCCCGGGAAGTAGTACAGGAACTGTCCCGCTGTAAGGGAAGTGAAGTTTTTGAGAGGACATCCGGGGATGTGCTGGTGATCGGAGCAGACACTGTGGTGGCATTTCAGGATTCCATTCTGGGAAAACCGGCGGACGCAGCCATGGCCCGGGATATGCTTTTACGTCTCCAGGGCAATACCCATCAGGTATACACAGGCGTGACCCTTCTGTTACGGCAGGGCGGCACGGTAACGCAGAAGAGCTTTTATGAGAAGACAGAGGTTGTCTTTTATCCCATGACCGGGGAGGAGATTGACGCCTATGTGAGGACCGGGGAGCCTATGGACAAGGCGGGCGCCTATGGGATTCAGGGAAAATCCGCAGTCTTTGTGGAGAAGATAGATGGTGATTACAGCAATGTGGTCGGACTTCCCCTGGCAAGGCTCTATCAGGAATTAAAACAGATGGGAATAGACATAAAGGAGTGGCATTCATGATTCGGGCATGTATATTTGATTTGGACGGAACGATCGCGGACACAGTGGAATCCATCGGTGTTGTGGGAAACAGGCTTCTTCGCCATTATGGGCTTCCCGAACAGCCGATTCAGGAGTATAATTATTATGCAGGGGACGGAGCCGATGAACTGGTAAAACGGATCTTAAAAGCCTCCAAAGGCACTGACAAGGTGGATTATGAGGAGGCGAGAGTGCTTTACAGGAAATGGTTCGAGGAGGACCCCTTTTACCATGTAAAGCCCTTTGAGGGTATTCCGGAACTGCTTCGGGGACTGAAGGAGGAGGGAATACGGATCGCTGTATTTTCCAATAAGCCTCATCACGCAGCAGTGGATGTTGTGAAGAAGATTTTCGGAGAGGGCCTGTTCGATGAAGTGCAGGGCCAGACCGCCCAAGTGCCGAGAAAGCCTTCGCCTGTGGGGGCGCTGGCCATTGCAGACAGGCTTGGCGTCACTCCGGAGGAATGTCTGTATCTGGGGGATACCAACACGGATATGGATACCGGAAAGGCAGCGGGTATGTTTACCGTAGGCGTTACATGGGGATTTCGCCCGAGAAGAGAGCTTGAGGAGCATGAGGCGAAAAAAATAGTGGACAGACCGGACGAGGTACTGGCATTTGCAAAGGAGAGAAACCATGCTGAAACTCATTGCCAGTGATTTGGACGGGACGCTTCTGCAGGGAACAAGGGAAATCTCCCGGGAAGCGGTTGCAATGATCAAAAAATTATCCGAAATGGGCATTTTATTTGCGGCAGCCAGCGGCAGGCAGTACCCCAATCTGCGAAGACTGTTTGAACCTGTGAAGGATGATATTGCATATATTTGTGAAAATGGCGCACTTGTGGTCTATCAGGGCAGAGTCCTACATAAAGATGTGTTTGACAGGACATTAGGAGATGAGATACTGGAAAGCATACTGGAGAAGGAAAGCGCGGAGGCACTGGTCTCCGGTGAGAGTACATGCTACATCCAGCCAAAGAAGCCCTCTTTTTATGACCATATCGCCAATTTTGTAAAAAATGATGTGACTCTGATGGATGATATTTTTCGTATAGAGGAGCCATACCTGAAGATATCGGTGTATGAGGAGGCGGGCGTGGAGAATATCTACCCCTACTGGAAAGAAAAATTCGGGGAGCGGGCCACAGTTGTCACCTCCGGATTCGCCTGGCTGGATATGATGCCGAAAGGCGCGGATAAAGGAAACGCCATGCAGATTCTGCAGCAGAGCCTGCAGATAAAGCCGGAGGAGTGCGCAGCCTTTGGCGACAACTATAACGACCTGGAGATGCTGTCAAAGGTAAAGTACAGTTATGCAGCAGGCGACGCGAAGGATGCAGTGAAAAAGGCGTGTAGAGCAGAAACAAAACGGGTGGAAACCGTTTTAAATAAAATAATTATTAAAGGAGGATATGCAGAATGAACGAATTCAGCGATGAATGCTTACTCACATTTTTACAGAATCAGGGGCAGCTTTTTGCCGAGCCGGTGGCGGAGACTGTGGAGGAGGCGGAAGCCTTCCTGGAGGACTGCATGGCAGTTGTAGTGGACTCTATTGAGGAAGTCCGGGATTATTTTGAGGAAAACGGGATGGATGTGGATGGAATGTCACTGGACGAGATTGAGGAGGCAAGTGAGGTTTTTGTGCTTCCGAACGGTCAGTATTTGATCGTGGAAGGCTGATAGAATCGGGGCAGAAAATTGAGGACTGCGTGCCGGCGAAAGTGATTAAATGAATGCCGGCTGAAGTGGCATAGAAATGTAATGCAGATGGGTGTGGCCGAAAAAAGGTATGATGGGATATTGTGCCTTTTTTCGGCCTCTTCTGCTGCAAAAGAAAAAATCCTATTCAACTGGCTGGTAAAATATAAGAAAGACCACCTTCTTTTCCTACACGATTTTTCCGTGCCATTTGAGAAAGTGCAAAAAATCCAGAAAGTCCCGACATTTCCAGTGAGTCTGGCTTGGCCTATGAAAGATTATCTGCTATTCCGTTCCAATATCTTAGAATTATAGGTATTTCTGGAGATTCTGATCAGATTCTTTTCCTGCTTTACCTACTATACAACTCTAACCTTTTAGAATTATAGGTATTTCTTAAGTTTCTGACCAATTTTTCTTCCTGCTTTACCTATATTTCAATCCAAGATTTTAAAATTATAGGTATTTCTTAAGTTCCTGACCAATTTTTCTTCCTGCTTTACCTATATTTCAATCCGAGATTTTAAAATTATTGGTATTTCTTAAGTTCCTGACCAATTTTTCTTCCTGCTTTACCTATATTTCAATCCGAGATTTTAAAATTATAGGTATTTCTTAAGTTTCTGACCAATTTTTCTCCCTGCTTTACCTATATTTCAATCCAAGATTTTAAAATTATAGGTATCTCTTAAGTTCCTGGCTAAATTTTCTTTCTGCTTTACCTATTATTTCAATTTAACATCTTAAATTATAGGCATTCCTTAATGTTCCGTAACAGTAAAGACAAGCCGAACCGTTGCTTTTGCTGCTATGAAACCGAAAGGCTGTAACGCCGGCATACCTTGTTCTTTTCGAAAAAATGTATTACAATAAGGAAAAAGTGCAGAAAAGAGGAATGAATATGGAAATAGATAAACTGGTGCAGTGTCAGAGAAAATTTTTCGATAAGGGATGTACCCTGACTTTGGCTTTCAGAATCCGGGCACTTGAACGGCTGGAGAAGAGTATAAAGAAGCATGAAGGGGAAATCCGGCATGCGCTGTATCAGGATCTGCATAAGTCTTCTTTTGAGTCTTATATGACAGAGGTGGGGATGGTTTTAAGTGAGCTGTCTTTTGTGAAGCGACACCTGAAATCGTGGATGAAGGATAAGACTGTCCACACACCACTGGCACAGTTTCCGGCAAGGAGTTTTGTGACGCATGAGCCTTATGGTGTGGTACTGGTCATGGCACCGTGGAATTATCCTTTTATGCTCTGTCTGGATCCTCTGATCGGGGCCATTGCTGCCGGGAACTGCTGCATTTTGAAACCTTCTGCTTACTCGGGGCATGTATCGGCTGTGATCGCGAAGATGATCCGCCAGGCATTTCCGCCGGAGTTTGTGTGTGTGGTGGAAGGCGGACGGGCGGAGAACCAGGAGCTTTTGGAGCAGCGGTTTGATTATATTTTTTTCACCGGAGGCGTGACAGTGGGCAGGCTGGTGATGGAAAAGGCGGCCCGTTATCTGACACCGGTGACCTTGGAACTGGGCGGCAAAAGCCCCTGTATTGTGGACAGGACAGCTAATCTGAAGATGGCGGCGAAAAGACTGGTTTTCGGTAAATATTTGAACAGCGGACAGACCTGTGTGGCACCGGATTATCTGCTCGTGCAGGAAGGGGCCAAAGAAGAATTTCTGGTATATGTCAGACATTATATCAGGGAGATGTTCGGTGAGGCGCCTTTGAAAAACCCGGATTATCCCCGTATGATTAATGAGAAACATTACCATAGGGTCATGGGGCTTCTGAGAGATGAAAAGGCTGAGATCGGCGGTTATGGGGATGAAAAACGACTGCAGATCGCGCCTACGGTACTGACAGGCATCACGGAAAAATCGCCGGTCATGCAGGAAGAGATCTTCGGTCCTGTGCTTCCTGTACTGACGTTTAAAGAGATACAGGAAGCGCTTCAGTTTGTAAAAGAGAGGGAAAAGCCATTGGCCCTCTACCTTTTTACCAGAGATAAGAAGACCGAACGGAAGGTTCTTGGGAATCTCTCCTTTGGCGGAGGCTGTATCAATGATACCATCATTCATCTGGCTACTCCGCATATGGGCTTCGGCGGTGTGGGCGGCAGCGGCATGGGAAGCTATCACGGAAGAGAAAGCTTTGATACTTTCAGCCATAAAAAAAGCGTGGTGAAGAAGTCAGACCGTATCGATCTGCCCATCCGTTATCAGCCTTACACGGAGGGGAAAGAGTGGCTGCTCCGCAGATTTTTATAAGGTTTCATACAGCGGCAGCAGTCCGCAGTAATTTCAGAAAGGGGAAACATAAGATGTCAAAAAGACCATCAGACAATGAATATTTCTGGAACAGGAGGTCCAGAGTTTACGATGACCAGGTATGGAAGGTCTATAAAAAAGCATATAAAAAGACAGTGAAACGTACACTGCCGTATCTGAATGAGGAGGCAAAGGTCCTGGATTTCGGATGCGGCACGGGCAACACCACCATTCCCATCTCGCAGAAGGTGAAGGAGATCGTGGCGATTGATACCTCAGAGGAGATGATGGAAAAAGCAGTGCAGAAGGCAGCACAGGAAGAGTGCCGGAACATTACCTTTTGTCATACGGACCTGATGAATTTCAGCGGTGAACCGGAAAGCTTTGATGTGGTCACCGCGTTCAATGTGCTGTTATACCTCTCAGACAGGGATGAAGTCCTGGAAAAAATATGGTCTCTTCTCAAGCCGGGCGGCGTGTTTATCTCTGCCACAGACTGCCTGGGCAGGAATTTTTCAAAGGATTCCGTGAAAAAATTTTTGAAAAGCAAGCTGCATCTGATGCCCTATGTGGCTTTTGACACACCGATCGGTCTTATGAGAAAAATACAGAAAAAGGGATTCCTTGTGCTGGAAATCGTAAACCTGCACAGAAATCCGCCGAATATATTTATTGTGGCACAGAAAATAGATAACAGGGATTAAAGAATCTGAATTTATAATTTGTTTATAATCTTAATAAAAATTTGTTAGCACTCAATTAGATTGAGTGCTAATTTTCTCTTGACTTTTCTTCCCCCTGGTATTAATATTATTTTTAGCAGCAGAAAACCGGAGTAAGGTTTTTTGCAATAAAAAATAAAATCACACAGAAAAGGCAAAGGAGATGCATATCATGGCTAACAAGCGTGGTACCTTATCAATTAATAGCGACAATATTTTTCCGATTATCAAGAAATGGTTGTATTCTGACCATGACATTTTTTTCCGTGAGATGATTTCCAACGGATGTGATGCCATCACCAAACTGAAAAAACTAGAGGTTATGGGTGAGTATACATTCCCGGAAGGACATAAGAACAAGATTGAAGTGATCGTGAATCCGGAAGAGAAGACACTGAAGTTCATTGATACCGGTCTTGGTATGACTGCTGACGAGGTGGAAGAATACATCACTCAGATCGCATTTTCCGGTGCAACAGAGTTCCTGGAGAAATATAAGGACAAGACAAACGAAGACCAGATCATCGGACATTTCGGTCTGGGATTCTACTCCGCTTTCATGGTAGCGGACGAGGTTCATATCGATACACTTTCCTACAAGGAAGATGCCGTACCGGTACACTGGGAATGTGACGGCGGCACGGAATATGAGATCGGTGAGGGAAACCGTACCAAAGTCGGTACAGAGATCACCCTGTTCCTCAATGAGGACGCTCTGGAGTTTGCCAATGAATACCGTGCAAGGGAAATCATTGAAAAATACTGTTCCTTCATGCCTGTTGAAATTTTCCTGTCAAAAGCCAACGCAGAGCAGGAATATGAGACCATCGACGAGGCTGATTTGAGAGATGACGATGTGGTGGTAGAGCACATCCACGAGGAAGCCAAGACAGAGGAGAAGGAAAACGAGAACGGCGAGAAACAGATCGTTGAGATATCTCCTGCCCGGGATAAAGTTAAGATCAATAAGCGCCCGGTATCTCTCAGTGATACCCATCCGCTTTGGACAAAACATCCCAATGAGTGCACCGATGAGGAGTATAAGGACTTCTACAGGAAAGTATTCATGGATTACAAGGAGCCGCTGTTCTGGATCCACCTGAATATGGATTACCCCTTCAATCTGAAAGGTATCCTGTACTTCCCGAAGATCAATATGGAGTACGAATCCATTGAGGGAACCATCAAACTGTACAACAACCAGGTATTCATTGCGGATAATATCAAAGAAGTCATTCCTGAGTTTCTGATGCTGTTAAAGGGTGTCATCGACTGCCCGGATCTGCCTCTGAACGTATCCAGAAGTGCGCTGCAGAATGACGGATTTGTAAAGAAAATCTCTGATTATATCAGCAAAAAAGTGGCTGACAAACTGTCCGGCATGTGCAAGACAGACAGAGAAAACTATGAGAAATACTGGGATGATATCAGCCCCTTCATCAAATTCGGCTGTTTAAAAGACACCAAGTTCTCTGAAAGAATGATGGACTACATCCTGTACAAGAATATTGACGGCAAATATCTGACTCTGGAAGACTGCATCAAAGAGAATGAAAAACCGGAAGATGCAAAAGAGGCAGAAGAGACCACGGTTGAGGAGACAAAAGAAGAAGGCGCTGAGGGAGACAAGAAAGACGAAGAGGAAAAAGAGCCTGAGAAGACCAATGTTTACTATGTGACCGACGAGGTACAGCAGAGCCAGTATATTAATATGTTCAGGGAACAGGGTCAGGATGCTGTTATCATGAAGCACAATATTGACTCTCCGTTTATCTCCCATGTAGAGCAGCTTAAGGAGAATGTAAGATTCCTGCGCATTGATGCGGATATAAATGAATCCGTAAAAGAGGAGGACGCGGCAGCACTTGAGGAGGAGACAAAGACACTCTCCGAGCTGTTCAAGAAAGTGCTGAATAAAGAGAACCTGACAGTCAAGGTGGAGAAACTGAAAAATGAGAACGTTTCTTCCATGATGACCGTTTCAGAGGAAAGCCGCCGTATGCAGGAAATGATGAAGATGTATAATATGTACGGCATGGACCCGTCCATGTTCGGCGGACAGGAGACACTGATACTGAATGCCAACAACAAGCTGGTACAGTATGTTCTGGAGAACGGGGACACAGACAATACAAAAGTCATCTGCGAGCAGCTCTATGACCTGGCTGTGCTGAGCCACAGACAGCTCACTCCGGAGGAGATGACAAAATTTGTGGCACGCAGCAATGAGATCATGATGATGCTTGCCAAATAAAAGAATCGCAGCAATTTAACAGACAGTGCAGACGGAAGAGAGAGTATTCTTTTCCGTCTGTATTTTTTTGCACTGGAAAAGGGCCGCAAACGGCCGTGCTTCGGCGCGAGAGTCCGGCAAGCCAGACTCTTTGTTCCATTGGAAGAGGGCCGCAGATGACTGCACTTTTATGCGGGAATCAGAAACTCTCGGCAGGCAGCCTCGCGATACCTGAAAGGATGCAAAGAAAACTTGGCAAAAAGTATTGACAAGAAAACTTGGCATGATATACTGAGAGTGACAAGAAAACTTGGCAGAGAGAGGAAGGTATCCTTATGGAGAAAGAAGAAGTTCTGGAGAGAGTACAGAAGAGCAGAAAAGGGTCTATGGATGAGTGGGAGCTGCAGGTCTCCCAGAAAGGGTTTACTTTGGCACTCATGGTCATTCTTCTGGTATCACTGGCGCTGATGATCACAAAGATCGTGGCAGGACAGCCATGGAGTGACGTGTACTGCATCTTTTTTGCGGGTATGGGGATCTCCCGTCTGTATAATGGGGTGAAGCTGCATAAAAAAGGAGAGTTGTTTTTAGGTATTCTTTCCCTGCTCACCGGGGCGGCACTGTTTATCGGCTATATCAGTGAAATTATATAGAAAACAGGTGTGCGGATGGAAGAGAATCTGATTTTAAGAAACCGTTTAAAGGAAGCCAGGACAGAGAAAAAGCTGTCCCAGAACCAACTGGCAGAGATGGTGGGGGTATCCAGAAACACCATCAGCTCCATTGAGACGGGACAGTTTAACCCAACAGCAAAGCTAGCGCTGATATTATGTATTGCACTTGATAAGAAATTCGAGGATTTGTTTTATTTTTGATAAAGGAGAAAAACCATGCCCCATATATTACTGCTTGAGGATGATGAGACCATTGCCTTCGGAATCCGGTGCGCAATGGAGAAGGAGGGAAGCACCACGGTCTGGTGCAGGACATTAAAGGAGGCAGAAGCCTGTCTGGACGGAAGAGTGGAGTTAGTGCTTCTGGACCTGAACCTGCCGGATGGCAGCGGATTTGCTTTCTGCAGTCAGGTTAAGGCCTTTGATGAAACTCTTCCTGTGATCTTCCTGACTGTGCGCGATGACGAGAAGGATATTGTGAAAGGGCTGGATATGGGAGCGGATGACTATATTGTGAAGCCGTTTCTGCTGTCTGTTCTCTTATCCAGAGTTCGGGCTGTCTTAAGAAGGAGCACCAGGGCAGCGGAGAAGGGAAAACTTACCTGTGGTGATATTTCCATGGATACGGAGAAGATGAAAGCTTATCTGGGGACAGAGGAAGTGGTTCTCACAGCCGGTGAGCTGCGCCTGCTGCGTGTGCTTATGGAAAATAAAAACCAGGCGATCACCAGGAACCGTCTGCTGGAACTTCTGTGGGATGCGGATGGAAATTTTGTCAATGACAATACCCTTACGGTCACCATGAAACGCCTTCGGGAGAAAATGAATAACCCAAAACAGATTCAGACCCTTCGGGGGATTGGCTATCGGATGGAGGAGACAGGGGAGAATGGATAGAAGAGAAAAAAAGAGAACCGTACCGGCAGTGCTGGCCGCGGCAGTCTGCCTGGGACTGCTTCTTGGAACGGTCTTCGCGGCGGTTTCCTCCGGTATGCAGAGAAAGACTGTGGAACAGATCATGTCCTGCACTATAAAGGAGGAGCCGGAGCTTGCCGGCAAAGTGACGGCTATATTAAAGGAAAGCAGTACCGCCTCCGTATCCCGGGAGGGCAGGGAGTGGCTGGACAGATACGGATACACGGCTGCTTATTACAGAAGAGGTCTGCTTCCGGTGTATCTGGGGATTTCCTGTCTGTGCTTTCTGGGAATCTTCGCAGTCTGGTTATGCTGGTATAAAAGGTCGGAGAAGGGGAAAGGGCAGCGTATTGAGGAGCTCACCGCATATCTGGAGGATGTAAACCAGGGCCGTGAGACCGTGTTGTCCCGCAGGGAAGATGAATTTTCCATACTGGAGGATGAGATATATAAGACTGTCCGGGAACTTCGCAGGACTAAGGAAGAGGCCTGTCAGGAGCGGCAGAACCTGGCGGATAATCTGGCGGATATTGCCCACCAGTTAAAGATACCTATTACCTCCATGTCCCTGATGGTACAGCTTCTGCAGCAGGAAGGGGAGATACAGGGGACAAAGGTGTATCTGGACCGGCTGGAGGATCAGATTTTTCGGATGGAGTATCTGGTTGCCAGCCTTCTCACCCTGTCCAGACTGGATGCGGGAACACTGGAACTGGAGCAGGAAAACCTGGATGCTGCGTCCGTCATCATTGAAGCCTGTGAGCCGCTGGAGCCGAAGATCAGAGCGCGGGAACAGACGCTCAGCATTCCACAGCAGATACAGGCCTGTTTTAAGGGGGACAGACACTGGACAGCCGAAGCTCTGTCCAATCTGATTAAGAACTGCAGTGAGCACGCAAGAGAGGGCGGGAGCATCACAATAAAATACCACCAGAACCCCCTCTATACAGAGATTCTGGTGGCAGATAACGGCCCGGGATTTGATGAGGAGGATATCCCCCATCTTTTCCAGCGGTTCTACCGGGGGAAAAACGCCGGCAGGGACAGCATCGGCATTGGCCTTGCGCTGTCAAAATCCCTGATCGAGCGCCAGAACGGGACTTTGCGGGCGGACAACGGGCAGGACGGAGGCGCCTGCTTTACTGTGCGGTTCTATACAGATTCCCGTTAGAACGTCTCATCCTTCAGCGCGTCGATGATATTTTCCTTCAGTAATTTTCTGCTGCCCAGAGCGTATGTGCCCAGCATGACAGCCAGCAGCAGGACCGTGTAAGCAAGAATCTTTAAAAACGGCGCGTGCGCCAGATAGATGCTGACAGGAAGCCCGGATACGTTCAGGAAGAAGGCTACAAAGAGCACCTGCACGGGAAGGCTTACAAGAATCGGTGTCAGACCGAAAAGCAAAGCCTCCAGTGACAGGATACGGGACAGGGCCCGCGGGGAAAGCCCTACGGAGCGCAGGGTGGAAAGCTCCCTTCTGCGGCTTTTTAAGGTCCCGGATACCGTTGCCCACACATTGGACAGGCCAATGACAGCCATCAGGCCGGAAATGAAGAAGATAACAGCACTGTACATCTTATTGGCATCCCGGTCAAGCTTCTCTTCCTCCAGAATGTCGGAGATATAATAGTCACCGGAACCATAATACTTGTCACTGAACTCTTCCATATTCTTACGGATTCCCTCAATATGTTTTTTGCTGTCAGCGTAGAAAAGGCCAATGGCGTGATAGGAACCAAGCCGCCGTTTTTCCCTGCAGTTTTCAGCCAGGGCATCCATGGAGCTCATGGGCACAAACTGGATCAGGGTATATCCCGGAAATTCTACGCCGGGAAGGGGCGTTTTGTCTGTAATATGTCCGGCTTTTATACGGAAAGTGGATTCGCCCTCCTCCTCATCCAGGATCTTATCGGATAAGGTCAGGGTATCTCCTTCCTGAAGTTTCAGAAAATCTATGTCCTCTGTGTGGGAGGGCTTTCCGTTTATCTTGTCAGCAGTCCGGTTGTACACAATAGCACGTGGGTCCGCAGTGTCAAGATAAGGTGCCGAGTCAATGCCAAGCAGAGAGCAGTATGCACGGAAAGACGCATCATCCAGTCCCATAATGTAACTTTGGATCCGGTACTGCCCGTCTCTTTTGATGGGATAATATTTTCCTGCATCTGTTACAGCTTCCATGCCTCCTGCGCGCTTTAGTTCCTCGGACTCCATGTCTGCGGTCATCCACAGGGCGGATTTTAAGGAAGAATAAAAGACAGCGTCCTTTACATGGGGAAGCTTTTTTAAGTCATAGAGTATCTCCTGTTCCGGAGCCTGCCCGTTATCCAGGTAATATTCAATATGGGCTTTTGAAGCCTCATCCTTTTGGACGGCTGCGTCCGTTTGGGCGCTCCTTAAGGCATTCAGATGCC
The DNA here is from genome assembly GCF_040095955.1 of Blautia caccae. Lineage (NCBI taxonomy): Bacteria > Bacillati > Bacillota > Clostridia > Lachnospirales > Lachnospiraceae > Blautia > Blautia caccae. Next base: position 48,784 of record NZ_JBBMFP010000012.1, on the reverse strand, counting down.
AGAAGCAGGCCAGCAGAAGGAAAGACAGAGTCAGGGAAATCGTGGCTGTCCGGTAGGATCTCTTCCGGGCGGAAAGCGCACTGGATGCCATCTCCCCCTCAATACCGAAGAACCGGGACAGAAGATGCCTGGAACGTGTCTTTTTTATATTTCCCATACCACCCTGCCGTATAGCTTCTATAGGCGTGAGGCGTGCGATCCGTTTGGCGGGTATTCCGGCTGAAAACCAGACCGTCAGGAAGGTGAGGAGCACAGCGGGCAGTATGCTCAAAAGCCCGTAGGAGAAAATTACCTTCATCCCCTCCTGGCGTGCGGAGTTGTTAATGGAGTTAATATACCGGATCAGCCGGCTGTCCAGAAACCATCCGGTAGCAAGGCCGGCCGGCAGAGGCAGAAGCATGAGGAGCAGGCCCTCCCAGATGACCGACCGCCGAATCTGACGGGGCGAGGCGCCGATGCTTGCCAGAACTCCCAACTGGGTGATCCGGGAATTGGCGGACAGGGAAAAGGCGTTGTGTATGATGAGGATAAAAAGGCCCACAACCAGTGCTGCCAGAAACAGATACATCAGGGGATAGGCCAGCATCTGCATGGCACTGTCAAAACTAAGCTGTCCTTTGGGAAACACAAAGTGCTGTGACAGATAGTCGGCATTGTATTTCAGGTTATAATTTCCGTATTCATCTGTTTCCCATCCGATCAGTTCCGCTATCTTGGGAAGGTCCCTGTAGGTGTCGTGTATGGAATGAAAGCGCAGATAGACTGTGACGGACTCCTCCGGTTTTATCTCTTCCTCCTCCATATAACCCATAGCATAATACATAGGGACCGTGGACGCTGTTGTGACATCCAGTATGCCCACGATCGTAAAGGTGCGTTCCCCTTTTTGGAAAAAACTCTCCCCGCTGCGAAGCGGCTCTGTGGCTTCCAGAACCGTACCGTCCTTTACCCGATTCCCGATGGGAAGCGTTATTCTATCCCCGACTTTGAGCTGGGGATTGTTCTCAAAATACTGTTTTGAGATGACAATCTCATCGGACGCTCTGGGAATGCGGCCTTCGGTCAGCTCATTTTTATCAGACATATGCTCCCAGTATGGGGCATTGGCACAGCGGAAGGACAGATATTCTCTTCTGGGGTCCTCGATCTTCGCCGTGATAAATTCGCCTTTTATCAACAGGGATTCCACCGTGGAGTAATCCCTGATCAGAGGCAGATCCCGGCCGAAGGTCTCCCCGAACAGTTCCCCGTGCCAGTCACCGGATTTGTACACGGTGAGGGTGATGGTGTCCTTCCACATGGTCTCCAAAAAGCCGCAGAGGGAGGCCAGGAAGGTGCTGGTCAGATAAAGGGCAATCATAATGGCACAGCTTGTGCGCTTGTTCTGACGGATAAAATCCAGGGTATATTCTCTCAGAATCTTCATGATGGGTTCACCTGGTCTTTGATTACCCTGCCGTCCTCCATGGTCAGGATTCGGTCAGCCTCCAGTGCCAGCTTTTCATCGTGTGTGATCAGAAGAACGGTCTGTCCGAACCTGCGGTGTGACAGCTTCAGAAGATCCATGGTCTCCCGGGAATTTTTCCGGTCTAAGTTGCCGGTGGGTTCATCTGCCAGCAAAATGGCAGGGCGGCAGATCAGGCTTCTGGCAATGGCAGCCCGCTGCTGCTGTCCCCCGGAGAGTTCCCCGGGAAGGTGTTCCAGCCGGTCGGTAAGACCCAGAGTCGTGACGATCTGGTCAAATCTTTCCCGGTCAGGCCTGCGTCCGTCCAGAAGAACAGGCAGAAGTATATTTTTCCGGATGGTGAGAGTGGGAATCAGATTATAAAACTGATAGATCAGACCGACTTTCCGGCGCCTGAAGGCGGCGAGTGCCTCCTCATTCAGGGTGGAAATGTCTGTGTCCTCAATACGGATCTCGCCTTTTGTAGGGCGGTCCACGCCTCCCAGAAGATGCAGAAGCGTGGATTTTCCGGAACCGGAAGCGCCTACAATGGCTACGAATTCTCCGCTTTCCACGGAGAGAGTGACATGATCCAGGGCAGTGACCGCGTTTGGCCCTGCGCCGTAAATTTTCGTAAGATTTTTACAAGACAGTATTTCCATAGTTGTGTATCCTCCTTATGGAAACACAGTATAGCAGGGGAAAATGACATTACAGTGACAATTTGTCATCAAGTCCGTTTTTAAACAGCGTCATCATCTCCCTGGTGAGACTGATTTCATATGCGTCATCAGGTATCTGGGAACGCTCGTGCCATTCTGCCAGGGCCAGCTCCTCCTCGTCCAGCCGGATGGTGTCGTCACCGTCTAGATCACAGAAGAAGCCGAAGAGCAGAGTATCACTGAAAGACCATGGCTGGCTTTTGTAAAAGCGGATATTTTTGACCTTTAAGCCTACCTCCTCCATGACTTCTCGTCTCACCGTGTCTTCTATAGGCTCTCCGATCTCTGCAAATCCGGCAATAAGGGCATAGTTGGTAAATTCACGTCCCGCGTATTTGGAGAGCAGCAGCTTATCCCCGTTTCTCACGGCAACAATGACCGCGGGGGAGAGCTTTGGATACTCCATAGTTTGGCAGTGGGGGCAGTACATCATACGTTCTTTTTTATCCGGCTTCATCTTACGGCCGCAGGATCCGCAGAAGCGGCGCCCTTTATACCATTTGTAGAGCTGGTGTCCGGTAATACCTGCAAAGATAAGATGACGGGGGCTTAAGGTGCGCAGGCTGTCGGTCTTTTCAAAGGCATAGTCCGGCATCTCCTCAAAGGGGAGCCGGGATATAAGGTAATATGCAGTCTCATCTATGGTGAAAAGATATGTCCACATGTCTCTGACAGCCGGATATACGGCTTCCGCCTCTGCATAAGTGGGGAATGTGATTTCTCCGTCTGTGACATTCATGAATATCCGATCTTTATCGTAACAGAGCAGCACACTGTCCTTTTGAGGATGGTGGGGCAGATATTCGTTGTGGTAAATATGCGGTGCAATATCCTGTATCATAATTCTTCTCCTGTCACTCTTTTATCATATATAAAAACGCCGAATCCCATTCCGGCCATGTGTCCTTCCATTAACCAGGAGCGGTAAGCTCTCTGGAGTCCTGTGTTACCAGGAAGCTTGTCAGCCGGTTTTTCGTAGTCCTCATAAAAGATTCTCCACAGATCCCCGTTGTTATACTCCTCTCTGAAAATGTCATAATCCTGCATAAATCCCAGAATATTGGAAGTCTTCGGAAGGAACAGCCTGTGTTCCGGAAAGAGCATCCAGGATTCGCACAGGAACACAATGGGCCTGTCCTTGAAGGAATCACGGAAGAAGTCTGCGGCCATGGCGTAGGACTTCATGTATTCTTCCCTTTTTAAGGGGCCGCAGGACGGGATGTGCACGTTGATGACAAGGTCACCGGGATGCAGGGATACGCCGTCTTTTTCGTAGGTTTCCCGAAAGGGCACCAGCTCATACTGGAAACGCCCAAGCGCAAAACGTCTGACCTCAAACCACCAGATCTGCCACTGCGCTACGCTGGTGCCCCATATGCCGAACATTTTTCTGCATTCCAGAAGCTTCCAGTGCAGGTCCATCATGGAGGCACGGAAGATTTCCGGCGCAATGCCGCGTTCTTCGTAGATTTTCCTGGTTTTGCGTGACAGGATAATATAGAAGAGCATGTGGAGGGTATATGTGTGGATGCCGCAGCGCGGGGAGACATCCTTTAATTCCTCCAGGATTTTTTCGTAGTCCATATGGATGTTTTCACTGTATGTCCGGTCAGCAGCAGTGAGTATATGGAGAACTTCTCTATTTTTAAAGACCTGCTCCAGAGACTGCGCAAGAGAGGCGGCAGCTTCCCGGGGGTAATCCATCTCGCGGGCAAACAGGGACAGATTTTCCATCCATTCCTGTTTGAAGTCATTTTTTTCATAATTTTGCATACTTTTCCTTCTTTCACATAAACTATTATCAATATAAAATCAGACAAGCAGCACAGGAATCTGCTGCTGCCTGAAAAATTTGGTCACCATTTCATCCCACACCCGGTCCAGGGACTTGTCCATGGTAAAGGTTCTCAGGGATGTACCTGTTGTGCAGGTCACATGACTGCCGTCGTACTGCAGGTTCAGATACAGGCCGAAGACATCTGCCGGTGTCTGGGAAAGTCCGCTTCCCACAAGCAGTTTTTCCACATTCTGCCGGGAGAGCTGAAATACAATTTTAAAGTGCAGCGGGGTATGTTTTCCTTTCATGATGGAGAAGCAGAAGGGTTTTATTTCCTTCCACGTTGAGAAGGTGCGCTCTGTCCGGGCGAGCATTTCCGCCTGTTCTGAATCAAAGAACTCCTTGTGGAGGGAACCGTCAATATGGTAAGTGACAAAGGTGGTCACATTGGCCTCACACAGCCAGAAGGCATCGAAGTCGGTTCCGATAAGCAGACGGGACATAAAGTCTTTTACATCCTGTACCTGTAAAGCTATCATGATATTATTTCCTCTTCCTGTCATTAGTCTAATGAATAGTATATACGAAAAACGGGAAAAATCAAAGTACTTTCATGAAAAAAGCCCTTTTCAACAGCATGGTTTTGTGTTATCATAAAACATAGTATTAAAAACTACATATAAGAGGTTGCAAGATGAGATATAAAATAGTAATAGACAGCTGCGGAGAATTAATAGAACGTTGGAAAGAAGACCCGGCCATTGAACGGGCATCCCTGACCCTTACTGTCGACGAAGAAGATATTGTGGATGATGAGAGCTTTGATCAGGCATATTTCTTAAAAAGAGTGGCAGAATCACCGAACTGTCCCAAATCCTCATGTCCCTCCCCGGAGAGATATATGGAAGCCTATGACTGTGAGGCAGACCATGTGTATGCAGTGACGCTTTCCTCAGAACTGAGCGGCTCCTATAACAGTGCCGTACTCGGCAGAAATCTGCTTTTGGAGAGCAGTCCTGAGAAAAAAATCCATGTATTCAATTCCCGCTCAGCTTCTGTGGGCGAGACCCTGATCGCTCTGAAGATTGAAGAGTGTGAGAGTAAAAATATGGAATTTGAGGATATTGTCCGGGAGGTAGAGGCTTATATTGAGAGCCAGAACACCTATTTTGTGCTGGAGAGCCTTGAAACTCTGCGAAAGAACGGACGATTAAGTAATCTGAAGGCATTTGTGGCCACGGCCCTGAAGATCAAGCCTGTCATGGGAGCGACCCCGGAGGGCACAATCATACAGCTTGACCAGGCAAGAGGCATCAACAAGGCCCTTATGAAAATGGTGGATTATATTGTGGAACGCTCAGAGAACAGTGCGGACAGAATACTGGGCATCTCACACTGCAACTGCCGGGAGCGGGCGGAGATCGTGAAGGACGCCATTGTAAAACGGATTCCGGTAAAGGATGTAGTTCTTTTAGATACCGCAGGCGTCAGCAGTATGTATGCCAATGACGGCGGAATCATTGTGGTGATTTAACCCCAAGGGGATAGGCGGAAACGGAAGGAGATGAGCCGTTTCCGCCTTTCTATTTGCTCTTTTTGCCGCAGCACCTGCGGACAGCGGAAAAAAACACCCGGTCAAAGAAAAATACATTTTGACCGGGCTGTCTTTTTATAGTAGGATAAGTATATATCGTATTCAGCGGAGCTGAATATGTATGAGAAAAATGTGACAGAAGAAGGTAAACGTATTATGGGAGGACAACTGAAGAAATTATTCGCCCCTGTGGATATGACAGAGGGCAGACCGTGGGAGAAGATCGTGGCTTTTACTGTGCCGCTTGTCATCGGCAATATCGCGCAGCAGCTCTACAACACGGTGGACAGTATTATTGTGGGACGGTATGTGGGAGACAATGCCCTGGCAGCGGTGGGCAGTGCCGGACCGATCTTAAACCTGCTGCTTGTTTTATTTATCGGTATTTCCGTGGGAAGCAGTGTTATGGTTTCCCAGTATTTCGGGGCAAAGGAGAGGGAGGAACTCTCCGGCACCATAGGAAGCTGTATCACCCTGACCGCCATTTCCTCAGTCATTATCATGGCGCTGGCACCCTTTGTGATCATGCCTATGCTGGAGCTTCTGCATACGCCGGATACGATTATTGACTGGTGTAATTCCTATCTGAGAATTTTGTTTATCGGCATTGCAGGTGTGGCTTACTACAATATTCTGAGCGGAATCCTCAGGGGTCTGGGAGATTCCGTATCGGCCCTTATATATCTGCTTGTGGCGACGGTGCTGAATATTATCCTGGATCTGTGGTTTGTAGCCGGCCTGGGCCTGGGCGTGCCGGGGGTTGCCCTTGCCACAGCCATTGCGCAGGCAGTATCGGCAGTCCTCTGCATGTGGAAACTGACCCGCATGAAGGATGTCTTTGATTTCAGACTCCACTATCTGAAGATGAAAAAGAACCATGCCGTGAATATTATCCGTCTGGGACTTCCCTCCGGGCTTACCCAGGCTATTTTTTCCATGGCCATGGTCATTGTGCAGTCCCTTACCAACAGCTTCGGGGAAATGCTCATAGCAGCCAATGTGATCGTTATGCGTGTGGACGGCTTTGCCATGATGCCGAACTTTTCCTTCGGCACCACCATGACCACTTATGCGGGTCAGAATGTGGGGGCAAACAGCTACGACCGGGTGGAACAGGGAGCCAGACAGGGCACCATGATCGCGGCAGGCACATCCGCTGTGATCACGGTCCTCATCCTGCTGTTCGGCAGGAATCTGATGGGTATCTTTACCGGCACCTCTGAGCTTGTGGATCTGAGTATGCGCATGATGTGCATACTGGCAGTGGGATACATAGCCATGGCTGTGACCCAGAGTCTTTCCGGAGTCATGAGGGGAGCAGGTGATACCATGACGCCTATGTGGATCTCCATCATTACCACAGTCCTGATTCGTGTGCCTCTGGCTTACGGGATATCCTGGGCCACCAGAACACCGGAACTTCCAAACGGCCGCAGTGAGTGTATCTTTATCTCTCTCTTGGTATCCTGGGTACTGGGTGCCATTGTCACCTGGTTTTTCTACAGGAGAGGAAAGTGGAAAACAAAAGCGCTTGCAGCAGCAGAAAAGTAGGAATATAAAAGCCGGTTATGCCGGCTTTTATGAAATAAAAAAGTGAAGAGGAGAATGATTATGGAATTTACGAAGGAAAAATCAAAAATCGCCTATTACAATGAAGAGGGGAAAATGCTGGCAGAAGTCACATTTCCCGCTGTAAACAAAAACACGGTGAATATCAACCATACCTTTGTAGATGAATCTCTGCGCGGACAGGGGATTGCGGGAAAGCTTATGCAGGCAGCGGCACAGTATCTGGATGAGAGCGGAAAAAAAGTGCTTCCCACATGTTCTTATGCTGTGGGCTGGTTTGCAAAACATCCGGAATATAGTCATCTTCTGCTTGACGGCAGTGAAGAATAAGAAGTCTGAAAAGGGGAAAGCAGCAAAATGATAAAACAGAATCTTCATGAAAACTGGGAAATGCATACCGCGGGGTGGGACGACTGGCAGCCGGCACAGGTACCCGGAACCGTATACACGGATCTTTTGAGAAACGGCAATATGGAGGATCCATTTTGGAAGGACAATGAGAATAAAGCTCTGGCACTGATGGAAAACGACTATGAATATGAGACCATATTCGCCTGTGGGACGGACCTTCTCTCCTGTGACAGCGTTTTGCTGCGCTTTGAGGGGCTGGATACCATTGCGGACATCTATGTGAATCATGAATATATAGGCAGAACAGACAATATGCACCGGACCTGGGAATTTTCCGTGCGGCATCTTCTCCATGAAAAGGGAAACTCCCTGCGGATACTTTTCCACTCACCGCTTGCGTACATCAGGGAAAAATTCGCGGAGGCGCCCACAAGAGGGTCTGAGGACGCCATGGACGGTTTTGTGCACATTCGGAAAGCGCACTGTATGTTCGGCTGGGACTGGGGTGCTCACCTGCCGGATGCAGGTATCTTCCGCCCGGTATCCCTTCTGGGGATACAGAAAGCCTGCCTTGACAGTGTGTATCTGCGCCAGGAGCACCGGGCAGGATATGTCAGACTGAAGCCTCAGGTGCACGTGAGGATCGTGAAAGACCGGGTGGCAGGAGACCCCATGGAACTCCACGGACAGGATTCCTGCTGTTCCTACCGAATCACCATAGAGGACCCCGATAAGTCAAAACGTGTCTTTGAGGGCTCCCCGGAGGAGATCGTTATTGAAGATCCCAGACTCTGGTGGCCCAACGGCCTTGGGGAACAGCCCTTGTATACCGTCAAGACAGAGCTTATTTGCGGGGATACGGCAGTGGATGAAAAGATACAGCGCATCGGTCTTCGCACCATGACCATGCATGTGGAGAAGGACGCATATGGGGAGAGCTTTGCCCATGAGGTTAACGGGGTACAGGTATTTGCCATGGGCGCTGACTATATCCCCGAGGACCACCTGCTGGGCAGGACTACCCCGGCAAAGACCAGAAAACTGCTTAAGGACTGCAGGGCAGCCAATTTCAACGCCGTTCGTGTGTGGGGCGGCGGGTATTATCCCGAGGACTGGTTCTACGATATCTGCGATGAACTGGGTCTTATGGTATGGCAGGACTTTATGTTCGCCTGTGCGGTCTATGATCTGACGCCTGCCTTTGAGGAGAATATGAGAAAAGAGCTGGCTGACAACATAAAACGTATCCGCCATCACGCTTCCTTAGGTCTGTGGTGCGGCAACAATGAGATGGAGATGTTTGTAAAGGAGGGCAACTGGGTATCAAAGCACTCTGAGGTGAGGGATTATCTGCTTATGTATGAGAGAGTGATCCCGGAGGTGCTGAAGGAGTATGACCCTGTGACCTTTTACTGGCCGGCAAGCCCTTCCTCAGGCGGTTCCTTTGACGAACCGAATGACCCGAACAGAGGTGATGTGCATTACTGGGATGTGTGGCACGGAAACAAGCCTTTCTCGGATTACAGAAATTATTTCTTCCGCTATGCGTCAGAATTCGGATTCCAGTCTTTCCCCTGTCTGAGCACGGTCAAGACATTTACTGATGATCCGGATGACTTTAATATTTTTTCCTATGTGATGGAAAAGCACCAGAGAAATGCAGGTGCCAACGGAAAGATCATGAATTACATGCAGCAGACATTCCGCTATCCCTCCTCTTTTGAAATCGTGCTCTATGCTTCACAGCTTCTCCAGGCGGAGGCCATCCGCTACGGCGTGGAACATTTCAGGAGAAACAGGGGAAGATGCATGGGAGCCATCTACTGGCAGCTAAATGACTGCTGGCCTGTGGCTTCCTGGTCCTCCATTGACTACACCGGACGGTGGAAGGCGCTGCATTATTATGCAAAACGTTTCTTCGCCCCCATTATGGTGTCCTGTCAGGAGGAGGGCTGGCTGACACAGAAGCCGGATATGAACCGGGAGCATTTTGAGTTTGAAAAGTCCATCCGTCTGAATGTGACCAATGAGACCAGAAAAGAACAGCAGGTCCTGGTCAGATGGGCGGTGCGGAACCAGAAGGCAGAGATTTTTTCCTCCCATGAGGAACTTGTCTGCGTTCCGGCTATGTCCAGTGTCTGGCTGGATAAAGTGGAATTCCCGCATATCCAGATTTTTGACAGGTATGTAAGTTATGAGATTCTGCAGAACGGTGAAATTCTGTCCGAGGGGACCGTCATCTTCTCCCTTCCCAAGTATTTTGCCTATGCAGACCCCGGGCTTTCCTGCAGAGTGGAAGGGGATGAGATCGTCGTTCGGGCACAGGCTTATGCAAAGAGCGTGGAGATACAAAATAAAGCGGAAGACCTGCTTCTGTCAGATAATTACTTTGACATGAACGCAGGGGAGAAGCGTGTCAGGATCCTGAGCGGAGAACCAAAAGGCCTGCGCTTGAGAAGTGTATATGATATTCGGTAAATGGAGGACAAAGGATGGAGCTCTGGGATATATGCGACAGCAAAGGGATTCCTACAGGGAGAGTCATGGAAAAGGGAAAAGACCTGGGTGATGGTGAATATCACGTGGCGGTGGAGGCCTGGATCATGAACACAAAGGGAGAATTTCTGATCCAGAAGAGAAGCAGCAGATGTGTCCACTATCCCAATGTCTGGTCCCTGACTGCCGGCAGGATACAGGCCGGCGAGGACGCCAAAGAAGGGTGTATCAGAGAAGTGCAGGAGGAGATAGGGCTTGCCCTGGAGAGGGAAGAACTGATCCATCTGGCACATATTAACCGGGAAGACGGAAGTCATATGATCTGGGAGGTTTTCCTTGTCCGCCGGGATATCCCTGTCTCAAAGCTTACCCTGGACCCGGAGGAAGTGGCAGAAGTCAGGTGGGTGACCGGGGAGGAGCTGGAGCGCATGATACGGACAGAGGAGATTTTTACCTACCCGGAGATTCTGGACTTCCTTCACCTGATCACCGAAAAGTACCTGTAAGAAACGAAGAGAGGACAGGAATCATGTGGAACAAAAGATTTTTAGACCAGATGACAGAATTTATTTTTGTGGAGCAGGAGCCAAAGCCGGCGGATATTATCTTTGTCCCCGGCAGCGGATTTCCCCAGATCGCGGAGAAGGCGGCCAGTCTCTACAGAGAAGGATTTTCTGAGCTTGTGCTGCCGTCTGGAAAATACAGTATACTGCGCGGCAGATTCGGAGGTGTTCAGGCAAAGGAAGAGGAATACAGGGGAACGTACAGGACAGAGTGGGAATTTTTAAAGGCTGTCCTTGTAAAGCATGGTGTGAAGGAATGCCACATATGGAGGGAGGAAAAGGCCACCTACACATATGAGAACGCCATCCGTTCCAGGGAGGTGACAGACGCGGCAGGACTGCAGGTGAAGCGGGGAATCATCTGCTGTAAACCGGCACATGCCAGGCGGGCGCTTCTGTATTACCAGCTTCTGTATCCGGAAGCGGAACTTCTGGTCTGCCCTGCAGATGATTGTGAGATCACCAGGGACAATTGGTATCTGAGTGAAAAAGGCTGTGATACCGTTCTCGGTGAGATCGCCCGCTGCGGGGAGCAGTTCCATGAGATCATGAAAGATATGAGAGAAAACCAAAAGAAGCCGGACGCGTAATGCGTAACGGCTTCTTTTGGTTTAAAACGTGCCGGAAAGTTCATTCCGGCACGCTTTGGAGGATTTTATTTCTTTTCTTCTATCTCTTCTATAACATCCTGTTTGTCAGGAGTTATTTCTTCCGGTACGGTATAATCGTCAGGATTTCCCTGCTCTTCCTCCTCCTGAGGCTCATACTTTGCAAAGACCTTGCGGAATATGTAGGAGTTGCAGAAGGCGATAAAGGAAAGTCCGATCAGGAACCAGAACAGGCTTCCGTAAACCAGTGTGGTGGAGTTGAACATGGTGATGAACACGATTCCCACCGGAATACAGACAACCAGAACCGTATGGGGCAGGTTCAGAATACTGATCAGCAGCGCGTTCTTGAGCGTGTTTTTTACGTTGTTCTCAAATCTTGCCACATAGGGGAAAACGTAGGTCATCAGCAGCAGGTAGAAAGTTATCACAACGCCTACCAGGATGCGGAATATGTTCTTCATATTGTCGGGCAGAAACTGTGTTGCCTTGTAATCTGCGAAGATCAGCAGGCCCAGTACCGCCAGTAGCAGCCAGATAATCGTGGATATTTTGAAGTTCTCCTTGAAAGCCTTTAAGAAGCCTTTGAAGATATAAGATTCTTCCCCCCTTACCATTTTCAGGGTAACAGAGTACAGCGCAGTGACAGATGCTCCTATGGTTACAATAGGAATGCAGCATATCAGGCACATAAAATTTAAGATCATCAGGTCACATACGCGGGACAGAAACCGCATAACCGGGCTGTCCATGTTAAAAAAACCGCTCATAATTCTTTGTTGTCCTTTCCATTTGTTGTTCTTATGGCAGATGTCCGGGATTTCCTCCCGCTGCCGGTCATTCTTCTTCGGGCTGTTCCTGTATCTCAGGCAGGAAAATGTGTACAGCCTCGATTCTGTTTTTTTCTACCTTGTCCACAACCAGGCGCACATGGTCCGGGGTTGTGATACTTTCCCCGGGCTCCGGGAAGCGGTCAAGCTGTTCGATGATATACCCGCCGATGGAATCATAGTCCTCAGATTCGATCTGCACGGGAAGCACTTCATTTAAATCATCCAGTCTCGCGGCCCCAAGTGCCACGTATTCCCTTCCGGGAATGATCTCCGTTAAGTCATCCTCCTCGGTGTCATCGTATTCATCGTGGATATCCCCCACAATCTCCTCCAACAGGTCCTCCAGGGTGATGATTCCGGCAGTGGCGCCGTACTCGTCCAGAACGACAGCGAAAGAAACGCTCTCTTCCTTCATTTCCACCAGCAGTTCAGAGGTCTTCTTGTACTCAAAAGTAAAGTAAGGCTCCCGCATGATCTCTTTTAAAGAGAAATTATCCCTGGACCCCATAAGCAGCAGGTCTTTGACATTGACGATGCCTACCACATTGTCGGTGGTATCTTCGTAGACCGGGAACCGTGTATGCTTTTCCTCCCGGAACATGGAGATCAGGTCATCATAGGAACTTCCGATATCCGCGAAAGCCACATCAATGCGGGGAACCATAACATCCTTGGCCTGGGAATCCCCAAAGTCGAACACATTATATATCATCTGGCGTTCCTCGCTCTCAATGACGCCCTCCTCGTGGCTGACATTGACGATGGTACGCAGCTCGTGCTCTGTGATCCGGTTGCCCTTTCCGCTTTGGTCCACGCGCAGCAGAGACAGCACGCCGTCGGAAAGCTTATTTACAATATAGATGACCGGTGTGAGAAGCACCATCAGTCCGTGGATGGGGCCGGCGTAGGAAAGTGCAAGCCGTTCCGCGTTGAGGGTTGCCATGGTCTTCGGCGTGATCTCACCGAAGATTAGGATCAGCAGTGTCAGTACACCGGTGCATATACCCACTGCGGCATTGCCGAACATGCGGATAGCCATGGATGTGGCAAGGGAAGAAGCCCCAATATTGACCAGGTTGTTGCCGATCAGAATCGTGCTGAGCATCTTTCCGGAATTGCCTGTTACCTTCAGAAGGGTTTTGGCCTTCTTATTTCCCTGTTCGGCCAGGGTCTGGATACGAATTTTGTTTGCGGTTGTCATAGAAGTTTCTGCGGATGAAAAGAATGCCGAGAGGCATATAAGTACAATCAAGACGAGAAACTGTATGGCGTCACTGGAATCCAATTAAATTTCAACTCCTTTGTAATATAAAATTATATTAAGAAATGATACATGATTTTGGGAAGGATTGCAAGTATCGCAGAAAAAATAAAAAAATTGAATTTTAGGGGTGTCGAAACAAACAGAAATATGCTATAATGTCTCCGATAGAGGCATGATGAATATGCCTAAAGAAAGAGTACCGAAATTGTCTAATTTGCACAATGTGCAGAAATACAATTTTTACATATAAAAGATACATAGCAGACCACGACGAGATAGATTTTAAAAAGGGGCAGATTATGAAGAAAAATTACAGCGGAAATAACAGCAGATCATATAAGAACAGAATCCTGAAGACAACTCTCGGCATTACACTGGCAGCCATGCTGGTGGTACAGGGAGCGGGCACCGGCATGCACATGGGATTATCCCAGGTGGCAGCAGCGGAGCAGACGGACAATGCGGCAAAGCTAAAAACTGTCTATGTAAGCGGCAGCGGTAAGAAGAGCGGGGACGGCACCTCCAAGGATACGGCGGTTTCCAGCTTTGAGAAAGCCAAATCCCTGGCAGCCGACAGCGCGACCATCCTGGTATGCGGAACCATCACCATTTCCGGTGAGACAAAGCTCACCATGCCCTCCGGGATCACAGTCAAGCGTGCGGACGGTTTCAGCGGACCGATCATAAAGGTGGAGGGAAGCGGTAAGCTTACCTTGTCTTACGGTTGGCTGAGCGCCTCCGATGTGGATACCAAGAGCGCCAATCTGGGCGCCGATGCCTTTGTAGTGGGTGAAAAGGCAAAAGAGGAGAACAAAGAAAATCAGGAACAAAAAAAAGAGGATAACACCTCAGAGGATAACAGCGCAGATAAAGATGCGGTAAAAGAGGATACAAAAGAAGAGTCTAAAGAAGAGGCAAAAGAGGAACAAAAGGAAGAACCCAAGGAGGAGGCACCGGTTAAAAAGCAGGAAGCACCTGCGGTGACGGTACCGGACAGCATGACCATGAAGGAGCCGGCCACACTGGAGTCCATGTTCATGGGAGACGGTTTCAACGGTGACGGTACCTTCCGTTTCGCGGAGCCTGAGAAAGTGCCGGATACCTATGAGAGCACCCATCAGATCATCTTTACGCCCAATGACACGGAGACATATGACTATTCCGGAGTCCCGGGCTGGAGCGCGGAGGGGCAGCAGGTGGTTCGAAGTGTGACCGTATATGTGGAGTCTCTGAAAGCGCCGGAGCCTTCTGCGGAAGAAAAAGAGGAGCCGAAGAAGGAAGAGGCCGAAACAGAGGAACCCAAGCAGGATACGGACAGCGGCAAGACTGACCAGGCTGAGAAGCCTGCAGATGACAAGGATACGGATGCCGATAAGAAAGACACAGACAAGACGGAAAAGCCCGTAGAAGATAAAAAGGATGCAAAGGACAAGAAAGAGGACGCATCCAAGAAGGAAGAGACCAAAAAAGAAGAGTCAGCCAAAAAGGATGACGCATCCAAAAAAGAAGAATCCTCCAAAAAGGAAAACACAGATAAAAAAGAGAATATATCATCGAAAAAGGAGTCTTCCGAAAAGGCAGAAAAAGAACCGGTGGGCAGCCTTTGGGACAAGGCCACAGATGTGAAAGTATCCGGTGATTTTATTCCCTCTTATGTAGAAGTCAGGGTATCCCTGAATACAGATGTGGACAGTCTGCCGGCAGCGGATATTGAGCAGATTCTCCAGGCATATGAGATTGAACTCTGGGATCTGAAAGCAGATAAAGAGTACAAGATTCCGGATGGCAAAAAGGTGACGGTATCCATTCCGGTGCCAAAGGACGCAGATCTCTACAAAAAGCTGGTGATCGGACATTATATGGAAGAGACCGGCAGTTATGAATATTTCACACTGGGAAGCAATATGAATGTTTCGGGCGGATACCTGGTATTTGAAACCGGCTCCCTGAGTCCTTTCAATGTAGGCGGCAGCCAGCTTGTGGGAATCGGCACACAGAGCCCCAACCATAAGCCTACAGTACCGTCAGCCGGCACAACAGGGAACGGCGGCAGTTCTTCCATCAACAAGAACGGCGGAAACAATGGTTCCTCCACAGTGAAAAAGCCAACCAACACCTCCATTAAGAAAAACAACGGAGCAGTGGTGGTAAACCCCAGAACAGGCGATGAGTCACCGATTCTTACCTATGTGCTGGTGGCAGCTGCGGCAGTCATTGTTGTGGTGGTCCTTTTAGTCCTGGGTAAAAGAAAAAAGAAATGATTACATAGTAATACATCAGAATGCCCTCCCATATATATACATATGGGAGGGTTTCTTTATGGAGCAGACAGTTGCAAAACAATCAAAACCTCTACTGATGATGAAGGCGCTGCTGGCAGCTTACCTGGCAACCGGCCTTATGCTGCTTCTTCTGGCGCTTCTTCTGTACAAGATGGGACTGGGAGAAAACCAGGTGAACCTGGGTATCCTGATTATTTACATAGTGTCCTGTTTTCTGGGAGGCTTCTATCTTGGAAAAAAGGTAGGAAACCAGAGATACCTGTGGGGAATGGCGCTGGGGATTGGCTATGCAGTGCTTCTGACCGCAGTCACATTTTTGACGGAGCATCAGATATCCGCTGATTTTAAGGAGATGGCAGTCACCTATTTTCTCTGTTTTCTGGGAGGCGCCCTGGGCGGTATGTTGTCGTGACAGTTTCGCTTGCAGGAACCGGGATAGGTTCACTTGAATTACGAAAGAAATACTTGCCTTGCCGGTTATAGATATGCTATAATAGCCACAAGCGTGCAGACGCATAGAATTACATTTAAGCACAGGGAGGAATATGTCATGGAACATATCAAAACATTAAATACAAAAAACTTACAGAATACAGTAAAAAAAGGCGGTTGCGGTGAGTGCCAGACATCCTGCCAGTCAGCCTGTAAAACATCCTGCACAGTAGGAAATCAGAGCTGCGAGAATAAATAACAGGAACTGCGCTTCGCGGACTTCCTGTTATCAAGAATAATTTGCTGTCATAGGAAGACATCAGAAGCAGCGGTATAAAAGCCGCTGCTTATTCATTGTACGGCATACTAAGAGAAGAAAGGAAAAATACTGTGATTCATCGTTATAAAAATAATGGATACAACATTGTACTCGATGTAAACAGCGGTTCCGTGCATGTGGTGGATGAGATTGTCTACGACATGGTCGGTCTGCTGGATGAGGGAAAAAGTGAGGAGGAGATACTCACTGCCCTGAAAGACAGGTATCAGGAGGAAGATATTAAAACTGCTCTTGAGGAATGCGCGGTGCTCAAAAAAGAGCAGATGCTGTTTACTGAGGATGTGTACGAAAAAGCAATCGACAGTTTTAAGGACAGGCCCACAGTGGTGAAGGCTCTCTGCCTGCATATTGCCCACGACTGCAACCTGGCCTGCCGTTACTGTTTTGCGGAGGAAGGGGAGTATCATGGACGCAGGGCCATGATGTCCTATGAAGTGGGAAAACAGGCGCTGGATTTTCTGATCGCCAATTCCGGCAACAGGAAGAACCTGGAGGTGGATTTCTTCGGCGGGGAGCCGCTTATGAACTGGAAGGTGGTCAAAGACCTTGTGGCCTACGGCCGTTCCCAGGAAAAGATCCACAACAAGCATTTTCGCTTTACACTCACAACAAACGGCGTCCTGCTCAATGATGAGATTATGGAATTTGCCAACAAAGAGATGGACAACGTAGTGCTCAGTATTGACGGCCGCAGGGAAGTCCATGATTTTATGCGTCCCTTCCGAAAAGGAGCGGGCAGCTATGACCTGGTGGTACCGAAATTCCAGAAATTTGCCGACAGCAGAGGGCAGAAGAAATATTATGCCAGAGGTACCTTTACCCGTCATAACCTGGATTTTTCCAAAGATGTGCTCCATCTGGCGGACCTGGGATTTGAACAGATTTCCGTGGAGCCTGTGGTGGCGGATGAAAAAGAAGAATATGCGCTTCAGTGGGAGGATGTCCCGAAAATCTGTGAGGAGTATGACAAGCTGGCAAAAGAGATCATCAAGAGGGAAAAAGAGGGAAGAGGCTTTAACTTTTTCCACTTTATGATAGACCTGACGGGAGGTCCCTGTGTGTATAAGCGGCTTTCCGGCTGCGGTTCCGGAACCGAATATCTGGCTGTGACACCATGGGGTGACCTGTATCCCTGCCATCAGTTTGTCGGTGAGGAAAAATTCCTCATGGGCAATGTGTGGGACGGTGTACAGAAACCGGAGATCCGCGATGCGTTCAAAGAGTGTAATGTATATGCAAAGGAAAAATGCCGGGAGTGCTTCGCCAGATTTTACTGCAGCGGCGGATGTGCGGCAAATTCCTATAATTTCCACGGCTCCATCAATGATGTCTATGACCTTGGCTGTGAACTGCAGCGCAAGCGAGTGGAATGTGCCATTATGATAAAAGCTGCTTTGGCGGAACAATAGCATACATCATGACACACATAAAGACTAAAAGTAAAGAAGGGAAAGAACAATGAAGAAAAGCAGAGGTATTCTCGTACTTGTGCTGACGGTTCTGATTACCGGTTTCCTGGTATTCACCTCCGCAGTCGGACTGGGTCCCACCGGAACAGGTGCCGCAAAACACATTAAGACCGGCCTTGATCTGGCAGGCGGTGTCAGCATTACATACGAGGCGTCAAAGAAGAACCCCACAGACGATGAGATGGCGGACACTATCTACAAATTACAAAAACGAGTGGAGCAGTACAGCTCCGAGGCCCAGGTTTACAAAGAGGGTACAAACAGGATCAACGTAGAAATCCCGGGTGTTACGGATGCCAACCAGATTCTGGAAGAGCTGGGAAAACCGGGATCCCTGTATTTTATTGCACACAAGGGTTCTGACGGTTCTGAGAACTACACCTTTAACGGCACAGAGTATGTTCTGAACAAGACTATTGAGGAACTGCAGGAGGATGGTTCCATTGTCCTGACAGGTACAGAGGTTAAGACAGCAAAGGCTGCTATCATCGAAAACGATTTAAAGAACAAAGAAAATGTGGTGGACCTGACTCTGACAGAGGAGGGAACCACAAAATTTGCGGAGGCGACAAAAGCTGCTTTTGAGGACAGCCATGACAGCATTGGTATCTACTATGACGGCAAATTCGTCAGTGTACCGAATGTAAACGCAGAGATCAAGGACGGCAATGCCCAGATTTCCGGTATGAAGGATTCTGCTGAGGCTGAGAACCTGGCTTCCACCATCCGTATCGGTGGTCTGAAGCTGGAGCTGAGCGAGCTGCGTTCCAACGTAGTTGCCGCACAGTTAGGTGAGGAAGCCATTGCCAGCAGTGTGAAGGCAGCAGGGATCGGACTTGCACTTGTTATCCTGTTCATGATCTTCGTATACAGGATTCCCGGTCTTGTTTCCGGCATTGCTCTGGTCATCTACACATGCCTGGATCTCATATGCCTGAACGCGTTTGACCTGACACTGACTCTGCCGGGTATTGCAGGTATTATCCTGTCCATCGGTATGGCGGTGGATGCAAACGTCATCATATACGCCCGTATCCAGGAGGAGATCGCCCTTGGAAGAAACGTGCGGACTGCCATCCAGAACGGATTTCAGAAAGCGTTCTCTGCAATCTTTGACGGCAATATCACTACGCTGATTGCGGCGTTTGTGCTGAACTGGCTTGGCTCCGGTACAGTAAAAGGTTTTGCACAGACACTGGCACTTGGTATTGTTCTGTCCATGTTCACCGCGCTGGTAGTTTCCCGCTTCATTGCCTATGCCATGTTCGCTGTGGGAATCCGCGACGAAAAGTTCTACGGCAGAAAGAAAGAGAGACAGCCGGTCCGCTTTTTACAGAAGAGAAAAATCTTCTTTGCGGTCTCCATCATTCTGGTTCTCTGCGCGCCCATTGCCATGGGTGTGTTCAAAGCCAGCACAGGGGATGCGCTGAAATACAGCCTGGAGTTCAAAGGCGGTACATCCACTAATGTGACATTTAATGAAAATATGGACATCAAAGAGATTGACGCAAAGGTAGTTCCCATTGTGGAAGAGGTTACCGGTGACAACAATGTGCAGGCCACAAAGGTGGTGGGCACCAACCAGGTTATCATCAAGACCATCACACTGGATGTTAAGACAAGAGAAGCTCTTAATAAGGCCCTGGTGGACGAGTTTGATGTGGAAGAAGATCTGATCGCAACCGAGAGCATTTCCTCCACTGTCAGCAATGAGATGCGTGCTGACGCGGTGAAGGCAGTGGTGATCGCCACGATCCTGATGCTGCTGTACATCTGGCTGCGTTTCAAGGATATCCGGTTCGCCAGCAGTGCAGTCGTAGCTCTGCTTCACGATGTGCTGGTAGTTCTGGCCTTCTATGCAGTGGCCAGGGTATCTGTGGGCAATACCTTTATCGCATGTATGCTGACCATTGTAGGTTACTCCATCAATGCCACGATCGTTATCTTTGACCGTATCCGTGAGAACATGGCAGTGTCCAGAAAGAAAGCCGATCTGGAAGAGCTGGTCAACAACAGTATCACACAGACTCTGACAAGAAGTATCTATACTTCACTGACAACCTTTATCATGGTGTTCCTGCTGTTCGTGCTGGGCGTTTCCTCTGTAAGAGAGTTTGCTCTGCCGCTGATGGTTGGTATTGTGTGCGGCGGATATTCCTCCGTATGCATCACAGGCGCTCTGTGGTATGTCATGAAGACAAAAATCAAAAAGAAAATGGCTTAAAATGGGGAAGGGGTGCTGCTGCAGCAGCACTCCTTTCTTTTAAAATAGAAGAAGACGGAGAGTACAGCAGATGGAAAAATGGGTGATTTCCGCCAAGAAAGCGGATTTTTATGAAATAAGCAGGAAGTTCGGCGTGGACCCGGTCATAGCAAGACTGATACGGAACAGGGAACAGATAACAGATGAGGAGATCGACAGATATCTGCATGGAAAGCTTACGGGCCTTCACTCCTGGAAGCTGTTAAAGGGAATGGACACAGCTCTTGACATTCTGATACATAAGATCAGGGAAGGAAAAAAGATCAGGATCATCGGGGATTACGATATTGACGGCATCTGTTCCACCTATATTCTGCTCATTGGCCTTCGCCGCGCAGGGGCCTGTGTGGATGTGGATATTCCGGACAGGATGAAAGACGGATACGGCATCAGCAAAGAACTGATCGACCTGGCTTTGGCGGCTAATACAGACACCATTGTGACCTGCGACAACGGCATCAGCGCCCTGGAGCAGATCGCTTACGCCAAAAGCCTCGGCATGACCGTGGTGGTGACAGACCATCATGAGATTCCCTATGAGGAACAGGAGGACGGCAGTGTGCGGACCTTTGTCCCGGACGCGGATGCCATTGTAAATCCAAAACAGCAGGACTGCCCTTATCCTTACAAGGGGATCTGCGGGGCCATGGTAGCCTACAAGGTCATCTGCGGCCTTTATGAGCGGATGGAAATTCCAGCTTCAGAGACGGAGGAACTCATTGAATTTGCAGCCATCGCCACCGTGGGGGATGTGATGGACCTGCAGGATGAGAACAGGATCATGGTAAAAGAAGGGCTGAAAAGAATCATGCACACGCAGAATCTGGGATTAAAAGCTCTGATTCATGTCAATAATCTGGATGACAGGCCTCTTACCGCTTACCATATCGGCTTTGTTATCGGTCCCTGTATGAATGCCAGCGGGCGCCTGAGCACAGCCAAAAGAGCGCTGAACCTGCTTCTGTGCCGTGACCGGGAGGAAGCGGCAGCTCTGGCGGCGGATTTGAAAGCACTCAACGACAGCAGAAAGGATATGACAGCAAAAGGTGTGGAGGAAGCGGCAGAGATGGTGGAGAACACATCTCTTCATGAGGACAGGGTACTTGTCATCTACCTTCCCAAGTGTCATGAGAGTCTGGCAGGCATTATCGCCGGCCGTATCCGGGAGCGGTACAGCAAACCGGTATTTGTCCTTACAAAAGCGGAGGAGGGGGTCAAGGGCTCCGGCCGCTCCATAGAGACCTACCACATGTTCAGGGAACTTACAAAATGCAGGGAGCTGCTGTCAAAGTTTGGCGGACATCCCATGGCAGCGGGGCTTTCCCTTCCTGAGGAAAATGTGGAGCCTTTCCGGCAGATGCTTAATGAAAATTGTACTCTTACAGAGGAGGACATGGCACAGAAGGTGCTGATCGACGTGCCCATGCCCATTTCTTATGTGAACATGCCTCTGATACGCCAGCTTTCCCTGCTGGAGCCGTTCGGCAAGGGAAACACCAAGCCTCTGTTTGCACAGAAAAACGTCCGCATTGAGAACTGCCGCGTCTTCGGAAAGAACAGGAATGTGGTGAAGATGAAGCTCTTTGACGAGAACGGATGTGAGGCACAGGGCGTGTGGTTCGGTGAAGGGGATGCCTTTGTGGAGCGGATAAAAGAGAAGCCCAGATGGTCTGTTGCATACTATCCATCCATAAATGCCTATAATGGCAGGGAAAGTATTGAAATTATCGTTCAAAATTACATTTGATTATGTTAAAAAAAGATGATATACTAAAGACTACACCCAAAATCTGAGTATAGTTGACATATAGTGAGATAATTTGATGAAACTAAAGGCAGGAGAGAGTTATGAAGAAGATTGAGGAATATGTGCGCAGTATCCCGGATTTTCCTGAGCCGGGAATCATTTTCAGAGATGTGACCAGCATATTGCAGGATGCAGATGGATTTGCACTGGCGGTGGATTCCATGCAGGCCCTTTTGGACGGCGTGGAGGTGGATGTGATTGCCGGCGCGGAGTCCAGGGGCTTTATATTCGGGGCACCTATTGCCTACAATTTACATAAGCCCTTTGTACTGATACGAAAGAAGGGGAAACTGCCCTGCGAGACCATTGAGAGCAGTTATGAGCTGGAATACGGAAGTGCGACCATAGAGATGCATAAGGATTCCATCACACCGGGACAGAACGTGGTGCTGGTGGATGATCTGATCGCCACAGGCGGTACCATTGAAGCGACAGCCAGAATGGTGGAGGAGCTTGGAGGGAAAGTGGTGAAGATCATAACCCTCATGGAACTGGCCGGACTCAATGGCAGAGAGCGTTTAAAAGATTACGATGTGGCTTCCGTTATATGTTATGAAGGTAAATAGAAATCAGGTGATGGCAGATGGAGAAAAGTAAAGAGGCAACACTTCTGGATGATGAATTAGCGAGAATTAAAAAGGCAGATGCAAGTGTGAAGACAATGGAAGATTTTACAAGCCCTTCTGTTTTGTATGAAGAGCTTATTTCCAGTGTGCAGAAGTACCATCCCTCCACCGATATATCTATGATTGAGAAGGCTTACCGGATTGCAAGAGATGCCCATGAAGGGCAGGTGCGCAAGTCCGGCGAGCCTTATATCATTCATCCCCTCTGTGTGGGGATCATCCTGGCGGATCTGGAGCTTGATAAGGAGACGATCGTGGCCGGCCTGCTCCATGATGTGGTGGAAGATACGGTCATGACCACGGAGGAGATCACCCAGGAGTTCGGCGCAGAGGTGGCCCTTTTGGTGGACGGCGTCACCAAGCTGGGCCAGTTGAACTACTCCGCCGACAAGGTGGAGGTCCAGGCAGAGAACTTAAGAAAAATGTTCCTTGCCATGGCGAAAGATATCCGAGTCATCCTGATAAAGCTGGCCGACAGGCTGCACAATATGAGGACACTGAAATACATGCCGCCCCACAAGCAGAAGGAGAAGGCAAGGGAGACCATGGACATCTATGCTCCCATAGCCCAGAGACTCGGTATTTCCAAGGTGAAGATCGAGCTGGACGATTTGTCCTTAAAATATCTGGAGCCGGAAGTCTACTACGACCTGGTGGAAAAGATCAACCTGCGCAGAAGTGAGCGGGAAGCCTTTGTAAGCGAAATCGTGAACGGCGTCCGGGACCAGATCGAGAATGCAGGCATTCACGCCCAGATCGACGGGCGTGTAAAGCATTTTTTCAGTATATATAAGAAGATGGTCAACCAGGATAAGACCCTGGACCAGATCTATGATTTATTTGCGGTCCGCATCATTGTGGATACAGTGAAGGACTGCTACGCATCTCTGGGAATCATCCATGAGATGTACAAGCCCATTCCGGGCCGGTTTAAGGACTACATTGCTATGCCAAAGCCCAATATGTACCAGTCACTGCACACCACATTGATCGGACCAAACGGACAGCCTTTTGAGATCCAGATCCGTACCTTTGAGATGCACCGCACCGCGGAATACGGTATTGCGGCCCACTGGAAATACAAGGAGGCATCAAACAGCAGCAAGGCAAATGTGACCCAGCAGGAAGAGGAGAAGATGAGCTGGCTGCGCCAGATCCTGGAGTGGCAGCGGGATATGTCCGACAACAAGGAATTTTTAAGCCTCTTAAAAAGCGATCTGGACCTGTTTTCCGAGAGTGTGTACTGCTTTACTCCGGCAGGAGATGTGAAGACACTGCCGAACGGCTCCACTCCCATTGACTTTGCCTATAATGTACATAGTGCGGTGGGCAACAAGATGGTGGGTGCCAGAGTGAACGGAAAGCTGGTTCCCATTGACTATGTGATCAAGAACGGAGACCGGATCGAGATCATCACCTCTCAGAACTCCAAAGGACCAAGCCGCGACTGGCTCAAGGTGGTGAAGAGCACCCAGGCCAAGAACAAGATCAACCAGTGGTTCAAACAGGAGTTAAAAGAGGACAACATTTTAAAGGGCAAGGATATGCTCACCCAATATGCCAAGCTAAAAGGCATCGGACTGGGAAATCTGACAAAGCCCAAATACCTGGAATCCGTTATGAAAAAATACGGTTTCCGTGACTGGGATTCCGTACTGGCGGCTGTAGGACACGGCGGTCTGAAGGAAGGCCAGGTCATCAACAAGCTCCTGGAGATTTACACGAAGGACCACAAGAGCGAACTGACAGACGAGAAGGTGCTGGAAGCCGCGGAGGAGAGTAAAGATAAACTGCACATCCGCAAAAGCAAGAGCGGCATTGTGGTGAAGGGGATCCATGATGTCTCCGTCCGGTTTTCCAGATGCTGCAACCCTATTCCCGGCGACGAGATCGTAGGCTATGTGACAAGGGGACGCGGCGTTACCATCCACCGCACAGACTGTATCAATATCATCAATATGTCCCTGGAGGACAGGGAGCGCCTGATCGATGCTGAATGGCAGGCAGAGAGCGTAGGCGACGGGGAGCAGTACACGGCGGAGATCAATGTGTATGCCAATAACCGCACCGGTCTTCTGGTTGACATTTCCAAGATCTTTACAGAGAGGAAAATTGATATCACGTCCATGAATACCAGAACCAGCAAGCAGGGACGTGCCACCATTAACATTGCCTTTGACATTAAGAGCAAGGAAGAACTGGGCAGCCTGGTGGAAAAAATCAGACAGGTAGAGAGCGTCCTGGATATCGGGCGTACTACCGGCTAAGGAGTCGAGATATGAAGAATCTGAACCTGAGAGGAATTGTGGTTGGTCCGGTCATGACCAACTGCTATTTCCTGAAAAATACACAGAGCGGGGAGACCCTTGTGGTTGACCCCGCAGCTGAGGCGGAGCGTATCTGCCGTACGATTGACCGGATCGGGGGAAAACCGGCAGGGATACTCCTGACCCACGGACACTATGACCATATTATGGCAGTAAGTGAGCTGCAGAAAAAGTGGCAGGTGCCTGTCTATGCGGCGAGAGCGGAGGAAGAAATGCTCACAGACCCCCGGTTAAATCTGTCCGCATCCTGGGAGGGCACCAATTGCACTGTGAAGGCGGACTGCTTTCTGGAGGATGGGGATGTTTTTGAACTTGCGGGTTTTCAGATAAAAATGTACCTGACTCCCGGACACACGGAGGGGTCCTGCTGTTATTATATCGAAGACGAAGGTGTGCTCATGAGCGGGGACACCATTTTCTGTGAAAACTGCGGCAGATGTGATCTGCCCGGCGGCAATTTTGCGAAGATGCAGGAGAGTTTGAATAAGATCATCAACCATTTACCTGAGGATGTGAAGATTTACCCCGGACACGGGGAGGAGACCAGCATCCATCATGAGCGATCATATAATCCCTATCTATAAAATACGAAAGAAAGAGGCAACCGTTCAGGAAAGAGGAACCTATATGATTGGCATTTCATTTAATAAAAGAGATTTTGAATATGATGCCTATACCCTGGTCAAGGCCTTCTATCCCCAGGAGGAAGTGGAGAACTTCTATACAGAAGAGGGGCAGGAGGACAAAGCCTGGGACCTGCTGGTGAGAATCACCTACGGGGAGGAGGAGACGCACCTCTCCCTGGAGAGGGATGGAGAAATTATATTCGGAGAAGCGGCCCGCTTTGAAAAAGGGCAGGACAGAAAAGAGAGAAAGAACATACTGAAACAGATTTTATACAGAGGTCTTGTACAGGAGACGGGAATCACCCTTCCCTGGGGCAACCTGACGGGTATCCGTCCCACCAAGATCGCCATGGGGCTGATCGAGTCGGGGATGAGCAATGCGGAGACTGCGGACTATATGCGCCGCACGTATTTCACCAGTAATGCCAAGACCGCGCTGGCAGTTACCATAGCCAACCGGGAACGGGACCTGTTAAAAGATATTGACTACCGGAACGGGTACAGCCTCTATGTGGGAATTCCCTTCTGTCCGAGTATCTGCCTGTACTGTTCTTTCAGCTCATCTCCTTTAGCGAGATGGAGAGATAAAGTGGATGAATATCTGGATGCGCTCTGCAGGGAACTGACTTACATTGGAGAGACGATGAAGGTGCGCACCCTTGACACCATATATATCGGCGGCGGGACTCCCACCACCTTGGAACCGGAACAACTGGAGCGGCTGCTTGGCCATATTGAGGCATGTTTTCCGGTGGAACAGGTGAAGGAATATACCGTGGAGGCAGGAAGGCCGGACAGTATCACCAGAGAGAAGCTTATGGCGATCAAAAGGCATCCGGTCACAAGGATTTCCGTGAATCCCCAGACCATGAACCAGAAGACACTGGATCTCATAGGACGGAAGCACACGGTGGAGGACACGCGGCACGCCTTCGCTCTGGCGAGGGAATGCGGATTTGATAATATCAATATGGATTTGATCGTAGGCCTGCCCGGAGAATGTGCAGAGGATGTAAGGCACACACTGGAGGAGGTAAAGGCCCTGGACCCGGACAGCCTGACCGTACATTCACTGGCAGTCAAGAGGGCCACCAGGCTTCATCTGTTCAGGGAGCAGTACGAAGAGATGACCTTTGAAAACAACCAGGAGATCATGGATATGTGTATGGATTATGCCCGGGAGAGCGGCATGGGTCCCTACTATCTGTACAGACAGAAGAATATGTCAGGTAACCTGGAGAATGTGGGATATGCAAAACCGGGAAAAGCCGGCATCTACAATATCCTGATCATGGAAGAGAAGCAGTCCATTCTGGCGGCAGGGGCGGGAGCCTCCACCAAGTTTGTGTTCCAAAACGGGGAGCGCATAGAACGGGCTGAGAATGTAAAAGACGTGACAAATTATATCACCAGAATTGATGAAATGATGGACAGAAAACGGATTGGGCTGGAAACGTATCTGAATATAAAGAGCGGGGATGGCGGAAATGGCAAATACACAGAAGCATCTGATTAGTTTCAATCTGGAAAAAGAAATCGAGCATGGCATTCAGGTGAGTAACCTGGCTTTCCGTGTGGGAAAGCAGATGGGCCTTTCCGAGGAAACCTGTCATGAACTGGCAGTGGCCGGAGTGCTTCACGATATCGGGAAGCTGCGGCTTTACAACTACATTGCCGGGGAGGAGAATCCCATGGTAGTGGAGGAGATGAAATATGTCAGGCGCCATCCGGAGCTGGGATATGAGAGTCTGAAGGACAGGGGCTATTCCCGGTTTGTTCTGGACAGCATTTACTATCATCATGAGAATTATGACGGAAGCGGATACCCGGAAAATCTGGCGGGGGAAAAGATACCCATGGGAGCCAGAATCCTGAGAATCTGTGACGTATACGCAGCGCTCACCTCAAAACGGACGTACCGTGACGCCTTTTCCAGCGAGACGGCCATGAAGATGGTGATTGATGAAGTTAAGAATTTTGACATGCAGGTCTTTCTTGCATTTCAGAGAGCAATACATGAAAATGAATGAGAAGAGGAGAGAACATTATGCAGTTAAAGAAAAAACCAGTTACAGGAATGAAAGATATTCTGCCGAGAGAAATGGAAATCCGTGATTATGTGATCGGACTGATCAAGGAAACCTACAAAGAGTTTGGATTCACATCCATGGAAACACCATGTGTGGAGCACATTGAAAACCTGACCAGCAAACAGGGCGGCGACAATGAGAAACTGATCTTCCGTATTCTGAAAAGAGGAGAGAAACTGAGAATCGACGAGGCAAAAGAGGAGAATGACCTGGTTGACAGCGGTCTGCGCTATGACCTGACAGTTCCGCTCAGCCGTTTTTATTCCAACAACGCCAATGAGCTTCCGTCCCCCTTCAAAGCTCTGCAGATGGGAAATGTATTCCGTGCGGACAGGCCCCAGAGAGGACGTTTCCGTCAGTTTATGCAGTGTGATATTGACATTTTGGGTGATCCCACCAATCTGGCTGAGATCGATGTTATCCTGGCAACTTCCACACTGGTGGGCAGGCTGGAATTCGAGAGCTTTGCCATCCGTATCAATGACCGCCGTTTCTTAAAAGCCATGGCTGCCTACAGCGGATTCCCGGAGGAGTCTTATGACCAGGTGTTCATCATTCTGGATAAAATGGATAAGATTGGCAAGGAAGGCGTTGCAGCAGAGCTGGAAGAGGCCGGATTCCCAAAAGAGGGTATTGAAAAATACATCGCTCTGTTCGACGCCATCGGAGAGGGCATTGACGGTGTAAACTACTGCAAAGAAAAACTGGAAGGCTTCCTGGACCCGGATGTGGCTGACAATATGTCCACGATCATTGAGAGTGTGACAGAGGCAAAGACTGCCAACTTCAGGATCGTCTTTGACCCCACACTGGTGCGCGGTATGTCTTACTATACAGGACCCATCTTTGAGATCTGCATCGACGGTTTCGCAGGCAGCGTGGGCGGCGGCGGACGCTACGATGAGATGATCGGCAAATTTACGGGAACCCCCACACCGGCAACCGGATTTTCCATTGGATTTGAGCGTATTGTAATGCTGCTCATGGAGAGAGGATTCCAGGTACCGGGCAGCATGGATAAGAAAGCATACCTGCTGGATAAGAAGCTGAGTTCCGAAAAACTGGTGGAGATAGTGAAAAAGGCCGGGGAAGAGAGAAAATCCGGCAAAAATGTGAATATTGTATACATGAAGAAGAACAAAAAATTCCAGAAAGAACAACTTATGGCAGAGGGATATGAAACCATCGAAGAGGTATACAACGACTGACAGGTTTTGGGTACCGGGCTTACATTGTAATAACATAAATGAGGAATTAAGGAGAGCTGACACAATGGCAGAATCAATGAACGGGTTAAAAAGAACCCATAGATGTACGGAAGTGACAAAAGCAGAGATCGGAAACACAGTAACCCTTATGGGCTGGGTGCAGAAGAGCCGCAACAAAGGCGGAATCGTCTTCGTGGATTTGCGTGACCGTTCCGGTATCATGCAGATCATCTTTGAAAACGGCGATATTGATGAGGAAGGCTTTGAAAAAGCAGGAAGACTGAGAAGCGAATTTGTGATCGCTGTGACAGGACGCGTGGAGGCGCGATCCGGCGCTGTGAATGAAAATCTGAAGACAGGCGAGATAGAAGTGCGGGCAGGTGCCCTGCGTATCCTGTCCGAGTCTGAGACACCTCCGTTCCCCATTGAGGAGAACAGCAAGACAAGAGAGGAAGTGCGCTTAAAATACCGTTATCTTGATCTTAGAAGACCGGACCTGCAGAGAAACCTGATCATGCGGTCCCGGGTAGCTGTGCTGGTACGCCAGTTCCTGGCAAATGAAGGTTTTCTGGAGATTGAGACGCCAATCCTGAATAAGAGCACTCCGGAGGGGGCAAGGGATTACCTGGTTCCCAGCCGTGTGCATCCGGGCAGCTTTTATGCACTGCCTCAGTCTCCCCAGATTTTTAAACAGCTTCTGATGTGCTCCGGGTATGACAGGTATTTCCAGATTGCCAAGTGCTTCCGCGATGAGGACCTTCGCGCTGACCGCCAGCCGGAATTTACACAGATTGATATGGAGCTCTCCTTTGTGGATGTGGATGATGTCATTGATGTCAATGAGCGTATGCTGGCATTCCTCTTTAAAGAGGTTCTGGGCGTGGAAGTGCAGCTTCCCATTCAGAGAATGACCTGGACAGAGGCTATGAACCGCTTTGGCTCCGACAAACCGGACCTGCGTTTCGGCATGGAGCTTACGGATGTGTCTGAGGTGGTAAAAGGCTGTGAATTTGCTGTGTTCAAGAATGCCCTTGAGGCAGGCGGCAGTGTCCGCGGCATCAATGCCAAGGGACAGGGCAGCATGCCGAGAAAGAAGATCGACAAGCTGGTGGAATTTGCCAAAGGATACGGCGCCAAAGGTCTGGCTTATATTGCCATCCAGGAGGACGGCAGTGTAAAATCCTCCTTCGCCAAATTCATGAAAGAGGAGGAGATGAAGGCCCTCATAGAAGCCATGCAGGGTGAGGCAGGCGACCTGCTTCTCTTTGCCGCTGACAAGACGAAGCTTGTATGGGATGTATTGGGTGCCCTGCGTCTTGAACTGGCGCGTCAGATGGAGTTGTTTGATAAAGAGGAATACCGTTTTGTGTGGATCACAGAGTTCCCTCTTCTGGAGTGGTCAGAGGAAGAGAACCGTTTTACAGCCATGCATCATCCGTTCACCATGCCTTTTGAGGAGGATATTCCGCTTCTGGATACGGATCCGGGTGCAGTGCGTGCAAAAGCCTATGATATTGTACTCAACGGCAATGAGATTGGCGGAGGCAGCGTGCGTATCCATCAGAACGATGTGCAGGAAAAAATGTTTGAAGCGCTGGGATTTGAAAAAGAGCAGGCTTATAAACAGTTCGGTTTCCTTTTAGATGCCTTCAAATACGGAGTTCCGCCGCACGCAGGACTGGCTTACGGCCTTGACCGTATGGTCATGCTCATGGCTAAGGAGGAATCCATCCGTGAAGTTATCGCATTCCCGAAGGTGAAGGATGCCTCCTGCCTGATGTCCGAGGCACCGAACACGGTAGATGAAAAACAGCTTGATGAACTGGGGATCGCGCTGAAAGTTCAGGAGGATGAGCAGTAATGGAGCCAGGTGCTGTCTCCTTTCTGATCGTATGTCCGCTGGTGTTTTTAGCCAGTTTTGTAGATGCCATAGCAGGCGGGGGAGGATTGATCTCCCTGCCTGCTTATCTTTTTGCAGGAGTTCCCATTCATAATGCCATTGCCACCAATAAGCTGTCCTCAGCCTCCGGTACGGTCATCTCCACGGCCCGCTACTGTAAAAACGGATATGCGGATATACCGCTGGCGGTACCGTCTGTTCTGGCAGCGCTTTTGGGCTCCTTTACGGGAGCAAATCTGGCGCTGACTGCCAGTGACAGGGTGCTGAAGCTCATGCTGATCGTGGTGCTCCCTGTAGTGGCATTTTATGTGCTGAAAAATAAAAGCATGGAGCCAAAACAGAAGAGGCAGCTTGCAAAAGGACAGAAATATGCCATTGTTATCACTGCCTCTTTGGTCATAGGGACATATGACGGCTTCTACGGGCCGGGGACAGGTACTTTTCTGCTGCTTGTCTACACGGGTCTTGCGGGCATGGGTATCCGCACAGCCTCAGGCAATACGAAGCTTGTCAATCTGGCTTCCAATCTGGCAGCCCTTGCTGCCTTTTTCTCCAGCGGCAAGATCGTGATCTCTCTGGGACTTGCGGCAGCCGTGTTCAGCATCGCAGGGCACTACATCGGTTCCGGTATGGTGATAAAAAACGGGACGAAGATTGTTCGCCCCATTGTGGTCACGGTTCTTATTTTGCTGCTTATAAAAATTATATCTGGATTTTTTGTATAAAAAATGCCCGGCTTTGGATTTGCTAAAGCCCGGGCATTTATCGTGTTCTGTTTTTCGTCTGTACAAGTGCGTCTATTCCACATCCTCCGACACATCTGCCAGGGCGCTGTCCACGCCTCCGAGAATGGCCTGTGCCACATTTTCATCCATCTGCATCTTCCAGCTTGTCCCGTCATTGACCAGAGTAATGTCCACGTCCCGTGTGGTGGAGGCATTGTTCTTCTCTATACTTTCCAGAAGAAGCTGTCTTTCCTTCTCACGGCGCCCCTCGGCTCCTCCTGCCATGGCCTGGGAAGTCTGCAGCCATCCGGAAAGCTGTTCCTGGTAAGAAGCCACAATACTTTTGAAATCACTGCTGGTGATCTGAACTTTCACCTGGGCGTTGCGCTCATCCTTTTTTGCGTCCAGGATCTTAAAATCAAAACAGGCACGGATCTGTTCCGCCATGGCATGCGCAATGGAGCTGCTGTATGTGTCATCCGTATCCAGAAGGCTGTCCAGGGACAGATAGATGTTAAGCTGTTCCGTGTCAAAATCTTTGATGGTGCCAAAGTGTATTTTGACTACTTCCTCAGGGGGCAGAAGATTGGAATCAGCCATGTAGGAGAGAAAACCGCCGGTGATCTGATTGTCCAGGTTCTCGTCATAAACAACATGCCACGTCTCTTCTTTTTGCCTGAGGGTCAGGTCAAAGGTGGTATCCACCAGTTTATAATCGTTCTTTTTCAGCGTCTCTCCGAGCAGCAGGTAAGAATCCTTCAGTGAAAATTCCACCTGACTGGGATTGGCGTCGCAGGTAATCCGTTTTTTCAGCGCAGCGGCAGTGTAATCCTCTGCCAGTGCATGGGCATCCAGGTTGGTGATGGTGACAGTGGCGCCCGCCTTTTTATTTTTGAGTTTGACATTGTCTATGGTGTAAGAGAAATCTTTAAAATACCGTGAAAAGATTTTGACAATGTCAGGGTCCACATTTTCCTCCCCGTTGTCTGTGTCAGGGAAAAGCTCATGGACGGAGAGATATTTTTCAATGGTCTTTTTATCCGGGCTTTTCAGCTGGTCAAGTTCCGCGGAAACTGCCTCCTTGACCGCGCGCTCCTCCTTGCTCTCGCATCCTGCAAGCAGCAGGGCAGAAGTCAGGAAAACCGCGGCATACAGCCATTTCTTATGTCGAATCTTCATGTGTCATCTCCTGTTTGCGGAAGTTACCGTATTCGTTTAGTTTACCAGAAATGACGAAAAAGTCAACTTTTTAAGAAAAGTGCCTGTATTTTCTATTTGAGAAGTTCCGGTTCCAGTTTTTTGATATGGGTTTCCAGGGTGTTGTGGTCCACAAGGGCAGGAACAACGCCCTGCCTGGATACACAGAAACCTGCAGCATACGTGGCGATCCGGATGGACTTTTCCAGAGAATACCCCTCGATCAGGAAAGAGGCCAGAGCTGAGATAAAAGCATCCGCACCGCCGGTGGTATCAATGGAAATGAAATCCGCAGCCGGAAAATACTTTGCGTTATCCTCGGTTTTCAGATAACAGCCTTCATGTCCAAGCGTAATGATCACTGTCTTGATCCCTTTCTGGTAAAAGTATTCGGCCTGTTCCTCCACTGTATTGTACTTGGGACACAGGGCGGCCGCTTCCTTACGGTTGGGGATAAAGATATCTGTATTCTGCAGAAGCTGTTCCGGTATGGATTTCAGGGCAGCGGGCTTTACAATATTTTTTGCCCCGTATTTCCTGGCAGTTTTCGCTGCCTCCAGAACGGTCTGAATGGGAATCTCAGTGGAGAGCAGACAGAAGCCGGCATTTTCAAAGAGATGCTGCCGTTTCTGTATGTCTGCCGGGCTCAGATTGCCGTTTGCTCCGGACATGATCGTGATGGTTCCCTCGCCGTCCCGTTCAATATAGATATATGCCTTCCCGGTCTGCGCCTTCATATCCCTGTGCACACCCTGGGTTGCCACCTGTTCTTTCTCCAGGATATCGAAAATAAAGGTGGAATCCGTGTCATTGCCGATCTCCCCTATGAGAGAAACTTCCCTTCCAAGCTTGGCAGCGCCAACAGACTGGTTGGCTCCTTTGCCTCCCAGTGTGGTGGTGGAACTCAAGATCGTGGTGGTCTTTCCCGCCTGGGGAAGCCAGTCAACATTGAAGGTGATATCCGTGTTGATACTGCCAACCACTACGATCTTCTTCCCGCGGAAGAAGGAAGGAATGTCAAGGCTGTCCTCGTTGTCGAAATCGCACTGTGAGACAAAAGTATATTCCGGTTCTGCCGTCTCTTTTTTCTCACATTTCTGGATCAGATTCCTGCACACATAGTAACCGAACTCCCGGTAAGGGATTTTGATACTGGATATATGAGGGAAAGAGATTGCTTCCCGCACATCATCCTTTAAGCTCACCAGGGACAGGTCCGAGGGCACGTAATAGTGCAGTTTATCCATCTGCTCGTACAGGATCAGGGAGGAGGCAAAATGCGAGCTGACTATGCCTGAAAAACCATGGCTCAGTATCCTGGAGCAGCAGGCCGGGTCAGAGATGTAAAGCTTCATCTTTTTATGATAGGGGATCTGATTGTCAAAGAGACATTTCTTGAATCCCTCAAACACCATGCCGGAACGCCTGCTTTTTTCCTTCACGAGACAAGCGATCTTGCTGTGTTTATACTCCAGCAGTTTCTGCGTCAGGACGTATCCCATTTTTTCAAAATCTATATTGTAGGCAGGCAGGGTATAAGGAGCGTTGATATAGCTGACAGATATATTCTGTTCGGCAAAGTAATGCTCATGCTGGGGACTGTTCTCATCCACCGGCTCCCAGATCACACCGTCCACATTGTTTTTGCACAGAGATGTAATGTGCTTTAACTCTGTATCCGCGCTGTTCAGACTGTCCAGGAGCAGTACATTATATCCTTGTTCCTGGGCGGCCTGCAGGATGCCGTTCAGCATCAGGTTGGTCTGTGAGGCAGTGCGCAGCAGAACGCCCAGCAGAAAGCGCTTCGCATTGGATATATTTTTTACCATGCCGTAAGGTGTGTAGTTGTATTCTTTTACAATTTTCAGTACCCGGCTGCGGGTCTCAGGGTTGATATTCTGGTCTTTGTTGTTAACGATTTTGGAAACCGTTGAAATAGAGACACCGGCCAGGCTGGCGATTTCTTTGATTGTCATATGAGATCCCTCTTTTACCATTATTTTCTCTAATTATGAAGGATAGAGAGGGATTTGTCAATGGAAAATGCATCACATATATGTGCAATATGCATAAGAAAACTTTTTCCTAAATAGTTTTATTTCACAAAAAATAGAAAAACTATTGACAGTGCACAGAGAGGGCTGTACAATACATGCATAGGAAAACAATTTAAGAAATGGTTTTCTTAATAAATTTGATGGAGGTAATAGCTTGGATAAACGGATTCTGATTATCGGAAGTTTGAATATGGACATCGTTATAGAAATGAAACGTATGCCGTTGATAGGGGAGACCGTTCTTGGAAAAAACCTTACATATGTACCCGGAGGAAAAGGAGCGAATCAAGCATATGCAGCAGGTAAACTTGGCGGAAAAGTAACCATGCTCGGATGCGTCGGAGATGACAGCCTGGGACAGAAACTAAAAGACAATCTTGCGAATAGCGGAACGGATGCATCATATATCAGAAATATAGAAGGCAAGCCAACGGGTACGGCAATTATCTATGTAAATGACGATGGTGATAACAGCATAGTGGTTATCTCCGGTGCAAATGAAGCCTGTGATGTTGAGTATTTAAAACAAAATGAAGCTTTATTTGCAGAATGTGACTATGTCATGTTTCAGATGGAAATTCCCTATGAAACCATTTTTTATGGTATCAGAAGGGCAAAAGAGCTGGGAAAGACCGTGGTCTTAAATCCGGCACCGGCACCGGATGGCCTGCCCGAAGATATTTGGGGGAAAATTGATTACCTGACCCCCAATGAGACAGAATTGTTAAAACTGACAGGACAGCAGGAAATGACCATGGACAACATCAGAAACGGTGCACATGCTCTGCTTGAAAAAGGTGTGAAAAATATCCTGGTTACCCTGGGAGACAAAGGCGTATTATTTGTCAATGACAGGAAAGAAAAATTATTTCCGGCCAGAAAAGTGACCGCTGTGGATACAACAGCGGCGGGGGACTGCTTTAATGGCGCATTTGTCACCGGTCTGGCAGAGGAAATGAGCTTTGATGAGGCGATCGTATTCGCAAATATGGCATCCTCTCTGGCAGTTACCAGAAAGGGGGCACAGAGTTCCATTCCGGGCAGGGAAGAACTGGAGGAACTCAGTAAAAGGAAGAGTAACGCGGGTCTCTGATTTTGCGGGAAGCAAAATTAAAATAGAGAAAATATAATGTATTCTAAGGAGGAAAGTTATGAAAAACATGAAGAAATTTTTAGCGTTATGTTTGACGGGGGCAATGGCAGTATCCATGGCAGCGTGCGGTTCGTCGGGGGATGACAAAGCAGCCGGAGAGGATGATAAACAGACAGAGAGCACAGCAAAGACCGATGATGACAAGGACGCCAAGGACAGCAAAGACAAAGAAAAGCTGGTGATATCCTGTTATCTGGCAGATGACAACCAGGTTGCAGTACGTGAGAAATACATTGATGAACCTTTAAAAGAAGCATTTCCTGACGTGGATATCGAGATAAAAATGTACAGCGACAGGCAGAGCCTTCAGGTAGAGGTTGCCGGCGGCGGCGGACCGGATATCCTGGATTTGGACGGTCCTACCGATGTTGCGGAATTTGCAAAGGCTGACAGAGTGCTTGATTTAGGCAAATATGCAGATCAATACGGCTGGAAGGATATGTTTTATGACTGGGCTTACAACAGCTGTTTCTATAATGAAAAGCTGTATTCACTTCCTACTTCTTTTGAAGGTATGGTAATGTACTATAACATGGATGTTATGAAAGAGAATGGCTGGGAAGTACCGAAGACACAGGACGAACTGGTAGAGCTGATGAAGAAAATACAGGAAAAAGGTATTATTCCCATCGCCTTTGGCAACTCCAACTATCAGGGTGCTGTAGACTGGCTGTATTCAACATTCACAAGCTGTTACGGTGGTCCGAAAGCTGTGAAAGCTGCTATGGAAGGAACCGGAAAATATACAGACGAACCGATCAAAGAATCTATCCAGACTATGGTTGACTGGTGGCAGGAAGGATGGCTCGGTGATAAAGCATCTCAGTCTATCACAAATGAAGATATGGTCGCTTTCTTTGCAGAAGGACGCGCAGCTATGATGATTGACGGAACATGGGCTTCTAACCAGCTTATAGCTACATATCCGGATTGTAACTGGGATTCCGAAATGATGCCTCAGAAAGAAGACATTGGCGAGATTCTTCCATTTGCTACAGGCGGTGGTTATTCCATCAATGCAAACTCCAAAAACCCGGATCTGGCTGCAGAAGTGTTGAATTATCTGTTTACCTCCCTTGACAGACATTATCAGTCCATCAATGAGGCAGGATATCAGCCATACCCGCTGAAAGAGTTTGATATTGCCAAACTGGAAGGAATGGATGAGAAACTGTTAGATCAGTATAAACTACTTATGGATGCACAGAAAAACAACCAGATCGGTTATTGTTCCTGGACGTTCTACCCATCTGAGATGAGGGTTTATATGAATGAGAATACGGATGCATTATTCCTTGGTTCACTTACCGTGGATGATTATCTGGCCCAGGCGCAGACGTATATAGATACCGCAATTGCTGACAATACGATTCCGGTATTACCGTAATAGCAGTGGAACAGTAACCATAAAAGTGATTAAGTAACTTGGAAATACCGTGCAGCCAATCTTCATGTAAGGAGGTACGCACTGCATGGAGGTGTTGGCTGTACGGTATTTTTTATGAAAGAAGACTTTACAGGTGGTGGAGAGATGAATACAGTTAAAAAAAGACATATGGTACCATACCTATTTATACTTCCCGCATTTATTATCCATGCATGCATTGTTACAGGACCAGCTTTAAGTACACTGGTGATGTCTTTGTTTGACTGGAATGGAATGGGAAACGCAAAATTCATAGGATTTAAAAACTTTTCGGAAATTTTTAAAGATCCGTTAGTAAAACTATCCGTAGTACATAACATTCAGTGGCTGCTTATTTTCATTACAGTTCCCTTGATCCTGGGATTTATCGTTGCAATCATAGTGAGTCAGCTCCGCAGATCCCAGATGTTTTTCAGAACGATTTACTTTATTCCTTATGTTATATCCGCTGCAGTGGCAGGTAAAATCTGGACTGCTTATATGAATCCATATTATGGATTTAATCAGGTGTTTGCCAAAGCCGGCTGGACAGAGCTGTCAAAGGTACTTTGGCTTGGAAATCCTAAAATTGCATTGTTTGCTGTGGCATTTGTGGACAACTGGCATTGGTGGGGATTCATAATGGTTCTCTTCTTAGGCGCATTACAGCAGGTAGACCCTACTTTATATGAGGCAGCCAGAGTTGACGGAGCAAACCGTTTCCAGGAATTGATTCATGTTTCGATTCCGGGAATCAAACAGACAATAGCATTTGTATTGATTATGACAATAATGTGGTCATTCTTGACCTTTGATTACGTATATATTATGACAAACGGCGGACCTGCTAATGCCACAGAAATCATGTCCACCTATATTTACAAAAACGCCTTTGTGAAATACAGGGCAGGTTATGCCAATGCTCTTTGTGTAATACAGAGTGGTATATGTGTGATTTTGTACTTCCTTCAGAAATACATCAGTAAAAAAGGAGGGATGGAAGATGAATAGTGGAGTGAAAATCGGGGCAAAATATAAGATTTCATCTTTTATCAAATATGTATTTTTAATTATCATGGCATTGTTTGCAGCAGTTCCGCTATTTCAGGTTTTCATAAATGCATTCCGTACAGACCGGGAATGTAAATCAATGCCGCTGGGTCTGCCGAAAGAATGGGTTTTTAACAACTTTCAGGAGACGTGGCAGATAGGCGGATATGCCACTGCTTATTTCAACAGTCTGCTCACAGCCTTTGTAGTAATTGTTGTGGTGCTTGTTGTGGTTGGTCTGGGAGCGTATTCGATCAGTAAACTGGAGTTTAAGATGAGAGGCTTTTTTACAGCATACTTTTTCGTGGCAATCTCTCTTCCTGGATTTTTGTATATTGTCCCGGATTACTTTGTTATGAATAAACTGGGCCTGGTAGATACCAGATGGAGTTTGATGATCGTGTATACTGCAATGCAGATTCCGTTTAATATGCTGCTGCTGAGGACCTTTCTTGCCGGTATTCCCCGTGAACTGGAGGAGGCAGCCAAGATTGACGGATGTAATGAGTTGAACAGCTTTTTGAGAGTGACACTGCCCATTGCTAAGCCCATGTTTCTCACAATTGCGATTTTAGTTTTTGTTAATGTGTGGAATGAATTTTTGTGGTCTAACACATTTATCACATCAGAAGAGCTGAAACTTGTAGCAACACGTTTTGTTAAATTTACGGGAGAATATGGTTCCAATATGGCACGAATTTATACAGCCAGCGTTATAACCATTGCACCGGTTATTATTCTGTATCTGTTCTTCAGCCGTAAATTTATAGAAGGTATGACCAGCGGAAGTGTAAAAGGTTAATATTAACAGACTGCTCTATGGGAGGTTGAGTATGAAAACAGAGTTTATTGAAGGTATTTATGCAGGATGGCTTGCCAAGATCATCGGTATCCGCCTGGGTGCCCCGGTAGAGGGATGGACCTATGAAAAGATTAAAAACATCTACGGTGAATTAGACCATTATCCTGTAGATTACCACGAATTTGCTGCGGATGATGACAGCAACGGCCCGCTGTTTTTCCTGAGGGCACTGGAAGACGGACATCATGATTACGAACTGCAGGCACAGGATGTGGCAGAGGCCCTTCTGAATTATGCGCCGTTTGAACACGGATTTTTCTGGTGGGGCGGTTATGGGATATCTACTGAGCATACAGCGTATCTGAATCTGAGAAACGGGATTCCGGCTCCGCGAAGCGGAAGTATCGAACAAAACGGAAGTACAACGGCAGAACAGATAGGCGGACAGATTTTCATTGATACCTGGGGACTTGTGACACCGGGAAATCCGGATCTGGCAGCAAAATATGCGAAAGAGGCCGCCAGTGTGACACATGACGGAAATGGTATTTACGGCGGTATTTTTGTTGCTGTATGTATAAGCTATGCTTTTGTGGAGAAGGACATCAGGAAAATCATTGAAAAAGGTCTCTCTTATATTCCGAGAGAATGCGAGTATGCAAAAGTAGTGCGGGCAGTCATGGTATACTATGATGAAAACCCCGGCGACTGGAGGGCCTGCTTCCGGTACATATTTGACAATTACGGCTATGATAAATATCCCGGAAACTGCCATATCATCCCCAATATCGCAGTGATGATTCTGGCACTGTTATACGGGGAAGGTGACTTTACAGACACACTGAATATCTGCAATATGTGCGGCTGGGATACAGACTGCAACGTTGGCAACGTAGCGACGATCATGGGCGTGAGAAACGGACTGGACGGTATTAACTACGAAAAATGGAGAAAACCGATCAATGATTTCCTGGCCTGCTCAAGTGTTATGGGTTCCATGAATATTATGGATATCCCATATGGTGCCTCTTATATAGCGAAACTGGCATATGCTGTGGCGGGAGAAAAGATGCCGGAACCCTGGAATACGATTACGCAGAAGAGAATTGACAGCTGCCACTTTGAATATCCGGGATCTACCCACGCAATGCGTGTCCGGGTGGATGGACTGGATAAACGGGCAAGAAAAGACAGGGAATGTACGGTGATCAATACGGATGAATCTGCATATACAGGATCACGTTCCCTGAAATTTGTGGCAAAACACGTTGAGCCGGGAGAAAACGTATTTGTTTATAAAAAGACACACTACAGACCTGCAGATTTTCATGACAGCAGATACGATCCGTGTTTCTCTCCGCTTGTATATCCGGGACAGATCATCCATGGAAGTGCAATGATCCCCGAATATGGTGAGGATGCACTGGTGAGTCTCTACGTAAGAGACAGCAGGGCAGATAAAATCTATGAGGGAAACAGAGAAAATCTCTGCAAAGGCCAGTGGAAAGAACTGGAGTTTACCATTCCAAGCCTGGAAGGCGCCCTGATCGATGAGATTGGCTTATGTTTCCATGTGCAGGGTACCCATACACAGGTGTTTGATTTTGTGGGGCTTATAGATGACCTGTACGCGGATGGAAAAGCTGACTATTCCATTGATTTTGCCAATGAAACGGAAGAGCAGTGGACCGTTCTGCATAAAGAGATCAGCCAGTTTACAAAATTAAAAGGCCTGATGTATCTGAATGACGGGGAAATGCATTTGTCCTGTTCAGATTTTGCAGAAGCATATACCGGCAGACATGACTGGGGAGATTACAGGGCAAAATTCTTCTTTACACCGCTGACAGGAAAGCATCATATGGTAAATGTGAGAGTGCAGGGAGCCATTCGTTCTTATGCGGTGGGACTTCTTCCTGACGGCAAAGCGGCAATCCTGAAAAATGATAACGGATACCGTATTCTGGCAGAAACTCCATTTGACTG
The DNA here is from genome assembly GCF_040095955.1 of Blautia caccae. Taxonomy (NCBI): domain Bacteria; kingdom Bacillati; phylum Bacillota; class Clostridia; order Lachnospirales; family Lachnospiraceae; genus Blautia; species Blautia caccae. The sequence continues at coordinate 7,818 of NZ_JBBMFP010000012.1, read as the reverse complement.
GGGCTGCGGGAAAGAATACTGCATCGATGTTCAGGTCATCGGCAACAAGATAAGCGCAGAAATAGAGGGCTGCTGTCTGGAGGCTGTAGACGAAGAGAAACCTTATCTTTTTGGAGCAGTAGGTGTATCCATGCAGAACGGAACACATGATAAATATAGAAAAATTGTAATATCAGATTGTTAACAGGGGGCAGATCAGGCAGAACATTTTGTTCTGCCTGATTTTTAAAGAAGATAATGGTTCTGTTGGCGAAATAGTTACAAAAGGAGAAGGCGTATGGAAGTATATGGTTTAGGTACATTGGCTATGGATGTTTTGATGAAGGTTGATAACCTTCCTTCAGAGGATGGATTCTGTATTGTGAAAAGTAATGACAGGCAGCCCGGAGGAAGCGGCACAAACGTGATCGTACAGCTTGCGAGGCTCTCAGCAAAATGTGGCTATATGGGGGCTGTGGGAGATGATGCGCTGGGAAAAGATGTTCTGAAAAGTCTCCGGGATGAGAACGTAGATACCAAGAGTATGATCGTTAAACCGGGAAAGATAACCTTGCATACAGATATTGTCATTGATGATGAGGGCAGAAAATTTATTATGCTCAATATGGGGGATGCCTTTGAAAGCCTGACAAGTGATGAATTGGATTATTCGGCCGTCTCTTCAGCAAAGGTTTTCTACACAGATTTACTGCCCAAAGAGCCTGCCATTACAGGACTTAAAAAAGCAAGGAAAGCCGGGGTGAAGACCGTCTTTAACATGCAGGTAGGCCTTGGCACCATGCAGGGACTGCATGTATCAAAAGAGGAGATATTATCAGCACTTAAGTTCACTGATATTTTTGCACCGTGCCGCGGCGGCCTGTACGAGCTGACAGGAACGACGGACTTAGATGCGTGCGTGAGATACCTCCGTGATTACTGTAAGGGTACTTTACTGTTCACCCTCGGAAAAGAAGGATCTGTTGCATATGATGAGCAGGACAGGAAGTATACGGTCAAGAGCTGTGATCTGGAAGTTGTGGATTCCACCGGGGCCGGGGATTCGTATATGGGTTCGTTTATCTATCAGCATTGTCTGAATGGCATGTCCATAGAGGAATCCATGAAATTTGCGACCATGTGCGCAGGGTATACGTGTACCGGAATAGGGGCCCGTTTTTCACCGGATCTGAAAACTGCTGAAACGTTTGTCTGGAAATGAGGTGCTGTGGATGAGGGAAAAATTTGACCAGGTAAAGGGAGGCTTCATCGGGATCGCTTACGGAGATGCTTTCGGAATGCCGGCAGAAATGTGGAGCCGGGAATTGATACAGAAAAAGCTCGGGTATATCAAAACCTTTCTTCCCGGACATCCGGATAACAGGATATCCGCCGGATTTGCAAAAGGTGAGGTGACGGATGACACGATCAACAGTATTTTGGTCACAGAGATGCTCAGTGAGAACGGGGGCAGGGTCGACGCGCAGGTTTTTATTAAAAAATTGAGGTATTGGATGAAACACTCGGATAAAAGTTCGGCAGTTGTAGGCCCCAGTACCGCAAAGGCTCTGGAACTGATTGAGGCCGGAACGCCGATGGAGGAAGCAGGAAGTACAGGGACCACCAACGGCGCAGCCATGAAAATCGTACCAATAGGTCTTCTTGCCGGGTATAACTGCAAAGAAGAGGTGGATTCCTGCCACTTGCTCCACCAGGTCATTGAATTGTGCAGACCCACACATTTTACTTCCTGCGCCATAAGCGCAGCATGTGCGATCGCGGCAGGAGCAGCGGCGGCTGTCCACGGAGAAAAAGATTTATCAAAAATTTATGAATATATGACGGAAATGGCAGAAAAGGGCAGTGCATATGGAAATTCCATTGGTTCACCGTCTGTAGCCTGCCGCATGAAAATGGCAAGACATTTTACAGAGCAGGAACCCCAAAAGGCACTTAAAGATATTTATGACTATGTGGGGACGGGAATTTCATCTGCCGAGAGTATACCGGCAGCAGCAGCTTTATTTTACTTGTCTGAAGGTGACCCTGCAGTGTGTGCCGAATACGCGGCCAATATAGGCGGTGATACAGATACCATTGCTGCTATGGCGTGTGGTATCTGCGGTGCCTATAAGGGAGCAGAAAGCTTTAAAACGGAGGATATTGAACTTTTAGAAAGAACGAATGCAATTTCGTTTACAGAACTGACTGAAAAACTGCTGGGAAATACCCCCTGCTGACAGGATACGGAAAGGGCACCTACATATACGTTGTAGATGCCCTTTCAGCGTAAAGAGAAATGATTACTCCTCGTCTTTATGGTTTCTCACATAATAAGCAAGCATAGAAATAAATTCTCCCGTGGTAGGCTTTCGCTGCAGCTCATACCCTGCGATATGATTCAGCAGCGCTCGGTTTCCTTCGTTCCAGCATGTGGTGATGACCGTACGAAGTGACCGTTCGATTCTTGTGCTGGTGGAATGGAAATGTTTCGCCACATCCGGATACAATTCTTTTGTTATGTAGAGCAGATATTCTTCATTTCTGACTGACAGTTCAACTGCGTAGATAAGGAAAGAATAGCCCCGATATATGGAGCAGATACCAAGACGGTGAACAAGACTTTCCACGTTCATAAAATACCCCCTTCGTTATATATTATTTTATTAATAATAAGAATAACTTAAAAAGTCATAAAAATATCTGATTAGATAAAAATAGACATAATCCGTTAAATAAAGCAATAATTCGACGAATTACGACAAAAAGACGACTGTTATATTATATACGAAATCAGAACACAAAAGATTACATAAAGATTTCAAAAGGTTATAAAAAGTTAAAAGACAGAATCTTTAAAATCTGTTATACTTTGTGTAAAGTTGTTTTCTTCAAAGTGCCTTCTTAAACAAATAGTATGTGAATTTTAAATTTAAAAACAGGGGGAAATATATGAATAAAAGAAATAAGATTTTAATCGGAGCAGGCATTGTGCTGCTGGCAGGCGTGATCGGTACGGGAATTTATATGCAGCAGCGGGGAAAAGGTGAGGACAAGAGCACAGAGCTGGCTTATGTGACCAGTGTCTCCTCCATGGATCCATCTTCCCAGGTTCAGAGACTGGCCGGTGTTGTGGAACCACAGAAGACATGGGAGATTCAGAAAAATGCAGAGCGGGAAGTAAAAGAGATCCTGGTGGAAGTGGGAAGCGAAGTGGAGGTGGGAACCGCCCTTTTTGTCTATGACACGGAGACACTGGAAGCAGATCTGCAGCAGGCCCAGCTGGATCTGGAGCGGGCGGACACCGATATGGAGAACCTGCGCAGTCAGATCGCACAGTTGGAAAAAGAAAAGAAATCCGCCTCAGAGGATGACCAGTTTTCCTACACGACCCAGATCCAGACAGCACAGATGGACCTGAAGAAAAGCGAATATGAACGGAAAAGCAAAGAAGTGGAAATATCACAGATACATGAAAAGATTGCCAATTCTTCTGTCACCAGTGAGATGCAGGGAGTTGTAAAAAGCATTAATGAGGGCAATGAGACAGATCCTTACAGCGGCAGTTCACAGGCATTTATGACTATTCTTGCAACCGGTGTTTACAGGGTAAAAGGAAAAGTAAATGAACAGAATATCGGCGCTGTTCAGGAAGGTGCAAAGGCAATCATCCGTTCCAGAGTTGATGAAAGCAAGACATGGACAGGTACGTTCACAGCGGTGGATACGGAAAACAGAGAGGGAAACAACAATAATATGATGTACGGAGGCGGCAGCGACAGCGGTGAAATGATGTCCTCCTCCTATCCTTTTTATATTAACCTGGACACCTCTGACGGCCTGATGCTGGGTCAGCATGTGTATATTGAAAATGACACGGGAATGGAAGAAAAAGAGGGTATATGGCTGGACGAAGGCTTTATCATGGACGCGGACAAGCAGCCCTGTGTATGGGTGGAAAACAAGGATGGAAAGCTTGAAAAACGTGATGTGACCCTCGGTGAACACGATGAAAATCTCTTCCAGTATCAGATAAAAAGCGGCCTGAAGGTAAGTGATTACATTGCTTTTCCGCAGGAGTTCTTAAAAGAGGGAATGAAGACAACACATGAAGAGATTCCCATGAGTAATCCGGAATCAATGCCTGCGGACGGTGAAATGCCGGAAGGTATGGATGGCCTGCCTGCAGACGGAGCAGATACACTTCCTGTTGAAGGGGAAGAAGGTGCTGCCGAAATGGAAGGCAATGCTTCGGAAGGTGAAGCCGGCAGTGCGGAAATGGAAGGAAATGCCCCGGAAGGTGAAGCCGGTGCGAAAGGCGCAGACGGGGCAGCAGTCCCAAGTCCGGAAGGTGAGGCGCAGTAGAGGGGAGGATGCAAATGAAGGCGAGAAATAAAAAAATCATCATTGCCGTCATCTGTGTCGGAGCTGCAGCGTTGGCCGGCACAGGAATCTGGTATGGTGTGAAGAAGATGGACCAGACGAAAGTAGATGTCTATCCCGTAGCTGATCTGAAGCAGCAGATCTGGGGTATGAGCACCAGTATAGACGGAACCATAACCTCCAGTGTGACACAGGAGGTTCATCTGATGGAAAAGCAGATGGTGGACCAGATTTATGTACAGGAAGGACAGGAAGTGGTTGAAGGAACGCCGCTTCTCTCGTATGACATGACACTGGTCAACATTGACCTGGAGATGGAAAAAATCAATAAAGAGCAGCTTCTGGTCAAGAAAAAGGGCCTGGAAAAAGAACTGGAAAAACTGAAAAATGCCGATATCATTCCTGACAGCCAGAAATCAGAGGATGACGATGAAGAAGGTTCCACCGGAAACATCATGGGAGCAGGCAGCAAAGCAGGCATCCTGCCTCTGGGAATGAAAGATGCAGGCTCAGGTATGGGCGGACGATGGGATGCAGCATTCAGTAAAATGGCAGTTTCCCAAAATACAAGAGCTGCCGCCGAATCCGGTGACCCGGATAACGCAGGTAATCCGGATAACCCGGACAACCCAGACAACCCGGACAACCCGGACAACCCAGATAACCCGGATAATCCAGATAACCCGGACAACCCAGATAACCCGGACAACCCAGATAACCCGGACAACCCAGATAACCCGGACAACCCAGATAACCCGGACAAACCAGATAACCCGGATAAACCGGAGAATCCAGATAACCCGGAGAATCCAGATAACCCGGATGATCCAGATAATCCGGATAAACCGGACAACCCGGATAAACCGGAGAAGCCGGTACCGTCCATGGTTTATGATAAACTTTACGGAGACATTACCCTTGAGACTATACCGGGCCAGAAAATAGAAAACGCCATTCCTTACAAGGGAACGGGCACAAAGGAAGACCCATACTACTATCTCTGCAAAAAAGATGTGAAGATCCAGGGTGCCTTTCTAAACCAAATCGCAGGATACGGAAATGCAGACACCAAAGAAAAAGAACCGGTATACTGTGTCCTGGAAGTCAGAGACAAGGGCGAAAAAGACGGATTTCTCATCGCAGCCCTGTACCTTGACGGAAGTAAAATAACAGAGAAAGTGGAACCGCAGAAATGGTACCTCACCCACCTTGGAACGTATACGGAGGAGGAACCGAAAACACCGGATGAAGAGATGCCGGACGGTGATCCGGATGGGGAAGAGTTCCCGGATGACTGGGATTTTATGGAAGAGGTTCCCCAGGATGATATCATAAACGGCTATACAAAAGATGAACTGGACAAAGCGATCACAGAGAAGAAAAAAGAGATAAAAACCGCAGAATTGGACATTCGCGGCAGCAATCTGAAAATCCAGAATGTTGAGAAAAAGCTGGAGAACCAGACCGTAGAATCCATTCTGAACGGCGTTGTGAAGAAGGTCGGAGACCCGAGCAAAGGGGAAGTGGACGGCGAGGCATTTCTTGTTGTGGAAAGCGCAGAGGGCAGCTATGTGAAAGGTCTGGCAGATGAGTATCAGCTTCAGCAGCTTCAGCCGGGTTCTGTCCTGACAGGATTCACATACGAATCAGGACTTCCCGTGGAGGCGGAAGTAAAAGAGATATCCAATTTCCCGTCCTCCAACAATATGTACGGTTACGGCAGAGAGGTATCATATTACCCCTTTACTGCCTATATCAAAAACAGCGACGGCCTTAAAAATATGGAGGGTGTCAGCCTGGAACTTCCCGCAGAGTCGGAGAATCCCGCAGGTCTTTACATCAGCAAGCAATTTGTGCGGAATAAAGACGGCAAGGATTTTGTCTACGTGGAGAACAAGGATCATCAGCTTGAAAAGCGGACGGTGCAGGTGGGAAAAAATTTCTACGGCAGTATGCTGGAAATTAAAAGCGGTCTCACAGAGGAGGACAACATTGCTTTCCCATATGGCAAGAAGGTAAAAGAAGGCGTCAAAGTAAGACATGCAACCATAGAAGAACTATATGGCATGTACTAGAGGAGGGAGGATAAAACATGGTAGAAAATATTAGATTGTCCTTCCAGGGACTCTGGGCACACAAGATGCGTTCTTTTCTCACAATGCTGGGCATAATCATCGGAATCGCATCCCTGATTTCCATTGTCTCTACGATCAAGGGAACCAGTGAGCAGATAAAAAAGAACCTGATCGGTGAGGGCGACAATGTTGTTGACATCACCTTAAACGAGGGCAGCAACATATATCAAATGGAGTATCAGGGGATTCCCCAGGGAGTGCCGGTTGCCACAGAGGAGCAGAAACAGCAGATCCTGGATCTGGACAATGTGGAGAATGCGTCACTCTACAGGCTGCGCCAGTATGCAGACAGCGTTTACTATCAGAATCAAAGCATGGAAGGCGGCAAAGTGCTGGGAGTGGATAAAGATTATCTGGACACCTGCGGATATCAGATCGTCCGGGGGCGCGGATTTTCCAAAAAGGATTTTGACAATTTCCGTAAAGTGATCCTGCTGGATGAAACTGCCTCCAACAACTTCTTTGAAAAGGGAAAGGAGATCGGCAAAACCGTCGAGATAAAAGGAGAGCCTTTTACGGTTGTGGGAATCATTAAAAAATCAGATGAGTACGAACCGGTCATTAACAGTATGGAGGATTACTATACATACTACAGCGATGACAGCGGCATGATCCTTATGCCGGATTCCACCTGGCCCATTGTCTATCAGTATGACGAGCCGCAGCAGGCGGTCATCCGGGCTGCCAGTCCGGAGGCCATGAGCAAAGCGGGCAAGAAGACAGCGGAAATACTCAACGCGTCCATAACATCCACCTCCGATTCCATCAAATACAAGGCAGAGGATATTATGGAGAAGGCAAAGGGCCTTCAGCAGATCAGTGAGAACACGAACCGGCAGCTTATCTGGATCGCCAGCATCTCACTTCTGGTAGGCGGTATCGGTGTTATGAATATTATGCTGGTGTCTGTCACGGAACGAACCGGTGAGATCGGCCTGAAAAAAGCCATAGGCGCCAACAAGCGCAGAATCCTGGGCCAGTTTTTGACCGAAGCGGCAGTGCTTACCAGTGTAGGCGGTGTCCTGGGTGTGGCGGCAGGTTTTATACTGTCAAAGGTTATCTCGAAGATTTCCCAGACGCCTATGGTCATCAGCATTCCCGCTGCAGCGGCGGCAGTAGTATTTTCTATGATCATCGGTCTGGTATTCGGACTGCTGCCATCTATAAAGGCAGCGAATCTAAGTCCGATCGAAGCTCTGCGGAGAATGTAAAAAGAATGTATAAAATAAAAAAACGGCAGCTTTTGATATGATACCTCTTAAGTAGACAATGGAAATAACCAAAAGCTACTTAGGAGGTATTTTTATGTCCAAATCACCAC
>NZ_JBBMFP010000011.1:0-167059 GCF_040095955.1 Blautia caccae | reverse complement strand
CCACACAAATCTGTGTGATCGTTCATCTGCATTTCATTTTAGATATTTAACCTGTCTACTTGACAGGGGGCATATCAATGACACTTCCGCCGACATTTTTGTATCTGTATTCCTAATTATTCCCACTGTTCCCTTATGAAATCATAATTGAATTTTGACTGCTGTTATGTAGCAATACCTTTATATTTCACTTACAGATCTCCGGCAAACTTTCTTGCCATTCTCCCTTTGCGGCAGACCAATCTGCTGTATATTCTATACCTTCTATTGCCGCGGCAAATGGTTTGGCAAGAAATACATTTATTGTTTCCAGAACGGTGCCATAATCATCCGTATCGGTATTGATCTTACGGACAAAAGCTTTCCACTTCTTCTGCATTGCCGCATCATCGCCAAATCCCATAACCTGTTCAAACTGTTTTATACTGAACGTATGTCCACGGTTTACAAAAGTTCTGTGCAATGCTTCTGACAACACTCTGCCTTCAAAATCAAACTTATTTACAATATAATATATATCGTAATAGTCTTTCATTCTGCTGGAAAACTCCATTAAACTAAGGATTGCATCAATTTTTTCAGCGATAGTTGTCTCTAGTGAATATGTATTGATCATAGGTGCATTATAGTCAGGAAGCTGCGTCGGTATCTTGCGCTTTTCCTGTTTTGGTACGATTATGTCTCCCACACCGAAATCAATCCCAAATGGCGTGCGAGTGTTTTTAATATAAGCCACGACTGAAGCTCCGACACCCGCATATTTTTTTGCCAGAGCAATCGGTGCCACATCTTTGATTTCAAAAGACACAAAGTCATGCTCAGTAGGGGAAGCAATGATTTCTTCCAGCACCACTTTCAACTGTTCCGGTGTATTCGGAATTTTCTGAAGCAGAAAATCCACATCTACGGTAACACGACTGTCAAAACCGGTAAGCGAATAGATGAAAAGTCCGCCCTTTAATACAAGATTTTCCGCGTATTTCGATTTCTCTAAACGGCGCAGAAACTCCTCTTGGCAAAAGAGCTGCAGACAAAGTTGGTAACTTCTCCCGCTTTCTTTGGCAATCTTTTTAAGGCGTGCAAGTACAGACGCAGCTACATCAGCCATTCAACAGCACCTCCATTATATTCATTACTTTTGTGTAAAGACGCATTGTTTTCGCATATTTGGAAAGATTGGCAAGATTCTTTTTCTCATCTGCTGCATAAGAATTGACTGCCTTATTAAAGAGTTCATTATCAAGCTTTGTGCGATATTTAAAGCAATCACAAAGTGTACGTTCTCGGTCATAGACAGGCAAAGAAATACCACTGAAGTTTTCCATCGTCTTGCCAAGATTTAAAAACTCTCTTTGAATGTAATAGGTTTTCATGGATATCTCCTGCACCCGCTTAACTGTCCTGACTGCCGTTCGCGGCACCGCAATCGACCACTCGCGCGGGGCAAAGTCACTATATCCATAATGAAAAAGGGCTGATTCGACACAAATAATTCCCTGAGGGAGCAGTTCTTTAATCAGCTGTTCTTCTGTTATCATGGTATTATCAGGAAGTTGATAATATCCATGCCGGATTCGCTCTATTATTCCTTCTCTGCAAAGTGCGGCAACCTCATAATTTTTCATACCGGCTGCAAGAAAATCAGAAGTTCTTACAATACCGCCCTTTTCCTTTATTATGTTTCGTACAATTTCCTTTTTATTCAAACAGGCACCAACTTTCAGCATACAATTTTACATTTTTGTATGCTTTATTGTAGCATAAAATCAAAAAAATCACAATGCCCAATGTTTCATATTGTCAACGCCGGACTCTTTTTTACAAAACTGCCTTTTTAAAAGAAATATACGCACTCAGACAGTAAACCAGATAGATGCTGAAAAACACCCCCGCCGTCACTCCCAGGATACCTATTCCCTCTCCAAATCCTACCAGCGTCATTCCCTGGTACGCATCCCAGTTGACGCTGCCTGTGATCGCCATGTACACTGCGGCACCTCCCACAGCGGCGGGAAGTACGGGGAAGGAGTAATAGACGGCAAAATATCTCTGCAGAATCTTCCTCTGTTCTGCCTTATCCATGCCACATTCCTGAAGTATACGGAACTGCTGCCGCTCCTGCTCCAGATCACTCAATATCTGCACAGTCATGATAGTTGCCGCCGCAGCCAGCAGGATAAATGCCAGATAAAACAGAGGGAAGGAAAGACTCATGACAATAGAGGCCCCGCTCTCCCGGATTTCCGCCTTGCCGGTCACATGCATCTGATTTTCCCACGCTATGGCTGCGATTCCCTTATATACTTCCATGGAGAGCTCTTTTGGCGCCACTCCCACATACAGTTCCTCAATCACCTGCATGTTTTTGGCCACCCGGTCCGGCACGATCAGCAGATAGTAGCTCCCATTCCCGAAAAATTCCTGCTGGAAAAACGCACCTGTGAATGCCCCGCCAAAGGAGAGTGCCGCGTCCTTTTCCCTGTCTGTGCCGGCCGGAATGCTCCGGCCGCTTCCTGTCAGCGCCCGGGTACCGGCATACCGCTCCAGCTTTTCTTTTGCAAAGCCGCTGCAGTGCATATAATACTTGTCTTCCTCCAGATTTACCTTCTCCATACCCAGCATATCTCTTAATTCTTTGTACACGGACATTGCCATATAACAGTCATTTTCCATGGCGTCCATGTGGGAAAATGCCATGAATTTCCCCATATTTTCCGTGGAAAAATACGCGCCGAAATCACGCCTGCCGGAGGTGTATACCTGATAATCGGCAGTGGCAGCTTCCGGTATTTCCTTCTGTACATACTCTTTAAAAGGCTGCAGATCCTTCTGCCCGTACAGGGACCCTACAGCAAAGTCAAATGCCGTCTCATTCACCCGGCCATCCACGCGCCTGTTAAAAAACAACCCCAGGCTCACTGCCAGAAATACCAGGAGAAACAAAATGCTGACACTGGCAAAGGTCAGACTGAGATTCCGAATCTTGCCTGAATATATGCGCCCCAGAACCAGATTCCTGCCCCTGTATTTCCATTTCACTTTATTAAGCTTCTGTTCCAGAACCACAGGAAAACTCATAAAGAGACCGAACACGGAAAGCACGATCATGGACAGCCCGAATAAGGCTGCCGCACCCCCGGCGTCGTTGTTGATCTCACAGTACAGAAGTGCCCCAAAAGAACAGCATCCCAGCAGCAAAGCGAGCAGGGAGAGCAGAAAAAGTATCCTCTTCTGTTTCTTATTCTTTAAAGGCGCCTTCTCATTCTCCGCGTCCATAGAGAGCAGTTCCCGGATGCTGACTGCCATTACTTTCTTTTTTACCTTTCTGCCTGACAGCCAAAAGATACAGACCAGGTACACACTGGTCAGACAAAACGCTCCCCATGAAAATTCCAGCCCCATGTGGAAAGGCCGCAGAAATAAGTGCATCACCATGGCCTTTAAGATCTGGTAAAAATAAGTACCTCCTACCAGTCCTGCAAGCCATGCCGCGGCTCCTATGGTTATGCTCTCCCGGGCAAACATTCCGGCAATCTCCCGGTTCTCAATGCCCAGCATCATATAAGTCCCGAACTCACGGCTTCTTTTCCTGAATATAAACTCCGTAATATAGCTCACCAGCCTGCCCAGGATCAGTACAATGATAACACTGATAAAAATAATGATAAAAGGCATCATGGACCACTCACCCAGAATGGCTTTTATCTCCTCTGAAAACACCAGCAGGTGAAAGGAATACATCAATGTCACAGACAGGATCAATGTCAGAAGATACACCGCATAATCCCGCATCTGGCGCAGCGCATTCCTCCTTGAAAGTTTTCTCAGCATGACACGTCACCTCCCAGAAAGGACTGTACCTGCAGGATTTCCTCATAGAACTCCTGCTGTTCCTTTTTGCCGCGGACGATCTCATTAAAAATTCTTCCGTCCTTCAAAAAAAGGACACGTTTTCCAAAGCTGGCACAGTAAGAATCATGGGTCACCATGAGTATCGTCACCTGCAGTTCCCGGTTCAGTTCCCCCAGAAGCCCCATAAGCTGCCGGGAACTGCGGGAATCCAGCGCCCCGGTAGGCTCATCTGCCAGAAGGATTCTCGGCTTTTTGATCAGCGCCCTCGCGCAGGCACATCTCTGCTTCTGCCCTCCTGATACCTGGTAAGGAAATCTGGAGGCAATTTCCCCGATTCCAAGCCGCTCCATCATCTCCACACTTTTGGCGTGCACCTTTTCTGCCGGCAGTCTCAGCAAAACCAGGGGAAGGGCAATGTTCTCCTCAATGGTCAGACGATCCAGAAGGTTAAAATCCTGTACCACAAACCCCAGATTTTCCCTGCGGAACTTTGCCTGTGCTCCCTGTTCCACTGCAGTGATATCCATAATCCCGGAAGGCCCCTGCTTCCCTGTGTTCAGATAAATATGCCCTGCACTCACACAGTCCACAGTGGAAATGCAGTTGAGCAGTGTTGTCTTGCCTGAGCCGGAAGCCCCCATTATACTGGTGAACTCCCCTTCCTCCACCTGGAAACTCAGACCATCCAGTGCCTTTTTCAGATTATCCTTTGTACCGTAATATTTTTCTATCTGTTCCGCTCTCAGAACTTCCGCCATATTCCATTCCCTGCCTTTCTTCTTCCATTGGCAACTGCACAAGTGTTCCTTTTACTCCTCTATTATAGAAAACAGGAGGGCAGGTTACCTGTGATTTTACCGAATGTTATCTTACATATTCGTAAGATAAGGCAGAGGATGCATTGGCCGGCCCTCATACCTTGTGAACAGACATCACAGATGCCTGTTCCGCTATGGGAATCTCAAATACGACCCTTGTATATTCCCCCCATACAGATTCCGCCCGGACAGCCATCCCCAGCTTTTTACAGAGCTCCCTGCAGATATACAGTCCCATCCCTGTGGATTCCCTGTTCTTTCTCCCATTACTGCCCGTGAACCCCTTGTTGAAGATTCTTCCCATCTCGCTTTCACGGATTCCGCATCCGTTGTCCTCCACGATTAAGAGCACGGTATTTTCTTTCCGCCGTGCCCGGACTTTTATACAGGGGGATTCCTCCATGTATTTCAGGCTGTTGGACAGTATCTGACGCAGCATAAAAGTCAACCACTTGCTGTCCGTACAGGCTTCTGTCTCCAGACCTTCCGTCTCAATTTTTACGCCTCTCTGCCTGAACGTCTCCTGGTCGGCAGCAACTGCCCGGGCCACGCAGGATTCCATTGTTATCCTTCGTATGATGTAATCCTGCTCCGGATTTTCCATGCGGCTCATATAAAGAACCTGCTCTATCTCCCTGTCTATGTTTTCCAGGCTTTTTAAGATGCGGCGGTTGTCTCTGCTCTTCTCATTTTCACAGATAAGCTGTGCCGCTGTGAGAGGCAGCTTGACCTGATGGACCCAGTTTTCCACGTATTCCCGGTATGCCCTCTGCTTCTGCTCTGCCTCAGACACCTGCTCCTCCATGGCCTTCATGGAAATTCTCATGGCTTCCCAGTATTTCTTTCCCTCAAAGGTATCCGGTGCTTTTAAGATCTCTGTGACCAGCCATGGTTTTTCCATTTCCCTGACCGTATCCATAAGCTCTGTAAAATATTTCTTCTCCCTGTAAAAAGAAAACCCGGTCCAGGCAGCAAAAATCCCGAACCAGGTAATGAGAAGCAGGGCTGCTTCCCTTGACTGTACCCCAAGCGCTGTTAAAAACACAAAAAGAGCCCAGGCTGCACCAAGCTGCAAAAGCACTACGCCTGTCCTGTCCCCCAAAAACTCTCTGAACTTCATACCTTATACCCCATCCCCCTTTTTGTCTGTATCAGGCCGGGCAGGCCTATGGCGGCCAGCTTCTCCCGGCTCACAATATTTCCGGCATGCTCAAAGAGCCGGTGTAATATCTTCTGCTCATTTCTGCCAAGCTCCAGGCTTTTTTCTCCGTAAGTCAGCCGGGCAGCCCCCAGGTCAAGAGTGATGCCCCGATACTGAAGCACCGCAGGCTTTGACGGGCCTTTTACTCTGCGCAGCACAGTCTGAATCCGCGCCAGCAGAATGGGTGCCTTATAGGGCTTCGTGATAAAGTCATCCCCGCCGCTTTGCAGAGCTTCCAGCTCGTCCATGGAGGTGCTGCGGCCTGTGAGGAAGATAACAGGCAGGGAGCAGGCATTTCTGATTTCCCTGCACAGAGCAAATCCATCCTGCCCCGGCAGATTGATATCCATCAGGATCAGGTCAGGAGCTGTTTCTCTTATGATCTCCACTGCATTTCCTCTTCCGTCCCAGCCATCGCATACATATCCCTGGTTCTTCAAAAGAGAGGACAGCCCGCAGGCAATCTCTTCCTCGTCCTCCACGATCAAAATCTTTTCCACGTTCCATCCTCCTTCGTTTTACCCTTACATGATTTTCGTACTTTCCAGTTTTTCCATAAATGCATGGTTCAGACGAATCACCGGCTTTCTGAGTACCAGCCCCAAAAGCAGGGATGCTGCCAGGAAAAGTCCCAGTCTGCCCATCTCCGTCCAATAGGTATTTCCGTATAATCCGCCGATACATTCCCGCATGGCAGCCATGCTGTGCGTAAAGGGCAAAAACAGATATACTTTCTTAAAGAACGCAGGCGCCACCTCTATGGGGAAGGTTCCGCCGGAGCCTGCCACCTGGATGACGAGGAGCACCACGCATATGGCTTTGCCGATATCCCCAAAAGATACCGTAAGGGTATAGATCAGGTTCACAAATGCCACACTTGCCATCCATCCGGCCAGCACGAACAAAAACGGATGCTCACACTGGATTCCCAGATAATACAGGTCTCCCAGACAGATCAGTCCGCTCTGCAGAAGTCCCATGAGGAAAAACAGAATATACCTGCCCAGATACATCTGGTATTCCTTCACATTTTTCAGGCTGTCCGTGGTCTTTTGGGAGACGTTTACCTTCATCATGGCTACCAGCACGATTCCGCCCACCCAGATTGCCAGGGAGGAATAGAAAGGCGCCATGGAGGAGCCGTAATTCTCCACGGAATACACAGCCGTGCGGTTGAGTTTCACAGGCGCTGCCAACACCGAACTTAAAGATGCCGGGTCGCTGCCGATCAGATTTTTCAGCACATCCGAATCCTGGCTGTCCACAGCGTCCCCCAGTGTTTTTGACACGCCCTCAATCTTATCAGCAGCCTCTGTCAGAAGGGAAGCTGAGGTGTCCAGCGCTTTTCTCACTTCTGCCAGGTCCGAGGAGGCACTGTCTGAGATATTGCCAAGACCGGAAAGGCTGTCATCCAGTTTTTCCATCACATTTGCCACAGATGTGCCTGTATCACCCAGGGTTCCGAAAAGTTCCCCGAGCTCTGCCTGCAGGTTTTCCTCATAGTCACTCTGTACAGACGATATCTGCTGTACGCTGTCATCCGCCATCTGCTGAAGCTGGCCATGGTATGTGCCTATATCCGCAGCCGTATCTGTGATCTTTTCTGCCGTCTCATCCAGTTTATCTTTTAATGCCTGTTGTCCTGCGGTCAGTTCCTCCATATTGCTGATCAGGGGATTCAGAAGCTCTCCTCCCACGGGAAGGGCATCCCGGACAGCGGCCAGGCTGTCCCTGAAATCCGTATATTTGTCAATCACACTCTGGGTCACATCAGACAGTCCCAAAAGGCTGGATGCTGCATTCTGGGAATTATCCTCCATGGAGGCAAAGGTTTCATCAATCACCTGGGAGACAGCCTGGTAATAGGAACCGCTGTCCTCAAGTACCTGGCTGATAACCTCTGTGGTTCCGGAAAGACTGCTGCTCAGGCCCTCCATGCCCTCCCCGGTATCCTTAAGTACATCCAGTCCGGCCTCTGTACTCTCTCCGGACTGCTTCAGCAGGGAGGATGTGGTATCCAAAATCCCCTGCATGGAATCCATCATATCCGAAAATGCTGTCATGGTGGAAGCCAGCCCTCTCAGATCATCCGCGCTGTTCTTTGTATTTCCTGCAAGATTTCCGATCATGGTCCTTGTGCCGTCCTGATTCAAATAGGAGGACAGGGAATTCATCACATCCAGTCCAATCTGGCTGATCGTCTTTGTAAAGATTTCGTCAATCTGCGTCCGTATGGAGTCCGCCCCTTTATCCGTGACCTTGGGTGCAATGGCATTCTCCTTCTGGTTGGAATAATAGATCAGACTGGAGTGTGTCACATCATCGGAAAAGACTGTCATCATATCTTTGCTGAATGCTTTCGGTATGACGATCGCCGCATAGTATTTTCCGGACCTCACACCTTCCACTGCTTTCTTTTTGTCAGTGAAGACCCAGTCCATCTGCTCATTTGCCCTGAGGCTTGAGATGACTGTATCTCCCATATTGATCTTGACAGGAACAATGCTGCTCTCATATCCCTCATCCGCGTTTGCCACAGCCACCCGGATCCCCCCTGTATTACTGTAGGGGTCCCAGCTTGCAGCTATGTTAAACCACGCATAGAGGGCAGGCACAACCGTGAGTCCCAGAATGACGATCAGCGCAATGACATTGTTTTTAATATGGCTTACATCTGCCCGGAAAATTTTCCATATATTTTTCATTTGCTGCTGCCCTCCTTCTTACTTTCCAGTACCTGATGCAGTTCCTCCCTGCTCATCTTACTGAGCCGCATCTGCCGGTTCAGGCTCTCATGAATATATTCCAGACAGATGAGATAAAGCGCAATGCCTATGATGGAGGTGATCCAGAGTACCAGGAAGACCATCTTGGAATCAATGCTGAACATAAGCACCAGGAAAATGAGAGGGATCACAAGGATAGCCAAAAATCCCCGTCTGATTCTCTTCTCATAGCTAATCTCAAATTCTGCCGCTTTTTCATACAGCTGCGCCTTAAACTCCTCCTGCCCTGCAAGCATACGCACCACAGAAGACAGGCGTATCCTCTCATTTGGTATCCCGTTTTCTTCACAGAGCATCAGGTCCGTCTGTGCCAGTTTCTTGTCAAAAAGCAGATTTAAATTCAGCAGCAGAGGCCGCACAGCAACGCCGATCAAAAGTGCTATGGGAATGTAAACGGTCAGGCACAGCATATCTTTCAGATAATGGTACCGATAAATACCTGCCACTGCTTCCCGCATGGCATTTATGCCGTAAGTAAAGGGCAGCAGAGGATGAAGCGCCTGGAAAAATCCCGGGGTCATCTCTATGGGATATGTCCCTGCAGAGCCGGGTATCTGTACAATGACCAGGATCACACAGATCGCTTTTCCGATATGTTTGAAGGTAATAGACAGTGCATAGATAATATTTACATACACAAAAGAAGCAAATACCCCGGCAAATAAGAATGCTGCCGGTTCTGCGCACTGTATTTTGAGAAGATATAAATCTCCCAGGCATATGATCAGGGATTGTACGATTCCGAAAGCCACAAAGAGCAGCCATCTCCCGAAATATCCCTGTACAGCCGAAAATTTCCCCACTTTTTCTTTATCTGCCTCCAGCTTGAAAATGGCGATCAGAACAATACCTCCCACCCAGATTGCCAGGTTCGTATAAAAGGGCGCTAAAGCAGAGCCATAGTTTTCAATACTATAGACTTCCTTTGTCTCCACCTCCACCGGCGAGGACATGAAATCTGCCACAGATTCCCCGTCAATGCCGGAAAGATCCATAAGTACTTCCATGGATTTGGAATTTTCCAGTGCCTTTAAATCTGTCTGAGCGTTTTCCAGTATGTTCTGCACACTGTCAAGGGAGTCTCCCGTGCTCACCAGGACTGCCTGTATGTCATCCAGGCTTGCGGCAAGCTCGTCCAGAACAGATTTTACCTGTTCCGCAGACGGCTCCACCCCGTCCAGAAGGCCGGAAAGCCTGCCCGACAGTCCGGAAAAAGCATCCAGGTTTCCGCTGATCCCCGGCAGAACCTGCCGGTCAAAGGTATCCCTGGAACTAAGGAACTGCTCCCCTGCCTCCTGAAGGATGGAATCCACCTGGGTCAGGGCACCGGATGCTGTCTCCACAGAACTGCCAATACTGTCATTTCCCTGTCTGAGGCTTGAAACAATCTGTCTCTGCCCCTCCAGCTCAGCTTCCAGGGAAGCGATCACAGATGCCATGGCATCTGTTGGGTATGCTTCCTGAAAGGCTTCAAGGTTATCAAGGACACTTTCTCCCAGGGAAACCGCCTGATCCGCTCTGGTGATCATCCCGTCCACCTGGCCGTTTATTTCCAGGATCTTTCCGTTGATCTCACCGATCGCGGATTTTGACGCAGCGTTTATATCCGCCAGCGCAGTCTGCCCCTCCGAGAGAGCGGATGACATCCCTGCGGAAAATTCAGACGCTGCTGTCCTTGCGTGTTCCAGGATTTCACTGCTCTTGTCAATGGCACAGCTGCCCTCCCCGGCTACCTCTTTCAGCGCGTCCAGCGTTCCTTTGGTGTCCTCTATAGTCTCATTAGAACTGTCCGCAGTGATCCCAAATTTTTCCAGTCCATTCTGGTATTCCCTGATATTTTCCGATACACGGCTGATCTTTTCAAGCAGACTGTCCTGGGAACCGGAAAGTTTCTCCGACAGGGAGCCTGTGGATTTTTCTATTATGTCAGCCACTGCTTTCGACGCGGTGGCAGTGAAGGTGCTGTTGATCTCCTTCTCCACAGTCTCTGCCCCGGTATCTGTTATTTTAGGGGCAATGGCATTTTTCTTCTCGTTGATGTAATATGTAAATTCCGGCCTGTGGAAGTCTCCGCTTACAATGCTCAGCATATCCCGGCTGAAGGTTTCCGGAATGACAATGGCTGCATAATATTCTCCTGATCTTACGCCCTCCACTGCCTTCTTCTCATCTGTAAAAACCCAGCCCAGCGCATCGTTCTCTTTCAGATTGCTGACGATCTCACCGCCTGCATCCAGTCTGCCTGTCAGCTCATTCTCTGCGCCTTTATCACTGTTTGCCACTGCCACCTTGATATCCCCTGTACTTGCATAAGGGTCAAAATTGGCTGCAATGTTGAACCACGCGTACAGTGACGGAATGATGCAGATCCCTACTGCCACGATCACTGCTACGGGGTTGCGCAGCAGCCTTCTGCAGTCTCTGATGAATATCTGCCATACCTTCTTCATAACCTGCCTCCTGTGTTCATTTTTCTGCCGGTGCCCGCAGCGCTGTATCCGGCGCATCTGTATGCAGCAGCAGATTTTATCTGTATAAAAAGATAAAAGAACAGAGTATTATGCCATACTCTGTTCTGATATATCGGAAATCCGGCGTTTCTTTACCTTGTCTCCAGAAAATAATTTTCTTTCACTGCTCTCTCATCTGTAGGATAAGCCTCCAGATATGCGGTGATTTTTTCTTTTGCAGACGCATAGTCCATCTTCTTTTCATAGGCCACGATTTCATTGAACAGAAGTGCCTGTTTCTCGTCCTGGTCCCCCGTGTCCAGTCCCTTCTGAATATTGGAGAGGGCACTGTCATAGTCTCCGTCCAGGATATCGCAGTAAGCCATACCGTTGTAAGCTTTTGCCTGTAGTGACTGCTCACTCAGGCTC
This sequence comes from Blautia caccae, assembly GCF_040095955.1. Lineage (NCBI taxonomy): Bacteria > Bacillati > Bacillota > Clostridia > Lachnospirales > Lachnospiraceae > Blautia > Blautia caccae. The sequence continues at coordinate 155,523 of NZ_JBBMFP010000011.1, read as the reverse complement.
TCTTTATAATTTGCCCGGGCATTGGCCGTATCGCCCTGTTCCGCGTATACCTTGCCCAGATAAATGGCTGCCTCTTTATATCCGTCATTGTAGGCTGTGGTCAGCTCTTTTTTTGCCTTATCATACTCCTCCAGATAGTAGTAGACACGGCCTCTGTCATAGTGGTCCCGCTCATCACCGGCCTCTATATCCAGGGCCATCTCCAGATAAGACTCTCCGTCAGCCTTCATGTCACACTTTTCGTATACACGGTAGATTTCCAGATAGTCATTATACTCTTTGGAATCTGCAGCCACTTTTCCAAAGTCGGATGCCGCCTTGTCATACTGATCCAGATGGAGATAGGCCGTTCCCCTGAGGAAATATCCCTCTTTACTGTTCTTCACATCCAGCATCTGGTCGCAGGTGGCTGCACTTCCCTCAAAGTCGCCTCTTTGGTACTGCACCACAGCCAGATATGCCAAAATGTCGGCTCTCATGGCCTTCTCCGAATCAGCGGCCAGGTCCCTGGCTTTTTCCAAAGCCTGCTGTGCCTCCTCGTATTTTCCCATTTTCAGATAGGCAATGCCCTCTCCCCTGAGAGCCTCCACCTCATATTTCTCCTCGGCGATGGCCAGCTCAAAGTTTTCGATGGCACTCTGATATTTTTTCCCCTCTAAATCTTCCGCGCCCAGTTCATAATAGCTGGGTGTCTCTTTTCCGCATCCTGCCATAAGACAGAGGATGCATCCTGTCAGAACAATAAATTTTCCCTTCACAAATAAATTCCCCGTTCGTTTACTGTACGATCAGATTCTCAGACCTCATGACAGCAATCACTTTATCTACATTTTCTTCACAGATCTCATTGGAAGCTGCTTCCACCATTACGCGGATCACAGGCTCTGTACCGCTCTCGCGCACCAGAATCCTTCCGTCATCGCCCAGGGCTTTTTCCACCTCTGCAATGGCTTTCACCACTTCCGGATTCTCTCTGGCTTCCTTCTTATCATATACCCGCACATTTTTCAGTACCTGCGGATAAATCTTCACTTCTTTGGTCAGCATGCTGAGAGGCTGTTTTTTCTCAATGATGACTTCCATCAGCTTCAGGGAAGTCAGAATGCCGTCACCTGTAGTGGCGTGTTTGGAGAAGATAATGTGGCCGGACTGCTCGCCTCCGATGGAGTGGCCGTTTGCCATCATATTCTCGCAGACGTATTTGTCGCCCACGGCTGTCTTCTCGTATGCAATGCCTTCTCTCTCGCAGGCTTTGTAAAGACCCAGGTTGGACATGATGGTGGTGACAATGGTGTTGTTGTTTAACTTGCCCTGCTCCTGCATGTATTTTCCGCATACATACATGATCAGGTCACCGTTCACTTCATCGCCGTTCTCATCCACTGCAATACAGCGGTCAGCATCTCCGTCATAGGCAAAGCCCACATCCAGATGATTTTCCCTGACAAAATTTTTCAGTTCCTCAATATGTGTGGAACCGCAGTTTGTATTGATATTGGTTCCGTCCGGGTCATTGTGGATCACATAGGTCTTGGCACCCAGCGCATCAAATACACTCTTTGCAATGGCAGATGCGCTGCCGTTTGCGCAGTCAAGGCCCACTCTTTTATTCTTAAAGGCACGTGTCGGAATGGAGATGAGATATCCGATATAGCGGTTTCTTCCTGCGGAGAAGTCCACTGTGCGGCCGATATCCTCTCTCTTTGCCAGAGGCAGCTCCGGTACCTTTCCGTCAATATACGCTTCGATCTGCTCCTCAACGGATGCTTCCATCTTCTGTCCGTTGCCGTTGATGATCTTAATTCCATTGTCATAGAATGGATTGTGGCTGGCTGAGATCATGATACCACAGTCAAAGTTCTCTGTGCGCACAACGTAGGAAACGCTGGGTGTGGTGGTCACATGCAGAAGATATACATCTGCGCCGGACGCTGTCAGACCTGCAACCAGTGAATATTCAAACATATAGCTGCTTCTTCTGGTGTCCTTGCCGATCACGATCTGCGCCTTATGCTCCTGTCCGAAATACCATCCCAGGAAACGTCCCACTTTAAATGCATGCTCTACTGTCAGGTTTACGTTAGCTTCCCCGCGGAAACCGTCTGTTCCAAAATATTTTCCCATAACTGACTCCTTATACAAATGTCCAATTTCTTTATCTTTTCGTTACCGTATTATAAAATATCACATTTTTTGTGATTTGTCACTGTTATTGTGGAATCCGGATGCCTGCGGCACTGCCTGCCTATGCGTATAAATCCTTTTTGTATACGCCCTGCTCTACCAGATCTGCGAAAGCTTCCATTACTTTTTCCTTGTCTTCCTGATATGTAACGCCAAACCAGGTGTCATGTGTCTTGAGCACAGCCACATCTGCCTTGTTCTCTTTGATGAGCTTATCCACGATAGTAGGAAGAAGATATTCCCTCTTCAGATCCTCCGGACCGCATTCCTTTAAGAATTCCACAAAACCCTCTTCCAGTGTTCTTAAAAATGCAGGTGTCAACCCCCACATATTCATGGATACCAGGTTCTTGGGGTCCAGCATACAAAGGCCGCCGTCCTCTGTCTCCACGGCCGGACCCTCTTCTGTCTTCTTAATATTGTAGGTCTCCGCGATTCCCACCAGATTCTTATTCTCATCCAGAGAGCAAATGCCCCTGGTCACAGAACCGTTGTCGCTCAGTGTATTCTCCAGAATAAATCCGGCCATGCAGATATCCAGCTTACCTGTATCCTCATGCTCTTCCACCAGATAGTCATGAATCTTTACATAAGCTTCCTTGCCGTAGTAATCGTCTGCGTTGATGACGATAAACGGCTCTTTGAGCACTTCTCTGGCTGCCAGGATGGCCTGTCCGGTTCCCCATGGCTTTGTGCGCTCCTTCGGGCAGGTAAATCCTTCTGGCAGGTCCTGCAGATCCTGAAATACATATTCCACCTCTGCCACCTTCTCGATCCTGTTTCCGATCACTTCACGGAATTCTTCCTCTATGTCTTTCCTGATGATGAATACGATTTTGTTGAATCCTGCCTCCAGGGCATCGTGAATGGAATAATCCATGATGATCTCACCGCTCGGCCCCACTTTTGCAAGCTGCTTGATTCCTTTTCCAAAGCGGCTGCCGATTCCGGCTGCCATGATTACCAGTGCTGTTTTTTTCATGATTTTTCTCCCGTTCCTCGTTTATAAATTCTATATGTTACCAGTCTGTCCGCCTGGAGATCAGGCGTCAGAATACCAATTACCACTCTTACCATAAAATACTTACTTCCATAATATATTACAATTTACCGGGAAATGCAATCTTTACTTCCCTGGGTTAACACCTGCTGATACTTGTTTTAGTATATCACGGGGCGCTTTGTATGTCCATAAACAGGACAGAGAAATCCAAATCACTTATTTTCCTTCTAATTCATCCATCTCATATTCCAGCAGGTCTTCCATGCTACATCCCAGCGTCCGTGCAAGTGCTGACAGAATGCGTCCCGCTGCCTTATTCATATCTTTTGCGCGCGATTCATACTGCTGAAGAGTCCGCAGATTTACCCCTGATCTTTCCGAAAGTTCTCTCTGGGAATAGCCCGCCGTTTTCCGCAATGTCTGTAGTTTTGTGGGAAGCTTTCTGTTGGATATCCTGCGATTTACCACATCAATAAATTTATCTTCCGGTGATTCATGCAGTGCAGGATACAGCTTCTCAATCTCCTCCATGGAAATACAGGATAAAATATCTTTAAAACTGCGGCCGGTATACCACTGATAATACGCCAGTATCCAGCCGCACCAATAAGCAGGAGAATACTCATAATCAATCTGGGGCTCAGGCATTTTTTTTCGCACACCGGATTGCTGCAGAGTCTCCCATACCAGTTCTGTCCCTGACATCCCGGATATCACTCTGGGAACCCCCTTTTCAAACTGCACAGCCAGACTGCTGACAATAAACATTCCCATAAAATCATCTGCTTTCAACCGGCAGGCATTCACAGCATAATCCACTGCTTCTCCCAAATTCCGCATGGCATCATCTAAATATTCAGTATCGTAAGCGTGGGTCATCCGGTTTCACCTCCTGCCGAAGGATGTCCCTCATATACAGTCCATCCAAATCATTCTCTTCCAGTTCTGCCCGAAAAGCAGCGCGGGCCTCATCATCCCTTGATTTTCTTTTTACATAGTATTGCCGGTTATCTACAGGTACATAGGATAAAAATTTTATTGTATCAAAGGCTTTTTGACTTTTCAGCACAAATTGTTCACCCAATTTTCCCAGACGCATCGCTACCGAAAGCTGAGAAAGTGATATTTCATTATTCAAAAAAGCACGGGCAAAAGAAAAATACGAGTCATCTGCACGGTACCCAATAACTACATCCCATCTGCCAAGATCAATAGAAAAAGAGTTCGTCAGCCATTCTATACCCATTTTCATAACTGGTGTAGAGATACGAATTTTACGGTGAGTTACCAGTAGAGAAAGCCAGTGAAGAATTGTATACTCCCCTGCAGACAGATTCAGGATTCGCAGCCTCTCTGTTTCCACTTCATACTGGTTCACATAACCGTCCGTTCCTTCTGTACAGGCCCATTCTTTTGCAAGCTCTAAGTGTTCCGTGCAGTAAAAGCCACAGCCATAATCATTATTTATTTTTCCTTTTCCGTAAACCGGAGATTGTATAATCTCCGGGGAACCATGATATAGGATCAATTTGCTCATTAAACTACCTCCATACTTCTGCCGAGCTATTTTCATTATACTTCTGCAGAAGTATAATGTCAACAACCTGTCCTGGCATACTGCTAAGAGACACTGGACGTGCCGGGAAGAACAATGGGAACGTCAGGAAGGCGTTTTGTGGTTTCTGTCCCGGACTGTATATTAAAAAGGGGCCGCCGCATGAAATGTTCAGCTCATGCGGCAGCCCGTCTTTACAGCCCAACGGCTGTTATTCTATTTTCCAATTATTTATCGTTCATTTTCGTCAACTTAGCCGCCTGGTCTGCAGCCGTAAGACTGTCTATGATTTCTTCCAGATCACCGTTCAGCACACCGTCCAGACGATGCAGTGTCAGTTTGATCCTGTGATCTGTCACACGTCCCTGGGGGAAATTATAGGTTCTGATCTTCTCAGAGCGGTCCCCGGTACCCACCTGGCTTCTTCTGGCTTCTGCCTCCTCGTCGTGGCGCTTCTCCAGCTCCATCTCATACAGTCTGGAACGAAGCACCTTAAGCGCTTTGTCTTTGTTCTTGAGCTGTGACTTTTCATCCTGGCAGGAGATGACGATTCCTGTGGGGATATGGGTCAGACGTACCGCAGAGTCTGTGGTGTTGACACACTGGCCGCCGTTTCCGGAAGCACGGAATACGTCGAACTTACAGTCATTCATATCAAGATGGAAGTCAATCTCCTCTGCCTCCGGCATGATCGCCACCGTTATGGTGGAGGTATGGATACGGCCGCCGCTCTCTGTCTCAGGCACACGCTGGACGCGGTGTACACCGCTTTCATACTTCAGCCTGGAATAAGCGCCTTTTCCGTTGATCATGAAAGTGACCTCTTTGAAACCGCCGATGCCGTTCTCATTGAGGCTCATCATATCTGTCTTCCAGTTCTGGGACTCCGCAAATTTCACATACATACGGTAGATCTCCGCCGCGAAAAGCGCTGCCTCGTCTCCGCCTGCACCTGCTCTGATTTCCACAATAACGTTCTTCTCATCATTGGGGTCCTTCGGCAGAAGTAAGATCTTCAGCTCGCGCTCCAGCTCCTCAATACGCTTCTTGGCGTCTGAGAGTTCTTCTTTGAGCATCTCGCGCATCTCCGGGTCTGACTCTTCATCCAGCATCATAAGGCTGTCTTCTACTGTCTGTTTACAATTTTTATATTCACGATACGCGTCCGCTATGGGCTGCAGATCGCTCTGTTCCTTCATCAGCTTCTGGAAGCGCGCCGTGTCATTCGCAACTGTAGGCTCATTTAACTCATTTAAAATCTCCTCCAGACGAATCAAAATATCATCTAACTTATCAAACATGGTGTTCCTCCTGTTTCTTTCTTCCCAGCACCACCCTGTCAAGGCCTGCCAGGTCCTTCACTACTCTTATCTCTGTATATCCGGCATCCTGCAGCATAAGGCGCACCGGGCCGCCCTGGTTATATCCAATCTCAAAAGCCAGAATCCCTCCGGGCTTCAGATACTCCCCCGCCTCGCCTGATATCCTTCTGTAAAAATACAGGCCGTCCGCAGTCCCGTCAAGGGCCATTCTCGGCTCGTGGTCTCTTACTTCCTCCATCAGGCTGTCAACGACATGGCTCTCTATATATGGCGGATTGGAAACAATAATGTCATATGTTCCACTGATATCTGCAAATAGATCACTTTTTTTCCATACAGCCGGTATTCCCAGCTCTCTGCTGTTTTTTGCTGCCACAGCAAGGGCTTCTTCGGATAAATCCGCTCCAACCCCCTCCGCTTCTTTTAAAACGGACAAAAGAGCCAGCAAAATGCAGCCGCTGCCTGTGCACATATCCAGAATCCTGGATCTGCTGCTGCCCGCCTGCATCTTCCCGGCTTCGAGGAGCACTTCCTCTACCAGAACTTCCGTATCCTGCCGTGGAGTCAGCACATGCTCATCCACATAAAATTTCAATCCATAGAACCAGGCCTCGTGGGTGATGTGCTGGAGAGGAATGTGCTGTGCACGTCTCCTGATCATCTCCCTGTATTTCTCTGCCTGCTCCCGGGACATTTCCTCGTTCTCCCTCATAAAATAGGAAGCCCGTGTCATGCCTGTTATATATTCCATCAAAAGCCATGCATCAGTTGTACTGTCTGCGATTCCGGCTTCTTCCAGTGTCTTTCTTCCCTCCAGAAGAAGTTCTCTATGCGTCTGCATAACAGCCCTCTCCTGTTTCACATCTGTGTGAAGCGGTCATACGGTCTTCTTCCGCCTGTGCGATCTTCTCACGGGCATCCGGGAAATTTTCCAGAAGATATGCCTTCCAGTCAAAGACTGCCTCCACCGCCGCGATGGCAACCTCCGCCATATCCGGTGTGGGTTCTTTTGTAGTCAGCTTCTGCATAGCCATACCCGGCTTCGAAAGCGCACACACCACAGGATTCTCACTTCTTCCCGCCAGCCTGATAATTTCATAGGAAATACCGGCGATCACCGGCACCAGCAGAATACGGATCACAACCCGCAGCCACATGGTATGTACCGGCACAACAGCAAAAAATCCCAGGAAAAATATAATACTCACAACAATGACAAAAAACAGAAAGCTGGTCCCGCAGCGTTTGTGGAGTCTGGAGCTCTCCATAACGTTTTCCACGGTCAGGGCCTTTCCGTGTTCCACACAGTTAATACACTTGTGCTCTGCCCCATGGTACATGAACACTCTCTGGATATCCTCCATCTTGGAAATCAAAAGCAGATATCCCAAAAAGAGCAGGATTCTCACCAGCGCCTCCGCCAGGGTCACCCCTGTCTCCGAAGCGCCTACCCTGTGCAGCAGGCTGGCGATCAGATACGGCAGCACCATGAACAGACCTACAGAGAGGATCACAGAAAAGATCACGGTTCCTGTCATGAGGATACTTTCCTGTTTCTTCTGTTTTGCGTCGTATTTTTCCCGTTCTTCCTGATTCAGAGCTTCTCTCTTTTTAATCTCCTCCTCTTCCTCCTCAAAGAAGGTTGCGGAGTACATCAGGCATTTTGTGCCCACTACCAGCGAATCAATGAAATTGAACACGCCTCTGATAATAGGAAGAGAGAGTATCTTTTTGTTCTTAATAAAACTCTTGTAGTCTTCTATCTTAACTTCAATCTCTTTGTCCGGCTTTCTGACAGCTATGGAGTATTGATCCTGATGACGCATCATGATGCCTTCCATGACTGCCTGTCCGCCGATGTTAGATGATTTCATCTATACCTCCATATCATACAAATCCCCAAAAGCAGCAGCGATTTGCCAAAGCAGATACTATACTGCTCAGGATATACAATAAGAGGCTGAAGTCCTAAAACCTCAGCCTCTCCCGTTTTTTTATTTGTCCATGCCGTATTTTTTGTTGAACTTATCAATACGTCCACGAGCCTGTGCAGCTTTCTGCTGTCCTGTATAGAAAGGATGACATTTAGAGCAAACTTCTACGTGGAGTTCTTTCTTTGTAGAGCCTGTTTTAAATGTATTTCCACAGTTGCATACTACTGTACATTCCTGGTAGTTTGGATGGATTCCTTCTTTCATCTTTTTCACCTCTTCTATCGTTTGTTATTTATCTTTATTTTGCGTTTTACAAATTCAAACAGCTTTTAAATTATAGCATATGATTTTTATAAATGCAAGCATTATTATAGAAATCGTTGTTTTTTCACTGTCTGTACAAATTCATTGTTATTGCGGGTGTGTGCGAACATATTTAAGATGTTCTCAAGGGCATCATCTGCCTTCATTCCGTTCAGGGCTTTGCGCATGATATCCACTGCCTCATGCTCCTCTTTTGTGAGCAGAAGATCCTCTCTTCTGGTACCTGATTTTGAAATATCAATAGCCGGGAATACGCGCTTTTCCTGAAGTCTTCTGTCCAGAACCAGCTCCATGTTGCCGGTACCCTTGAACTCCTCGTAAACCACATCATCCATCTTGCTTCCGGTATCCACAAGGGCTGTGGCAAGGATCGTCAGGCTTCCGCCCTCTCTCATATTTCTGGCAGCACCGAAGAAGCGCTTTGGCATGTGCAGCGCCGCCGGGTCAAGACCGCCGGACAGCGTACGGCCGCTTGGCGGAACGGTCAGGTTGTAGGCTCTTGCCAGCCTTGTAATACTGTCTATGAATATGGTAACATCTTTCTTATGCTCCACCAGACGTTTTGCACGTTCTATGGTCATTTCGGAAACTCGCTTGTGGTGTTCCGGCAGCTCGTCAAAAGTGGAGTAGATGATCTCCACATTCGGTCCCTGAATGGCTTCCCTGATATCTGTTACCTCCTCAGGCCGCTCATCGATCAGCAGGATGATCAGGTGCATCTCCGGATTGTTTTTCAAAATGGATTTGGCAGCGTCTTTTAAGAGGGTTGTCTTACCTGCTTTCGGAGGAGACACAATCATACCCCTCTGCCCTTTGCCGATTGGGCTGACTAAGTCCACAATACGCATGGCAAGGCTTCCGCCCGGACGCTCCAGGTGCAGTCTCTCATTGGGGAATATAGGGGTCATGTCCTCAAAATTCAACCTGCGCATCTCATTCGGTTTGATTCCGTTAATGGATGTCACGTAAAGGAGGGCAGAAAACTTTTCGTTCTGGCTCTTCACTCTTGTATTACCCCGGAGAATATCCCCGGTCTTCAGATTAAATCTGCGGATCTGTGAGGGAGACACATACACGTCGTTCTCACCCGGCAGATAATTCTCACTTCGGATAAACCCATAGCCGTCCGGCAGCACTTCCAGAATGCCGCTCACACTCATGCCGCTGTCCAAGTCTGACTGCTCCATAGGCGGGCGCTCTGTACGGCTCTCCTGCTTTTCTTCTTTTCTGACGTAAGTGCGGGACTCCTGACGATCTTCCTGGCGGCCGGACGTTCTTGTCTCCTGGCGCTCTTCCTGGCGGCCGGATGCTCTTGTCTCCTGGCGCTCTTCCTGGCGGCCGGATGCTCTTGACTCCTGGCGTTCTTCTGCCTTGCCCGCTCTTGACCCATTTCTGGATTCCTGTTCGCTTTCCTGGGGAGCACTGCTCTCCTTCATCTGGCGCTCCTTGTCATCTTCCTGCACCATGCGCTCCACCAATTCACTTTTTTTCAGGGTGGAAATTCCTCTCATTCCTCTGGCCTTGGCAATTTCTTTTAATGCCCCCAAAGACAGGGACTCATATTTTTCTCTCATTATATTAATCCTTTCTTTAAAAATCGCAACAAATGGGTAATCGTCTGATTCGACATGAATAGATCTATGAATATTTCTCTTTCTTCTATAATCCTACCATACTTTCTGGAAAAAAGCAAAAGAATAATATGCAATTTATAATTTTTTTCTTCCGGTGTCTTATTGTCATCTGCCCTTACTTATTTTATAATATAAAAAAAGAAAAGGAGGCTGTTTTTTATGAAATTTCAAATGATACATGAGAATTATAATGTAGCTGACTTGTCACGCTCTCTGACATTTTACCAGGAGGCACTGGGGCTTACGGAAAAAAGACGCATCACCGCGGATGACGGTTCCTTTATCATTGTGTACGTGGGAAATGATACTACAGACTTTGAACTGGAACTGACATGGCTCCGTGACAGAGAAGAACCATACAGCCTGGGCGACAATGAATTCCATCTGGCATTTCAGGCTGATAACTATGAGGAGGCTCATGCGCTTCACGAAAAAATGGGCTGCATCTGTTTTGAAAACCACGATATGGGCATCTATTTCATCGCGGACCCGGACGGCTACTGGCTGGAGGTTGTTCCTGCCAAATAATACACTGCAGGTCTGCAGGATATCCTGTATCCGAAGGGCTGCTGCATCAGGCCGATGGCTTCTGATGCAGCAGTCCTTTTTTATACAGGTAAGCTGTAAAGTACTGCTCCTTCACATTGCTGTCAGTTCATGCTGATCCTCGGAATCTCCTGGCCGCGCAGAAGTATTCTGGGGCCTCCGGTATGTTCAATATATTCCTTTGTGATTATGACTTCCCCGATATTCTCATCCTTTGGAATCTCATACATAATATCCAGCATATATTCCTCCAGGATCGCGCGCAGGGCTCTGGCGCCTGTATGTTTCTCCAGGGCCATCTTCGCAATCGCACCAAGGGCTCCGTCGTCAAATTCCAACTTCACCTCATCCAGTGCCAGCAGTTTCTGGTACTGTTTTAAAATGGCGTTCTTAGGCTCCTTGAGAATCTGCACCAGCATCTCCTCTGTCAGACCGCTGAGTGTGAAGATAATGGGAAGACGTCCCAAAAACTCCGGAATCATGCCGAACTTTTTCAGGTCATCCACGATCACCTTATCCAGTATATTGGCATCATGGTCATACTTGTCTTTCAGGTCAGCAAAGAAACCGATGGATGCCTGCTTATTCAGACGCTCCTTGATAATATTCTCCAGATCCGGAAAGGCTCCGCCGCAGATAAAGAGAATATTCTTGGTATCCACAGTGGTCAGAGGCACCATGGCATTCTTGCTGTTGGCCCCCACCGGAACCTCCACCTCACTGCCCTCCAGCAGCTTCAGCATTCCCTGCTGTACGGCCTCACCGCTTACGTCTCTCTGGTTCGTGTTCTTTTTCTTTGCGATTTTGTCAATCTCATCAATAAAAATGATTCCGTGCTCTGCACGCTCCACATCATTGCCTGCCGCTGCCAGAAGCTTGCTGACAACACTCTCAATATCATCGCCGATATATCCTGCCTCAGTCAATGAGGTAGCGTCTGTGATCGCCAGGGGTACATCTAAAAGTCTTGCCAGAGTCTTGACCAGGTAAGTCTTGCCGCTTCCTGTCGGCCCGATCATCAGCATATTGGACTTTTCAATTTCAATATCATCCGCCCTGTCCGCAAATACTCTCTTATAATGGTTGTAGACAGCTACTGACATGACCTTCTTGGCCCGTTCCTGTCCGATCACGTATTCATCCAGGCTGGCTTTTATTTTGTGGGGCGCCGGGATACTTCGGATGTCAAATGCCTTGGATGCTGTATTTTCCTGCTTTGGTTCCTCTTTTTTCTTTTTCACCCGCTGACGCTTTGGAATCTGGTTCTGCAGCGTGTTCAGATCGATCATGCTCACGTTGGGCATGTTCTTCATTAAATCGTTATAGTCAATCGGTGCGTTGTTCATGGTGTCAAAGCTTTTCTGCATGCATTCCACACAGATATGGATATCGTTTGGCAGGTCAATCATTTTCCCTGCTTTGCTCTCCGGCCTTCTGCACATGAAACAGATTTTTTCATAGTCTTCCTCGTCATTTGAGGAATTATCTGCGGTTAACTTGTCTTTTTCGGATTTCTCCAAATAGTCCTTATCGTCTGCCATTTCCTATTCTCCCTGCCTTTTCTATATAAAATTTGATTATTAGTGATTTTTTGTATCTGTTCAGTAAACTGAATCGTTACATTTTTCTATCGTTTGTGGGTATCTTATCACAAATTCATATGAGTAACAAGTAAACTTTTCATTAACTGCCTGTAAAGCCGGCGAAGAAAAAGGCATCTGCCTGCACACTTCCATGTACAGGCAGACACCTCTGTCTGCTGTTTTTTAACTTTAACGGCTCTTTTCCTCTTCCTGGGTTGTTGTCTTGGCATCTTTCTTGGCCCCCAGTGTTACGGTTATGGTCTGTTCTTTGTACTCACCGTTCTGGGCACGTGAGATAACGAAATCCACGCTCTCCCCTGCTTCGTAATACTGCAGTCTCTCGATCAGCTCATCTCTGGTATTCAGGCTTGTTCCGTCAATTTTCAGGATGACATCGCCCTTCTGGATACCGGCCTGTGCTGCCGGACCGTTTTCTTCCAGGCTGTATACGAAGACACCTACAGGCATCCCGTACACCTGAACTGCCTCGGATGTCACATCCGTACATGTGATGCCGAGATATGATGCTTTATTTTCATCTTCCACTTTATATCTGGTCTCTTTGCTCATCAGGTCATCCAGGATCGGTTCTGCTTTGGAGATTGGAATCGCGAAGCCCACACCCTCCACTTCATTGGAGGCGATTTTCGCTGAATTGATGCCCACCAGCTCCCCATTCATATTCAGAAGGGCGCCGCCGCTGTTGCCCGGATTGATGGCTGCGTCTGTCTGGATAAATGTGCTGTCTGCATTCTCAGAGCTCACCTGACGGTTCAGGGCACTTACATAACCGCTGGTCACAGACTGCCCGTATCCCAGGGCATTGCCGATGGCCACAACCTGGTCACCCATAGTCAAAGAGTCGGAATCACCGATGGTGGCTACTTTGATCTCCTCCAGAATATCCTGAGGGATATCGGAAAGCTTTACAGAGATAACTGCAAGGTCATTATCAGCATCCGTACCTTTTACCTGAGCTGCCACTGCACTGCCCGGACTTTCCGTTTCTTCCCCGTCGACACCCTGTTCGCTGCTGGTTTTCTCCACCTGGGAACTGGTAACCGCGCTGCCGTCCTGATTGGTGAAGAATACCGTCAGGGAATCCGCACCGCTTACCACGTGATTGTTGGTGGCGATCAGAAGCTCTGTGTCATTCTGGCTCACAATGATTCCCGAACCGTTGCTTGTGGCCTCCTGTGCCTGCTGTCCATAGAAATATTTGTAGATGTCAGGAAGCTCCTGAACACTCACCCCTACAATAGAGACAATGGAGGGCATGGCGTTCTTTGCCACCTGCGCTACAGTCGCACCGGATGTGTTAGAACTGCCGGTGCTGATTGCATCATTTCCCTTTGCGGATGTGCCTCCTGTTGTCTGGGTATTTTCTATTTTTACATTCTCTTTCGGGTTTACTTTATCGCCCACATAATTGGTTGCCTGGAAGACAACGCCTGCCACCAGACCGAACACGGCCGCACAGGCTGCCGCTGTTCCCAGTTTCTTACCGATTCCGCCCTGGGATTTTCCGGGCTTTTCTTTTTTATTGTTTTCCGGAGGAATGGGGGAGGTAAATTTATAGGAATCATAATTTTTCTTCCGTTCCTTCTCATACCATTCTTCTTTTCCGGACTCGCTTTTGTAGGACCTGGCATATACAGGATTTTCCGGCGTAGGGGCCGGCGCAGGTTCTTCTGCTCTCTGCTGTCCGCCTGCCGGCTGCTGAGGAGCACCGGCTTCAGCCGCTCCTGACGCTGTATCTGTATTTCCATATACTGGTGTTTCTGAAGCCGCTTCTGCGTTTCCATAACCCGGTGCTGTCTGCTCCTGCTCTGTTGTTTTTTCTTCTGCGGCTTCTTTCATGGTAAAGTTTACGCTGCCCGGAGTTTCCGTAATGGAAGGATTTTCTTCCGGTCCCTTATGTTCTTCCGCCATGCCGCGGTTCTCATTCATGCCCTCATTGAATTCTTCACTCATGATACATTCTCCCTTCACTGCTATCTATCCTGAAATATCTTACTATTTATCTTTCTGAAACATAGTCTACCAGCCATTTGTGTTCAAATTGTGATAAAACAGCAAAGAAAAAATGAAATTCTATTCTACAGTTACAGATTTTGCCAGGTTTCTCGGTTTATCCACATCCAGCCCTTTTCCGAGAGATACATAGTACGCAAAAAGCTGAAGAGGTACCACTGCCAGAGAATTGGTGAAATATTTATTTGTCTTTGGCAGATAGATCACATAATCCGCTGTTTTTTCAATTTCTGTATTGCCTACATTGGTCACAGCCAGCACGAAGGCGCCTCTTGTCTTGACCTCCTGGATATTGCTGAGGGTTTTCTTGTAAAGCTCCTCCTGGGTGGCAACCGCTGTCACAAGCGTATCCTCCTCGATCAGGGAAATGGTGCCGTGCTTTAATTCCCCTGCAGCATACGCCTCGGAATGGATATAGGAGATCTCTTTTAGTTTCAGGGAGCCCTCCAGAGAAATGGCGTAATCCAGGCCCCTGCCGATGAAAAATACATGCTCTGTAGCCAGATAACGGTTGGCGAATTTCTGGATTCTCTTCTTATTCTCCAGAAGCATCTCAATCTGTCCCGGAAGCTTCTTCAAATCCTCCACCATCTCTGCCATCTGCGCGTCGTCAATCTCACCTCTGGCCTTTGCAAATTTCAGAGCCAGCAGATAATGGGCGATGAGCTGTGTGCTGTATGCCTTGGTGGTGGCAACCGCGATCTCCGGGCCGGCCCAGGTATACATCACATTGTCCGCTTCCCTGGCGATGGAGCTTCCCACCACATTGACGATCCCCAGCACCCGGATTCCATGCTCTTTTGCCTCCCGGAGAGCTGCCAGGGAGTCCGCAGTTTCTCCTGACTGACTCACAATGATCGCCAGGGTATCCGGCTCATAGATGGGATGGCGGTAGCGGAACTCACTTGCCAGATCCACCTCAACCGGAATTCTCGCCAGCCCTTCAAACACATATTTTGCGGACACACAGGTATGGTAAGCGGAACCGCAGGCGATCATGTAGATCTTGCGGATGCTGCGGATCTCGTCGTCAGACATTCCCAGCTCCTCAATGACCACATTTCCATCCTTAATGCGGGGATTAAGAGTGTCGCCGACAGCCTGGGGCTGTTCATACATCTCCTTGAGCATAAAGAACTCATAGCCGCCTTTTTCCGCAGCGTCAATATCCCATTCAATTGTGGTGGGCGTTTTCTCCAGCTCCTCCTCATCAATATTGTAGAAGGTAATGTCATCCTTTGTCATGCAGACAATCTCTTCATTTTCAATAAAATATACATCTCTGGTGTATTTCAGCACTGCCGGAACATCGGAGGCGATCAGATTGCCCACGCTGCTTCTTCCCACGATGAGAGGACTGTCTTTCCGCACTGCATAGAGTTTATCCGGCTGATCACTGAACATGATGCCCAGTGCATAGGAACCTTCCATGCGGTGCATGATTTTTGCGATCGTCTCTAACGGGTCCCCTTTATAGTAATAATCCAAAAGGTGAGCAATGATCTCTGTGTCAGTCTCTGACACAAATTCATAGCCTTTGGATTCCAGTTTCTTCTTCAGTTTCATATAGTTCTCGATAATTCCATTATGTACCACTACGATGGATTTATCTTTATTGAAATGGGGATGGGCATTGACATCGGACGGAGAACCGTGGGTAGCCCATCTGGTATGTCCGATCCCTACCGTTCCCGGCAGGGTTGCTCCGCCGTGGGTGAGCTCATCCAGAATTTTCAGCCTTCCCATGGATTTCATCATCTCAATGGTCGTTCCGTTATAGACAGCAATTCCCGCGGAATCGTATCCTCTGTACTCCAGTTTCTCCAGGCCTTCCAGCAAAATAGGTGCTGCCTGTTCTTCTCCGATATAACCAACTATTCCACACATAATCATTTCCTCCATGTAACCGGATGCAAAACATGTATTCTTTGTCTTATTATCCGGCATATTTGTCCTTCTATCCATGAAACATGGCCTATTTTAGCAGATTATTGTGTTGATGTCCAGTAAGAAGCGTTCATCGTGCAAAATTTTATTACGGATTTTGGGAGGCGGCGGTAGGATTTTCCCATCCGGTATCCCAGAAATTTAAATCCGCTTTTCACCACCAGCTCCCCTATAAGCCAGGGCTTGTGTATCTTACATAGGTATCCTGCCGTCTGTTTTACCAAACGGATCCCCTCGCTCTCAGAGCGGATGCCGGCAAAGACTTCCGGGTGGTCAGCCTGAGAGACTGCCAGGTCAAAATTGCGTCTGAACTGCTGCATACATCCATAGTTGTGGGAATGGACTACCCTGGCATCTGCCCGGTAAGCCACACTGCCTCCGTCCAGGATCAGCCGTCCGGCAAAGATCATGTCCTCATTGAAAATGGTATGCGTTATAAATCCGCCCAGCTTCTCATATGCACTTCTTCTGTAGGCCGCACATACATTGGAACAGAAAAAGGTTTTGATTCCCAGCTCCGGCAGGTCTTCCCTGCTCTTTATCCTGCTTTTTGCCGGGTAATTGAAGGAACGTGTGTACTTTTCTATGATCCTGCAGTCCCTGTCCGCAAGCTGTCTGCCATAGGCTGCCCCCACCTGCGGATCCTGAAAGGGCTTTACCAATTCTTCCACCACATGTTCATCATATGGCACCGCGTCCTGTGTAAAGAAGACCAGAATATTGCCTGTGGTCATGGCTGCTGCCCTGGCTCTTGTTCCGCCGTGGTCAAAGTCCTCTTTTTTCAAATGCTCCACCCGGACATTCTCCATCCCCAAAACCCAGGTATCTTTCCAGTATTCTTTTTCCGTGTTCATGATCAGGATCTCTTTTATGGGATAGGTCTGTCTTTTCAGGCCTTCCACCAGTTTTCTGAATTTTTCATCCGGTTTGTATACCGGTATTATCACTGACACTGTATAGGAATCCATAGAATTTCTCCTCTATATGGCACAAGGGGATGCTGCGTTATCCACACAACATCCCCTGCCGCTTTTCTCATTTTTTATTCGCTGTAATCATCATCCTCGTTGTTATAGCCCCCGCCGTCACCGGATTCTCCGGAACTGCTGCCGCCGGAGCCGTCATCACCGCTGCCTTCATATCCGTTGTCATAGTTATTGCCGGATTCTCCTGAATCACCGGAATCATTATAATCATCACCGCTGTTGTAATCAGAGGATCCGCTGTCACCATAATCGGAAGACCCGCTGTCATTGTAATCAGAGGATCCGCTGTCGCTGTAATCAGAAGATCCGCCGCTGCTGTAATCAGAGGATCCGCTGTCACTGTAGTCGGAATAATCGCTGTAATCACTGTCATCCGTATCACTGTAAGTGCTTGTTCCGCTGCTTGACTGCGTATCGGCAGAGCCGTCATAGGTAGAAGCCCTGTCACTGATAAGCGCCTTCTGTTCATCACTCACATAGGAGTTTCCGAATCCTGTATGTCCTGCTATATAATCGCTTCTCTGTTTTACTATGTCAGAGGGTTCATAAGCCTGATCACCGAACAGGAACTGATGGAGTGCCTTAACATTGGTCTCCAGTGTTGTCGGTACCACACAGTCAAGGCCAATGGCGTTCTTAACCTCATCGCCCATTAAACTGCTGTTGGGGAATCCGCTTGTCTCACCCAGTTTATAGGACAGGATACCCATTCCCAATTTAATCAGTTCGCTCTTGCTGAAGTCTGTTGCGATCATCGGAAATACCTGATCCATAATATCATTCAATGTAGACAGGCTGGCTTTTTTCGCTTTTTCCACAATAAGGGAAATGATATATCTCTGACGCTCTGTACGCCTCATATCCCAGCCGCTGGTATATCGAATACGGCAATATGATGTAGCCTGTACACCGTTTAGATGAAAAGAACCTAAAATCTCTGATTCCTGTTTATCATCACCCGGGTATTCCGGCATTTCAATCGGCTCATAATCCATACCTGTCACTTCTGAAGTCTCTACACAGTAGTCATTCATATTCTTGAGCTCAACATATGTCATTTCCACATCCAGACCGCCCAGACAATCAATTGCCGTAGCCAGAGCCTTGAAATTAACGGCCACATAATTGGTAATATTCAAATCCAGGTTTGTGTTGATCATGGACATTGCCTGTGTCGGCCCGCCGTTGTTATATGCTGCATTACATTTGGTATACTTGTCATTGCCAATATTTAAATAGGTATCCCTGTAAAGAGAAACCAGTTTTACTTCCTTCGTGTCATTGTTAATGCTGGCAATGATCGTGGTATCACTCTGTCCTGATTTTACGTCTTCTTTCCTGTTATCCACACCAAACAAGGCAATATTGGTAAATCCCTTCAGCGTCTTACTGCCAACCACTGCCTCATTGACTTCGACCTTGCTGGCCTCGTCTGAGCTGGTGTCAATATCCAGTTTATTCATCTTTTCATTGACTTTTGCGTATATGAAAAGTCCGCCCACCAAGATCAGCAGTACAAACAGTTCAATACCAAAAAGCACTCTTCTTTTTCTGCGCCTTCTGACGCTTTTGTTCTTTTTTGCCATTTCACTTCCCCTTATTTACTAATAAGCGTTTTTGTTTACAAAGCCTTTAAAAACTGTGAGAAACAGTATCTTAATGTCAAGTCCAATGGTCCAGTTTTCAATGTAGTACAGGTCATACTCAATTCGTTTACGGATGGAGGTGTTTCCCCTGTATCCATTCACCTGCGCCCATCCTGTAAGTCCTGGGCGTACCTGATGCTTGATCATGTATCTGGGAATCTCTTCCCGGAACTTCTCCACAAAGAAGGGGCGCTCCGGTCTAGGACCAACCAGACTCATTTCTCCGCGCAGTACATTAAAAAGCTGAGGCAGTTCATCGATACTTGTCTTTCTCATAAATTTGCCGAAATTGGTGACCCGTGGGTCATCCTTAACGGTCCAGGCTTTTTTCTCCTCTTCGGGCGGCTGCACATCCATGGAGCGGAATTTGTACATCATGAAATTCCTGTTGTGCAGACCCACCCTCTCCTGCTTATAAATAAGCGGCCCGGGAGATGTGAGTTTTATCATGATCACCGAGAAAAGCATAACCGGTGAAAACAATACAATTGCGGCCAGCGCGCCTCCCAGGTCCATAATGCGCTTGATCAGGGCATTGAACGTATTGGAAAGCGGCACATATCGGATATTGATGACCGGCAGTCCCAGAATGTCCTCCGTATAAGGCTTTGTGGGAATAATGCGGTTATAATCCGGTATAAACTTCGTGTGTACTCCTGATTTTTCACAGAGAGCCACAATCTGTTCCAGACGGTAATATTCATTCAGTCCCAGAGTGATGGCAATCTCATCCAGATGATTCTGCGGCAGAATCACCATAAGGTTGGCAATCCGTCCCAGCACCTTGATTCCCTTATACTCTGTACCGGCTTCAATATGATCATCCAGAATCCCCCGCACCTTATATCCCCACTGGGGATTGGCGAGAATGCGGTCAATGTATTCCTCTGCTGCACGGCTGTATCCAACTAAAAGTACATGCTTCTGATTATATCCCTTGGAGCGCATCTGGCGAAGCCCCAGTCGTATGAGGTTCCTGGACAGCGTCTCCAGAAAAATATTGACCACATAAAAAATAAAAATCACATGACGGGAGAAATCTATCTGCTTGACCAGATATAAAACTCCCACAAACAGGAACATCCCAATGGTATTAGCCTTGATGATATTGGACAGTTCCAGTCTCCGCCCCTGCATACGCTTAGGCGTATACATGTTAAACGCATAATTTAATATCAAATATCCGGGCACAATGAACAGCAGTGCTGACATATAGACCCGGAAAGGTAATCTTCCTACATTGTCGTTCAGGAAAGGTACATAAAACTTAATGACCCAAGCCAGAAAATAAGAGAGTGCAATCACAAAAGCATCGATCACCACCTGCAGACGGTTAAAATGCTTCTGGTTCTCTTTTATCAAGGTTTATCACCTTCTCTTCTTAATAATTCGCAGCCGCTTATCCTTTACTGTATCAGCCGGCTACGATAATTCTAACTAATAATACTATAATTTTAACAAAAAGGCAACAAAACATTTTCTGAAGACTCCTTAAGGAGGCGAAAAAACGGCGTTTTGCAGGATTTTTTACTGCAAAACGCCGTTTTTTCTTGTAACATTATTTAATATTTTTGTTACATTCTTCCAATTTTTCCACCAGTTCCCTGCAGATTTCTTCTGCGCTTTTTTTGTCCGTATTGACAATAAAATCGGCTGCTGCCATATATTTTTCTCTGCGTTTTTCCATAAGCGAACGGATGTACTCCACAGTCTTTCTGCCCTCAATGACCGGACGGTCGTGGCTGTCCTTCACCCGCTCCAAAATCACCTCCGGAGAAGCTGACAGCAAGGCCACCCTGCCGTTTTTTTTCATCTCCGCAACATTGCGCTCCCGCATGGGTACGCCGCCGCCGCAGGATATGACCACATTTTTCCGGTCCTGCAGCTCTATCAAAAGCTCTGTCTCCAGACTGCGGAAGTATTCCTCTCCGCGCGTCTCAAAAATCATCGGTATGCTCATGTTCTCCCTCTCGGAGATAAGCTGGTCCATCTCCACCACTTCCAGGCCGTACCTTTCACTCAGTGTGCGGGCAATGGTGGATTTCCCTGCTCCCATAAATCCGATCAGGACAATATTACAGCCAAAATCTTTCTTATCTCTCATGTTGCTTCCCCTGTTTCTCTTTATGAATGTAAAGTAATGAATTTATTATAGCAGAAACAGGAAAAATAGCAATTCTTTTTTCATCACATATTAAACAGATCGTTGAACGCCTCACTCATGGTGGGATGTGTATAGATCTGGTCGCGCAGTACCTGATACGGAGCACCGAGATCCATTGCCAGTTTTATGGTGTTGATCATCTCATAGGACTCTTCGCACAGAAGCATGGCTCCCAATATCTGGCCTGTCTCCTCATGGATCACTGCCTTTAACATACCCTGAGGATTCTTCAGAACCTGGGCTTTTGGAATGGCAGCCGCGGGAAGTTTGGCTATTTTCACCGGAATATCCGCTTTTCTGGCTTCTGTTTCACTCATGCCCACCCGGGAATAGGACGGAGAGATAAACACACTGTAGGGAACCGCTTTTCTTTTGGAAAGCCCGTAGCTGCCGCCGATCATGCGGGACCAGATGATCCTGAAATCATCCAGGGATGTGTAGGTAAACTGCAGGCCTCCGTGCACGTCGCCCATGGCCCAGATATTATCTGCTGTGGTCTTCAGTTCATCATCCACCACCACTGCGCCCCGCTGATTCAGCTCTACTCCCGCTCGTTCCGGGTGCAGCCCCTCCGTATTGGGTTTTCTTCCTGTTGCGATCAGCACCGCATCTGCTTCCAGGATTTCCTCTTCACCTTTATAGGTGAGCTTCACCAGCGCATGGCCGTCTGCCTGGGCGATCTCCCAAATCCTGGATCCCAGCTTGAAGGTTACGCCGCGACTTTCCAGCACGCCCTGTATGGCTTCCGCCACGTCCCTGTCCTCTCTCGGGATCAGCACTTCCCCATCCTGCAGAACCGTCACTTCTGTGCCGAAGCCGGAATACATGGAGGAGAATTCCAGACCGATATAACCGCCGCCCACGATCACAAGACGTTTCGGATATTCTCTCAGATCCATCAGTGTGGCACTGGTATGTACATAGGGATTCCCCTCCAGACCCTTGATCGGCGGAATCACAGGGGTTCCTCCTGTGTTGATAAAGATTTTCTCCCCTTCGATTTCAAAGGTCTCAAGAGCTGTCTTCACCTCCACAACCGTATTGGAGACAAAGGATGCGGTCCCGTTAAATACATCCACATTGTCCAGGTCATCCAGTTTCCTGAAATTCTTTTCCCTGAGCATAGCGGTGAGCCGTCTCTTTTCATCAATGGCTGCCTCATAATCCGCAGCCCTCTCCTCCGGGGAAGCCTCTTTTTTATTAAATGCCAGTCCGGAGCTTCTGACCAGGGATTTTGACGGGATACATCCCACATTGATACAGGTTCCGCCGTACATGCCTGCATCCTTCTCGATCATCGCCACCTTTTTTCCCTGCCCTGCCAGCTTACCTGCCAGTGTCTTGCCGCCCTTGCCAAATCCGATGATTACCGCATCATATTTTTTCATATTCATTCACCTTTCTTCTCTGTGAAATATTTTATTGTCAATATCGGCTATTGTGATTCTGCGCAGCTTCTCTCTGCACACTTCATTGAGCTGTCCGTAAATGTCATCCATAATATCTGCCATACCCGAAGCTACCATACAATTCATATCCGGATTGCCGGATTTCCAGGACGCACACACCGCCTCAATCTCCAGCGCGTCGTAAATCATGGCAAGATTCACATCCGCTGCCTTCATGGAAGTATGGTATCCTCCGTTCTGTCCCTCTTTTGTGGCAATAAGCTCCTTCTTTTTCAGTTTTGCCATGACCTTCCGGATGCGTGCCGGATTGGTACAGACATTCTTCGCCAGCTCTTCACTGGCCAGAGTCTCCTGTTTGTGGTTCAGATAAACCAATGCATGTACCGCGATCGCAAATTCACTTGTCATTTCACTCACCCTCACTCTTGTTCTTTTTCCCTATTCTTTTTCATAGTTGTGCATATAGCACCGCGTTTACAGCTCTTGATACAGTCACCGCAGCGGATACACTCCCTGCTGTTTGGGGTTTCCCATACCCGGATATCCATCTTGCAGGCTCTCTGACAGCTCCCGCACCGGTTGCATTTTGTCTCGTCCACCTGATACCGGTACAGGGCAATGGGATTAAACAGCCCGTAAATGGCACCCAGAGGACACAGATATTTGCAGAACGGCCTGTATACCATAATGGACAGGAGCACCACTGCAGCCAGGATTGCCGCCTTCCAGGCAAACAGAAAACCGATGGCCCCTCTCAGGTCTTCATTTAAAAGTACCAGGGGAATACCGGCTGTCAGGGTTCCGCTTGGACAGATAAACTGACAGAACCATGGACTTCCCTGCCCGATGATATCCACATAGAACATGGGCAGCAGAATGACAAACACCACTAATATCACATATTTCAGCCATACCAGCCACTTATGTCCGGGCAGGTTCTTCCTCTTTCTGTTTCTGAAAAAAGGAATCTTATAAAGCAGATCCTGGATCAGTCCAAAAGGACACAGCCACCCGCATACAAATCTTCCGATCAGAGAACCGATAAAGATCAGAAAACCGATGATATAAAAGGAAAACCGGTAATTCCGGCTTCCCAGCACTGCCTGCAGGGAACCGATGGGACAGGCCCCCAGCGCTCCCGGACAGGAGTAGCAGTTAAGCCCCGGCACACACAGCGCCTTGGTGGGACCTTTATATATTTTTCCTTTGATAAATCCCAAAACATAGCCATTGGTCAGTGCCGTAAATCCCACCTGCACGATCAGCCGCATTCTGTTTCGGATCTTCTGCAAAAATTCAGCCAATTCCTATACACTCCAGACATATATTCACTGCTTTTGTAAACACGGTATCCACTTCCCCCCGGCTTGCGCCAAATATAATAAATGCCGCTGCCGCCACAAGAAGCAGACTCCTTAAAACTGCTGCCTTTCTCCTACTCATTCTGCACCTTCTCAAGCATTTTGTCTATCACTGCAATCCACTGTTTCTTACTTTTCGCCCCGGGATAAGTCTCCCCTACCTGGTTTCCGTTCTTATCCAGGAAAATAGTTGTGGGCACAACCTGGGCGTTTCTCAAGATTCTGTACTGCATATTGGCATCATCCGGTATGACAAGATGTGTATAATCCGCCTCTGTTTTATCCACAATTTCAAGTGCTGTCTCATCCTCCGGCTGGCTCACATCACTGATGATCCCAACCATCCGGAAACCCTTATCCGCATATTCCCGGCTCAGTTCCCCAAGATCCGGCATCTCTCTGATACACGGTCCGCAGAACGTTCCCCAGATATTCACCATAGTCAGGTCCGCCTCAGCAAATATGTCCTGATTCACATCCTTTCCGTCCAGCGTCTTGGTCTTAAACTCGCCGAAGATCTCATTTTTATCGGTCTCATTCTCCGCATCTGCCTGCTGATCCTGACTTTTTTCCTGACTCTCAGTCTGCTGATCCTGGCCTGCATCCTGGTCATCAGCTTTTTGTCCATCTTCTTTGGCACTGTCCTTATTCTCCTGCTGTCCGTCGGTCTGCGCCTTATCAGCTGCATCCTCGCCGGCGCTTTTTGAGGTCACACTTCCGTCCTTCTGGCTTCCCGCGTTCTCTTCTGTCTGTGTCTCGGTCTTAGTTGTACTGTCTTCTTTATTTCCACACCCGGCAAGCACCCCGGCTGTTACCAGAGCTGTCACCGCCATTGCCATTAAATATTGTCTCCGTCTTCTCATGGTCCAACCTCCATATTGTTATTCTCTTTGTTACAGTTCATACTGAAATTATATTAGTTACAGTTCCAAATGTCAAGTCTTTTTCCCATATATTTTTCTAATGTAACAAAGTCACAGTAGTCGGTTCAATTTAAAACTGCCGGAAGGAAACAGCCCTATAGCCATTCCCGCCCGGCAGCCTTTCAGCTCTGCACTCTTTTAAATTTTTCACATCTTAGGTGAGATCACATACTTCCCTTTTGCCCTCACCTCCGGCCTGCTCAAAATTTCTTCCAATTTATCCAGACTGCACACCTCATACACCATACTGCTCACATCCAGCCTTCCTGAATTGATCAGGTCCAGCGCCCTCTTCTGTGTATAGGGATTGATATAAGAAGCCTTCAGCACCAGCTCCTTCTGGAAGACCTGAAACGGCTTCACAGCAATCTCCTCATCCGGCTTCGTCAGCCCGAACATCATGACAACCGCCTTATTCCCCGCGATCTCAATCGCCTGCTCAATGGTGGATGGGCGGCCTACACACTCGATCACCACATTCACCCAGTCCATTCCGTTCTCTGCAAGGCGCTCTTTCACATCTTCCTTTACAGGGTCAATACAAACATCTGCCCCCAGCTTTCTTCCCACTTCCCTCTTATTCTCCACCGGCTCTAAAAGCGCCACCTTGGCAGCCCCGGCCAGCTTTGCAAGCTGAAGCATAAGAAGACCGATCATCCCTCCGCCGATGATGACCACCTGTTGTCCCGGCTGGATCTCACACATGTCAATTCCGTGGAGGCAGCAGGCCACCGGTTCTGCCATGGCTCCCTGCTCAAAGGTAGTATTCTCTCCCAGAAGATACACCTGTCTCTCATCCACTGCACAGTATTCCGCAAAACCGCCGTTTACCGTTGTACCGTATCCCATCATATTTTCACAGAAATGGGCAACTCCGTTTCTGCAGGGATCACAGGCTCCGCAGTAACAGTTCGGGTCAATGCAGACTCTGTCCCCGGCCTTATACTTCTTCACTTCACTTCCCACTTCCCTGATCACACCGGAAAATTCATGTCCTAAAATAGTGGGAGGCGTTACCTCCGCAGCTCCCTTATCCCCTTCATAAATATGTACATCTGTTCCGCACACACCGCATGCCTCCACCTGGATCAGCACATCATGAGGCCCAACCTCAGGCATCGGATGCTCCTCCACTCTCAGATCATGTTTTCCATAAAATACTGCACTCTTCATCCCTATTTCCTCCACTTTCTCAGTTTTCTATACTTTCGCTCTGAACTTATAGTTATGTCTTACGCATAAGTTCACTATATAGCAAGGTGCGAAAAAATACAATAGACATTTATACCAATATTCTTCTGCGATTTTTATCCAAAATGCTGCAGCCGCCCGTTACCAGATACCGTTTCCCCCTTCTCCGCCCCTTTCGTTTTGAATCCCCACTTGTCATTTCCCCCTGTCCATACTAAAATAGAGACAGATATTCCCCGGGAGGAACTTTTATGAATACAACAGGCATGACCACAATGGAAATCAAAAAAATAAATAAGAGCAAAGTCTACCACCTTATCTATGAAAGCCGCACCATATCCAAGCAGGGGATCGCCGCTGCCCTGCAGATGGGCATGAACACAGTGACCCAGAACCTGAAGCTTCTGGAAGAGGAAGGGCTGATCGAACGGAAAGGATACTTTGAATCCACAGGCGGAAGAAAGGCCCATGCGATCCGTATCCTTCCGGACGCCAAAATCGCACTGGGCATTGAAGTGCTCAGAAAGACCCTGCACATGGCTGCCATAGACCTTTACGGCAATATTCTGTATCAGGAATCCTGCGCCCTTCCCTTTGAAGCCTCAGACGCCTACTGTGAACAGGTCGGCAGAAGGCTCACCGCCTTTGTGGATAAATACGGCATAGAAAAAGAACATATCTTAGGGGCTTCCATTGCCATTCAGGGACTTATCTCCCCGGACGGAAGCACCGTAAGCTACGGAAGGATACTGGAGCATACGGGCATGAAGCTCTCTGACTTCTCCCGCTATATCCCATACCCCTGCCGTCTGGAACACGACTCCAAGGCTGCCGCCTATCTGGAGACCTGGCATCAGGAAAAATTCCGGGATTCCATTGTAGTTCTTCTGAACCAAAACCTGGGCGGCGCGGTCATTATAAACGGAAAGGTCCACACAGGCCTTGGCATGCACAGCGGGTCCATTGAACACATGTGCATTCAGGCTGACGGCCCGCTCTGTTACTGCGGGGAACACGGCTGTCTGGAAACCTACTGTTCCGCGGACAGTCTGGAACGGGCGGCGCAGACGGATATCCCCTCCTTTTTCCGGGAGCTGCGCCGTGGAAATTCCGCGTTTGCAGCGATATGGGAGGACTATCTGGATCACCTGGCCTTTGCCCTCTGCAACCTGAACGTTATACTTGACTGCCGCATCATCATCAGCGGCTACCTGGCTCCTTATATTACAGGGGAAGATGTGGTGCAGCTTACCAAACGCATACAGGACAGCTCCCCGTACAGTCTCCCGGATGATTTTATCTTTTTGAGCACCCACGGACAGCTTGCTCCGCCGGTCGGCGCAGCACTTTCTTATATCGATCAGTTTCTGCAGACAATTTAAGGGTATGGGAACCGCATTCCTGCACGGTTTCCATACCCTTTCCACTATTCCTCATAAAAACAGACCTGGTTCTTGCCTCTTTTCTTCGCCTCGTATAAAGCCTTATCTGACTTCCGGTACAGAACCGGCTGTGTGATACCGTCCTTCGGAACAGAGGCCACGCCTATGCTGACAGACAGCTTACATCCGCTGAATTCTTTTGGCAGGCTGCTTTGGAAATTATCCATGAGCTGTTCTGCTTTTCTGCTTATCTTCTGGCGTTCATTGACATTTTTCATAAACACCACAAACTCATCGCCGCCCAGACGCCCGATAAAGTCATCGCCCCGGAAGGTATTTTTCAGACAGGCTGCGAAAAGCTGCAGCACTTTATCTCCGTTTGGATGACCGAAGGTATCATTCACATTCTTAAAATTATCCAGATCCATGATCATGAACGCTCCTGCGCTGCCGCTCTCCGTTATGACACTCTCCACTTCCTGTTCCAGAGCTCTTTTATTCTTCAGCCCTGTCAGCGGGTCCCTGCTGGCACTCTGCACAGCCTCCGAGAGCTGCTGCATCTGACGGCTGATATCAATAAAGGCGCACTGCACCACCAGAGCCCCCTCCTGCATCTGCACATCAAAGTTTCCATAGGCCCATTTGCGCTGTCCGTCCCTGCACAGAATCAGAAATTCTCTGGAGATAAGTCCTTCTTTCAGCTTCAAAAACCATTCCCTGTCCTCCTCCTCTAAAACGGGCTGCAGGAATCTGCCGTATCTCTCCTCATAATCCTCCATAGTGTATTCCATAAACTGATAAAACCCGTCATTGGAATCCAGTATAGACAACTTATCGTCCAGACGGAAACGCACGATCGCACTGGGCACTGTCCGGTAAATGGAGCGGATATTCTCATATGCCCGTCTGATCTGTCTGTGGTTCCTGCGCCGGCCGTTCAGCATTCCGAACGCCATAAGCCCCAGCACCAGAAGAATGAACACGCAGTAAAAGGCTGTGCCGTCAATGACGTTCCGCGTCTTGACATCCACCACATTACACGGAACCACCAGCAGCAGATACCAGTCATTGATGCCTGTGGCAGTGTATTCCAGTATAAAATCCTCACCGCTTTTCTGATAGCGTATGTATCCGTTCTCTCCCTTCTGCATGTTGTCCGCAAATTTTTCCAGGTCCGGGGCGGTAAAATCCCTGCTGATCACATGCTTCAGATCCTCCAGCACATTCTGCCTGGCGTCCCCTTTGGCTGAGTGCACCAGAACCTCGCCTTTGGAGTCCGTGATATAATTGTACCCTTCCCCGTTGAAATAGCGAATGGACATGAGATGCTCCAGCTCATCCATGGTATACTGCCCGAGCACAAGCCCCTGTATCTCCCCGTCCCGGTAAATGGGCACACTGATGACCATGGTGCGGCTACTTCCGTCCTCAGCCACATAGCTCTCCACCGAGCTTTGGCCCTGAAGGGCCTTTTGAAAATACGCACGGTCCTTTACCAGGATCTGCTGTTCCATGCCGTTATAATACATGATGCCGTCCAAATCTACCACGGCAAGCCTTGTAAAGCGTGTAATGCCTGACTTCTGTTCCAGAATATCCAGGACCCTCTGAGAATGGATTGATGTTTTCTGGCCGCCTATGGAGTCCGAGATTCCTTCCAGATACAGATAGTCGTTGTCGACCCTCTCATTGATCAGCTTGATGCTCTGCTGGGCAAGCTCCTGCGCATAGGCGTTCGTCTCTTTTTCCAGAATGTCATGAATGTAAGTACCGTAATAAAAAGAGGCGCCGATAATGACCCCCACCGTCAGGATAAGGAGGCCGGCTGTTATCCATCTTTTTTTCTTCTGCATAACATTCCTTCTTCCCGATTATTACTTATATTATATATGACTCCGGTGTGCTCGTCAATCGAACAAAGAAACTCCTTTACAGTCTCCGGCACTGTCGATTATAATGGGAATATAGCTAAAAAGAGGAGGGATTTTATGAGTAAGGCAAAAACTGTTTTAAAAGGCTTCGGTATCCTGCTGCTTATACTTGCCGGTATTTTACTGCTTCTGCTGGTTTATCTGACTGTGCGGGAATATCGTCCGAAGGCGGAGGAATCCCTGGAGGGAAATTATAAGGACGGTGCGTTCATTTCTCTGCGCAGCCCCTTCTCAGTCATGAGCTACAATACGGGATATGCCGGCCTCAGCAAAGACGAGGACTTCTTCATGGACGGCGGTACGAAAGTAAAACCCGCTTCCAAAGCCCTGGTGGAAGAAAATATGGAAGGCATCACAAAGGTACTGCAGGACAATCCGGCTGACGCATACTTTTTACAGGAAGTGGATATAGACTCCACCCGCTCATACCATATAGATGAGCGCAGCGCTTACAGCAAAGCCCTTGAAAAAAACAGCTTCTTCGCGTATAACTTCAAATGCGATTATGTTCCTTATCCCCTCCCTCCCATCGGACATGTGGAGAGCGGGCTTGTAACGCTGACTGACAACTATGTGGCCGGTGCCAGCAGGATTTCCCTTCCGGAATCCTTCTCCTGGCCTATCAAGACCTGCAATCTGAAGCGCTGTCTTCTTGTCACCCGGTTTCCGCTTCAGGATTCGGAAAAAGAACTGGTGCTCATCAACTTCCACCTGGAAGCTTACGACAGCGGCAAGGGCAAAATCGCTCAGAGCAAAATGCTGGCGGACATTCTGGAAGCAGAGTACGAAAAAGGGAACTATGTGATTGCCGGCGGTGATTTTAACCAGACCTTTGAGGGTGTGGACAAATATCCTGTCACCAATAAGGAAGACTGGGCGCCGGGCGTAATCGGAACCGATGACCTGCCGGATCACTTTTCCTTTGCCATTGATGACACCTATCCCACCTGCCGTCTTCTGAACGCCCCGTACACCGGTTCCTATGACACTTCACAGGTCTATGTCATCGACGGATTCATCGTGTCAGACAACCTGGCCGTCAGAAATGTGAACGTCATTGATGTGGGATTCGAGCATACAGACCACCAGCCGGTGCGCCTGGAGGTGGCGTTTAAGTAGGAATACTGTTTTCCCGGCCTTTTGCATAGAGTATCTATAGAGGATATTCTGTGAAAAGGAGTATTTACATGAGGGAAATCAGCCATATCACACTGAAAAACCAGGGAGATTTCATTGTCCGTCCGGGCTTTGTCTACGTGGACGGCAAAGGCAGCCGTATCTGTGAGAAGGGACATATGATGGTGGCAGCGGGCAGTTCTGCCACCATTAGTCTGAAGGATCACGGGATACCGGAGGGCTCCTGTATCACCTTCTACGCGGAAGTTCCCCAGGGACCGGACCGGGAGGCCCATCAGATTTTTGTGTACGCGGAGGATTGCGGGAACACCGCCCATTACGTCATAAGCGGTACGGCAGCAAACAGTACACTGGGATTTCTGAAAGAAGTCTGAGGTATGTATCCTTAAAACATAAAAACAGCGCCGGATACTCATGTATTTCCTACTGGTATCCGGCGTTGTTTTTTACTTATTTTCTATTTTGCCTCTGTCTTTAACAGCATCATAAAGAAACGGAGCAGTACATAACCGATGATCATAGTTGTGAGAAATGTCTGAAAGCCTGCAAGCTGGTTCACGGCACTGCCCAGTCCCTCCTGTCCCTGCGCGGTGAGAAACGCCCCCATTTTTGCGGAAGCCACGATTCCGATAGCCATGGGGAAGGTCATGCCCGCATAGCCCGGTGCAAAGGGAAAGGAAAAGAATTTCGGCAGCTTTATGACAATGAAAACCAGGGACGCAAGCACGCAGAGGTACAGAAGTGTTACCAGAATCCTGTTGGGGTCATCCAGCACATTCAGCACACTCACGACGCAGAGGCTGCAGGGCGCAAGCAGAACCGCCATGGTGTGATAGACTGCCGGTTTTACTTCCACCTTCATAAGCCTCCAGATCATGAAGGGCACCAGGATCACATAGATGGCGATTCCGTAATATGTGACCACGGTCAGTATCCCTTTGGCATTCATGGCTCCTCCTGTCACACAGCTCACCATAATACCATTGTATGTAACAAACCAGCTTGGCACAAAGGTGTTGATGTCGCGTTTCATGACCATATTTCGGACTGTGAACACGATCAAATGAACCGTATGGATGGCAAGGCCTGCGGCCCAGATGAACTTTCCGCCTGCAAATCCCAGTTCATAGAAATAACTTCCCAGTATCATGGTGACCATGGAAAATCCTGCGTAGAGGCTTGCCGGCACTACGTTCTTGTACTCCTCCAGGCATGTTTTGGGAAACCGTATGATCTTGACAATATAACAGACCATGACGATCAGGGCTGTCCACATCATAAAATGCCGCAGCCAGCTATAGCCGAATCCCGCATATACGTTGCTGAGAGTCAGTGCGCCTACAAATGTGGGCAGTATGGGCACAGGTAATTTTTCCAGTCTATTCATCTTTTATGTCCTCCTGATAATAGTATTCAAAGTTATCACCCACATGGAAAAAGTCAGAGTAATCAATTTCAAAAATAGGTTTTTTCACCCTGGACACATCAATTCTCCTGGCTATGAGCTGCTGGAGTACTCCGCTGTAGGATAAATCTCCCTGGATGATAGCTCCCAATATCCGCCCGTTCTTGTGGATGATCTTCTTATATCCGTCTTTTCCCTCCTGTGTCTCCACCAGCTCCGTCTCATCCTGCGGTTCTGCCTGTCCCAGAGACATGGTGGGTATCCCGAAGAAATTCATGGTGGACTTGCTGGCAAAGAAGTCTGTCATCTTCCGCTTCCCACCTGCCATATTGCTGCCGGCAATAATGCCCTCCTTGACAGCTACAGGCCAGATAGGTGCCCTGCCGGATACATCCCCGGCCCCATAGATCCCCGGCACGTTCGTCTCACCGGATTCGTCAAAGAGAAGGCCGAACCGGTCTGTCCCCACCTGGCATCCCTCCAGAAACTCCACATTAGCCCGCACACCGGCTGTCACAATGAGGAGATCACAGGGGATTCTGCTGCCGTCTGACAAAAGCAGCTCCTTAACATTTCCCTCCCTGTCACAGAACAGCTCCTGCACACCGGTGCCGTAATACTGCCTGACTCCCTTTTCGCTCATGGCAGCCTCGTAGACGGCAGCGGCTTTTTTGTCAAGCTGTCTGCACAGCAGATGGTCTGCCAGTTCCACGACCACGGGCTTTACGTCATTTTCCAGCAGGCCCGAAACCGTATCCAGGCCTACAAGCCCGGCACCCATGACTACCACATGCTCTGTCCTTGGCAGGGCCTCTTTGATCCTGTCAATATCACACAGGTTCCTGAAGCCGATGACATTTCCCGCTTCTCTCATACCCTTTACAGGGGGGATAAAGGTGTGGGAGCCTGTGGCAATGAGAAGCCTGTCAAATCCTACACGCTCTCCGTCTGCCAGCAAAACGGTGCGCTCTTCACAGTTAACGGAAACCGCCTCCCTGCCTTTCATAAACCGGACCCTGTATTTTTCCGTAAAATCAGGCTCTGTGAAATCAAGCTGCTGTACTGTCCTTATATTTCCCAGATAATGGTGGAGGATACACCTGGAATAAATGGTCTCATCCCTGGAGATCATGAGGATCTCCCCGTCCTCGTCCACTCTGCGGATCTCTTTTGCCGCATTGACACCGGCTGCGGAGGAACCCAGAATCACATATTTCATAGCCTACACCTCCTCAAATGTAATCGCCTGCATGGGACATTTCTCCACACACATAGGGGCGCCTTTTTTATCACTGCTTCTGTGCACACACATGTTGCACTTCATGATCTCCTTGTGCTTGTGGCTGTCACTTTTCAAAATGCCGAAGGGACATGACATGATGCACATATAGCAGCTTGCACAGCGTTCCTTGTCGTATTCCACATATCCTGTCTCGGGATTCTTGCTCATGGCTCCTGTCATGCAGGTATAAACGCACTCCGGCCGCTCGCAGTGCCGGCAGAATATGGGAGCCGGTTTTGTCTCACTGTCAATCACCACGCGGTTTCTGGAATCCCCGCTGTCCGTCTCATGGCTGACCACGCAGGCGGTGACACAGGTCAGGCAGCCGATACATTTGCTGCGGTCTATTTTAATCCGATACATCTTCGTTCCCCCTTATCTTTTTTCAAAGCGGACAGCCGCTGATTTGTAGGATGGTTCTTTGGAATAGGAATCATATATGGATGGCGTGAGCTTATTGCACTCAATATAATGAATGGGCGCGTACAGCTCGTCTTCCCTGACATGGTCCGTGATCTTCACAGCGAACTCAGCGTTCTGTCCATTGGCGGAATACACACAGATTCTGTCATTTTCTTTTACACCGTGATGCTTTGCAGTGGCGGGATGCATGTAGAGATATGCCTTTTTCAGAGAGACATCTTCCACAAACTTCACTTCCTTTGTCCTGCTCTGAGTATGCCACTGGCCCACAGAGCCACGCCCGGTGTTGAACACATATGGGAATTCCTCTGTTGTGGGCATAGGGTTTTCCATGGGTGTTTCAAATATAAACTGCGCTTTTTTGGACGGTGTAAAGAATCGGCCGTCTTCATAAAGCCTTCTCTGGTCCTCTTTCAGGGTTTCCCCTTCCCGGAACGGCCACTGGATTCCATGGGAATTCTCAAGTCCTTCCCATGTCACCCCTGTAATGTCGCAGGGCATTCCCCTGGAACATTCCCGCATAAGTGCAAAACAGTCCTTTGGCGTCTCCCATCCCTTCAAAAGTTCTCCCATGCCCAGGGCTTTTCCCACTCCAAGGATGGCTTCGTAGTCGGATATTTCATTTTCCTCCCTTGGAAGCACCTGCCGCATAGCGGAGAGCCTGCGTTCCAGATTGATATAGGTTCCCTCTTTCTTCATGCCGGATACCACAGGGAAGAATACCGTGGCGCCCTCAGCGCTTTCAATGGTGTCATAGATATCCTGCACCACATAGAGCTCCAGCTTCTTCACAGCTTCAGCAAAAGTTTCATTGTTGGTCCAGCTATGTCTTGGGTTGGTGCAGAGGATCCACAGTCCCTTGATCTCTCCTGCATTGATCCCCTCGATGATCTGGTTATAGGTCTTCGTGGGCTTTTCCGCCAACACGCTCTCCTCCACACCCAGCGCCTCCGCCACCCTTGCTCTTCTGGCAGGATTGGTGAAGTCACCGCCTGCATAGAGTACAGCGGTGTTGCTGTAGGAACGGGAACCCATGGCATTGCACTGGCCTGTAATGGAGTTGGCACCTGTTCCGGGACGCCCGATATTTCCTGTCATCAAAGCCAGGTTGATGACAGCCTGGGCTGTACGGACAGCCTCATACCCCTGATTCACGCCCATGGTCCACCAGAATGAAACACGCTTTCCTGTGTGGATCAGCTCCACAAGCTCCAGGATCTGCCCCTCGGAAAGGCCCGTCTTCTCCGCAGCCCCGCTCAAAGTATAGTCTTTTACAAATGCCTTGAATTCCCGGAACTTTTCCGTGTGCGCTTCTATGTATTTCTTATCAATATAATCTTTCTCGATCAGAAGATTGGCAATGGCATAATACAGGTACAGATCGCTCTTGTGCTTCAGGCCGTACCAGTAATCCGCGTTTCTCGCACTCTCTGATTTTCTCGGGTCAATGACGATCAGCTTCTTGTTGTGGTTGTCCTTGATCTTCCCCCACACGATGGGATGTGTCACCACCGGGTTGGCTCCTATGAGGATGATGGTGTCGGACAGCTCCAGGTCCTTCAGTGTATATCCGGGAGCGTCAAAACCGTAGCTCTGTTTATGGGCAACCACTGCTGTGGCCATACAGAGACGGGTATTGCCGTCCACGTTTGTCTTCAGATAGTTGCGCATCACATGGCCGAACAGTGCGAATTCCTCCATGGTAAGCTGTCCGGTGCTGATGCCTGCCACGCTCTCCGTTCCGTATTTTGCCTGGAGCTCTTTGAGCTTGTCAGCTACATACTGTAAGCCCTCCTCCCAGGGCACTTCCTTCATGGTCCCGTCCGCCTGTCTGATCTTCGGCAGAGGAGACGGCTTTTTCACTGTGAGCTGCTTGTCCAGAGACAGCCCTTTGATACAGCAGAATCCGTCATTGACCGGATAGCCTTTTGTGGGGACAACCTTCATAATCCTGTTGTCCTCCACATAAAAATCCAGATTACAGTCTATGGCACAGTAATTGCAGGTGGATTGTATTTTCTTCATGACTTCCTCCTATTTTCCTGAAATATCACGATTTCTTCCGTGTTTTCTTCTATTTAAAAGGATAACTCCACACATACAAAAAAACCGTGACAAAAATCACGGTTTTCTGCTTATTCTTTGAAGTAACTGTTTAATGCATCCGGTTCCGGTATCACAAAGGTATTCTTATCATAACGGACAAGGTCCTGTTCCACCAGAACTTTGAGCTGGCGGGAGGCTGTCTCCCTTTTCGTCCCCAGCATATCCGCAAGCTGGGTCACCGTCAGTTTCAGACAGATGCGGACACCGTCCTTCTCCCTCTTCCCATAGTCGCGGGCCAGTTTCCACAGCTTAGCTGCCATCTTCTTTTCCCCTCTGGTGGCATTGGTGGTGTTCTTTAACTGGCGGTACAGTCTGCGGACCTTATGGGACTGGGAGGAAAACAGAAAGCGCATGAGCCTTGCGTCTGTCTCCATCAGTGCCAGAAGCTGCTTTCTGGGGACTGCCAGTATCAGGGCCTCCTCCATGATCTCGCAGCTCACAGGCTCCGGCAGGTCCTGAAGGATCTCCTCATTTAACAGGCTTCCCCTTCCCAGAACGAAAATCACTTTTTTTTCGCCCATGGCATTCATCTTATATAACGCGGCAGTGCCGCTCACTACGGCATATACTGTGACAATCTCTTCTCTCTCCCGATACAGGTGCTGCCCCTTTTTCATCCGCAGCAGCACACTGTAGCGTGCCAGATGTTCCAGGCTGGACTGCCGTATGTCATCTGCTCCGAAAATGATTCCCAGTGATTCTTCTGTATCCGTCACCCTCACGCTCCCATCTTCATATATTCCCGGTCTTTCCCAGCCGCTGCTGACATTATACCGTAATAAGTGACGAATATCTACATTTAATTGCAGGATGTATGTAAAGACGTCAATTCTATATATAGGTTATAAAAGTATCCGATCCCCACAAACAGCATCAGTAAAACTCCCAGAAACAGCATGAGATAATACTGGTTTTCACTCCGCATAACGCTCAGCTTGTAATTCATGCACCAGGTCTTCACAAACTCTGTGCTTCCCAGCAGGAGAAGGGCTGCCTGTATAGCAGGAAACACAAAGATCTGGGTATCTCCCTTCAGCATAAAAAACGCAGGAACACTGAGGACCAGTGTCACGGCAAAAATCACCCATGCCTTTTTATTATTCTGAAATATCATATCACATTCTCCTTTTGCTTTTCTTTCCCGCATCTTATGACTCTTTTGGAAGAATGTCAATATCATACTCACAATATCAGGCTTTTCCTGCACGAAATACATTTCCCCCACAGGCTCTAGCCGGCGTTCAGGGAACGTCTTCTTCTCTCCAGCTCCACATCCATATCCGCGCGTTCCTTATCCAGCTTGTAGAAACACATCACCACACCGATGACTGCACAGAGCGCCATAGGAATCCAGATAAAGCTGGCTTCAATATAGGCAAGTGCTTTAGGCGTCTGGGCCGCATTTGCCACATAGCCGCCCTTTTTCAGAAGAAGGCCGATGACGGCGCTTGCAAGTCCCATGCTGGCTTTTACAAAGAAGCCCTGGAAAGCGGCGATGAGACCTGAAACACTTTTGTTTTTCCTGTACTCAGAGTAATCGATCACATCCGGCTGAATGGCAAAAGTGGTGCCGAATATGCCGTAAATGCCAAGTCCTGTGACAGCCAGGCCGATGATCAGGCATACTGCAGAGGTCTTGCCGAAGTAAATGATCAGGTCACCCGCCATATAAATGGCCACACTCAGAAGCATAACATTTCTCTTTGACATCCGCTTCTCCAGATACGGCAGCACAAGGAGCATGGGAAGTCCTGAAAGGATTCCGAAGAGTCCCACAAAGGTCAGCCATTCTGTCTTCTGGAGATTGTAGGTAAAGTAATAGATAACCGTAGTATTTCGCACCACATAGATGGCAAAATACAAAAAGTTCACGGCAAAGAATATTACGCTCTGGCCTGTCAGCCCTTTTAAATCCTGTGCCAAGGAAGATTTTTCCCGCTTGACAGAGGGCGGCACCACTTCCTCGGTGTTTAAAAATGTCACTACAAAAATAAGCATGGCCGCGATTCCGTAGATGGTCATGGTCACCAGATAACCCTTCCCGGCATTTCCCTTTCCGAAAAACTCCACAAGGGGAGAGGTGATGGTCATAACAATGGCTGTCCCGATCATGGCGCAGATCATACGGGAGGAAACCAGGCAGTTTCTCTCATGCAGATCTGAGGTCAGACGCGGAACAATGGTATTCAGCGGAATGTTCACCACCGTGTAAGCCGTGCAGAGCAGACAGTACGTCACATAAGCCCAGATGATCTTTCCCGTCATATGAAAATCCGGCACAAAGAATGTCATGATGGTAAAGACGGCAAAGGGAACCGCGCCCACAAGGAAATACGGCCTTCCCTGTCCCCATTTTGTGTGGGTCCTGTCCACAAGGATACCCATGCCTGTGTCAGTCAGCGCGTCGATAAACTTTGTGACCAGCATCAGGGTTCCTGCCACTGCTGCCGAGATTCCAAATACATCTGTATAAAATATCATGAGATAGGACGCCATGGTGCTGAATACAAGATTGCATCCGAGCTCCCCCACCCCGTATCCAATCCTTTTCTTCCACTTAGACGCCCCTGCGGTGTATCCCGCTTGTGAGGTGTTCTGCAAATTTACTGCCTGCTCCATATTCCTTCCTCCATATCTTTTTTCTTTTTCTTCCTTTTATATCTATCTCTATTCTGCCAGTTTTGTCAGCTTCTTCATGTCTGTTTTCAAATTCCGGTAGACAGAGTGGTACAGCTCAAAATACTCATTATATTTTTCATGGTTCTTCTCATCCGGCATGATCTTTTCATCCAGCACCTGCCACTCTTTCACTTTTTCATAGGAAAGAATGCCTGTGCCGATGCCTGCCAGAATCACATCCCCCATGTTCGCCTCCACATCCTGCTTGGGGCAGACCACAGGATAACCGGTCACATCCGCGAAAATGTGTCTCCAAACCCGGGACTTTGTGACCCCTCCGGCCAGGAGAATATACTCGCCCAAATCCTCCCCGGTGGCTTCCATGGCGTCCCTCAGAGAATAGGCAACCGCCTCTAAAAATGCCCGGTACAGATGCCCTTTCGTA
Organism: Blautia caccae; assembly: GCF_040095955.1. Classification (NCBI taxonomy): domain Bacteria; kingdom Bacillati; phylum Bacillota; class Clostridia; order Lachnospirales; family Lachnospiraceae; genus Blautia; species Blautia caccae. The sequence continues at coordinate 117,047 of NZ_JBBMFP010000011.1, read as the reverse complement.
TGTGCCAGGGAAAGTCCCACAATGGTACCCTTGGCGTCAGAATCCCAGACCGGACTTCTCTCTCCCATGAAATAAGGAAGGACCACAAGTCCCTCACTGCCCGCCGGGATTTTCTCCGCCATGGCATTCAGCACATCATAGGAATTATTCTCTTCCCCGCCAAACGTATTCCGGAACCATTTTACAATGGCCCCCGCTGTGGCTCCCCCGGCAAAATAATAGGAGAGCTTTTTGGCATCGTACAGATACGGCCACACGATAAGCCCGTTCCCTTTTACGGGTTTATCAGAAATCAAAGCCGCGCACATGGATGTCCCGATGGCCGCTGCGTAGATGCCGGATTCCAGCACACCCAGGCCGATATTGGCAGCGCCGCAGTCAATGCCCCCTGCAATGACCGGCATTCCCTCCATAAGTCCCAGGCTCTCTGCCGCCTCCTTTGTCAGGCCCCCTGCAATATCCGTGGATTCCACCAGCTTTGCAGGCATTTTCTCCATGGGGATTCCCATGGCCTCCATCATTTCCTCTGACCAGGTTCTGGTGCGCATATCGAATATGCCGCCGATATTGCCCGCCGAGGAATAGTCAATGACGATCTCTCCTGTCAGATGGTAGATCACATAATCATTTGGCGGAAGAAAAAGCTTTGTTCTCTCCCAGTTTTCAGGCTCATGGTTCTTGATCCAGAGCATCTTCGTGTAGCCGTAGTATGGGTCAGCGCCGTTCTGGGTGATCTCCAGAAGCTTTTCTTCCCCAATATGGGAAAGTACCCAGTCGCTTTCCTCCTGTGCCCTCCTGTCCATCCAGATCAGACAGGGGCGCACCGGCCGCATTTCCTCATCCAGAGGAATTCCGGAACCGCCGTAGAGCCCGCTGACAGCCAGGCCCTTTATGTCCTCTTTCGCGATGCCTGATTTCAGCACGGTTTCCCTGATAGAACTGCGGGCCGCTTCAAGCCATACGTCCGGCCACTGCTCTGCCCATAAAGGGCGCGGTGTCAGCACATCGTACTCCACCAGATGCTTTGCGATCAGATTCCCCTCTGTGTCCATTAAAATGGTCTTTGTACCGGATGTGCCAATATCTGTACCTAATAAATATTCCATTCCTGTTCTCCTTCAGCAGACATTTTTTCAGGTGTTTTTTAGAAACAGGTGAACGCTCCGTCCACAATAAAATCAGAACCTGTGGTAAAGCTGCTGGTATCTCCTGCCAGATAGACGGCGATGGACTGCAGCTCTTCCGGACGGCCCATACGGCCCATAGGAGCCATGGCATTCCACTGTTCGATCAGCGGTTTCAGGCTGGGGGAGTTGAGGGTCAGCTCTGTTCCCATGTATCCCGGGCTGATGCAGTTTACTCTTACGCCGCGTTTTGCGAACTCAATGGCCATGGATTTTGTAAGCTGGATCACACCGGCCTTGGAGGCATTGTAGGAGCACTGGGGCTGCGGTACATTTACAATGTGGGCTGACATGGAGGCTGTGTTGATGATGGAGCCGTATCCCTGTTTCAGCATCTGCTTTGCCGCTGCCTGGGCGGTTAAGAATACGCCGCTCAGATTGATATCAATCACTTTCTTCCACTGCTCGTAGGTCATCTCCTCACAGGGGATATTCATGCAGATGCCTGCGTTGCAGAACGCTGCGTCCAGCTTGCCGAATGTGTTCACGATCTCTTCCATCATGGCATTTACTTCCTCCGGCTTTGTGACATCCGTCTTGATGGCAATGGTCTTCACGCCGTTTTCCTCGGCAATGCTACATGCTGTCTTCTCTGCCTCCTCAATATCCACGTCCACGATTGCCACATCACTGCCGGCCTCTGCAAGGGCGATCGCGATCTGTTTCCCGATACCTCTGGCGCCTCCTGTTACGAAAGATACTTTCCCATCCAGTCTCATTTTCTCGATAATTCCCATGTTTTTTTCTCCTTTTCAAAGTGGATTTGTTTTTGTGATTCTATTTTGTAAAATCATTTTGTAAAATCTATTTATATAATAATCCCCGGATATCAATTCGTCAATATGTATAACTATCCAAATATGGATGGGGATTTTTATGAATTTCTACCAAAGGTGTTTGCCGGCTGTTTGTGCTATACTCTATTGTATAAAGTTTTTTTATAAATATCCTTTACAAATCTCCGGGCCAATGTGTCTGCCGGGCCGGAATCATGGTATAGATTTTCACAGAGAAAGGAAAAGAAACATGGGAAATATTACATTGACGGATATAAAGAAAAACAATTATTCTTTAATTTACAACCTGCTGTATGAGCAGGAAAAGCTCTCCAAACAGGAGATTGCCAACCAGCTTCATCTCAGCCTGCCCACGGTCACACAGAATCTGGTTGCTCTGGAGGATGCCGGCCTGATTGAAAAGGGAGGACAGTTTGCATCCCAGGTGGGGAGAAAAGCCGTTGCCTACACGCTCTGCCTGCAGGCAGGGATTGGAATCGGTGTGGAGATTTTAAAGAAGCAGATCCGGATTCTGGCCGTTGACTTGAAGGGGCAGATCTGCGGATGTATGGAATATGAGTTATTGTACAGAAATGATGATGCCTACTATAAAGAGATTGCCGGATATGTCAGCACCTTTATAGAGGACAGCGGATTTACGAAGAAACAGATTCTGGGTATCGGCTTTGCTGTACAGGGTCTGACAACAGCCGACGGACAGGAGATCATCTTTGGCAAGACCCTGGGTTATACAGGGCTTAAGATCACTGCCCTTTCCGGATACCTTCCATATCCCTGCATGTTCCTGCACGATGCCAAATGTGCCGCTGCCACAGAGCTGTGGAACCGCAGGGATCTGACCGACGCCATTTATCTCTCCATCGGCAAGCATCTGGGCGGTGCGGTGATCATCGGCGGACAGACCGTGATGGGAAAACAGGACCACGGCGGCGCAGTGGAGCATATGACCCTGATTCCCGGCGGCAGGCAGTGCTACTGCGGCAAATCCGGCTGCATGGAGACATACTGTTCTGTCAATGCTCTGCTTTTGGAGGATGAGAGCCTGGAAGAATTCTTTGACGGACTCAGGAATGGAAAGGAAGAGAACAAGGTACGTTTTGAGGAGTATCTGGAGAATCTTTCCACGGCGGTAAATAATCTGCATATGGTGATGGACTGCGATGTGATCCTCGGCGGGCATATGGCGCCTTATCTGACGGAGGAGGATCTGGCTGCGCTCCATAAAAAAGTGAAGGAAAAATCCGCGTTTCCGGATGAGGCGGATTTTATCTTTTTGTCCGAGGCCGCAAGGGATTCGGTGCCGGTGGGGGCAGCGCTTGCATATGTGAAAGGGTTTTTAGAAGAGATTTAGATAGATAAAACACCAGTTTTTCGCTGCCGATCTGTGGCACGGCCGCAGCCTAAATAAGAATCCAGCTCTCCTGCATCCTCTTCAGAGACTTGACCTTCCGCTCTGTCACTTTATCCTCCGGCAGTATCTCACTGCACAGGATGGGGGATTCTGCCGTGTATCTCCTTCGCCCGGCTGCGGCGGCCCGGCTGCTTTGGTTGGCATAGCAGTACAGGCATCCGTGGGGACAGGTATCATAGGCACCGATATCTATACTCTCCACACAGCCGCATTCGCTTCTCTGGTTTTTGTCTTTTTTCACATCCAGGCTGCAGCCGCACAGACGCCGGATCAGTTCCCCGTCCACACAGCTTCCGTGGGCGATCCCGTATTTCTGCAGGTCTGCTTTTTCCGCGCAGGTCACGATCTCCATACCGTGAACATGGGCAGTGCGGGCCAGCTCCCCGGCGAATCTGCCCAGGCTTTCCTCCTCCAAATTCTCACATTCCAGCATTTCCAGGTTCTTTTTTATCTTCGGATAGTAGTCAAGAAAACTGATCACCACCCGCTCTGTATAACCCTCCAGCGCCTCTGCGATTCCGGAAAATGCCCGCAGATGATATTGCGGTGTATAGCGGGCATTAAAGAAAACCGGGTCATAGCGCCACACCACCCGTTCTGCCCCTATAGTCTCTGCCAGTGTTTGGAACGCGGGAATCAAAACCTGTTTCTTATCCGGCAGCCCCGGCTCCACATCCCTTCCGTACCCGGTCAGGGTAAACTGAAAATAATACATATACGGATCAAGAAGCGGCAGCTTCTCAAACATAGGGACCGGATTCTTGGTCCAGAACACAATACAGTCCACCACCTCCGGCTTAAGGGATATCCTGCTCACCTGATGAAAGTTAAAAGGATTGCGGACACAGGCATATCCCTCCTCAATCCTTTTAAAAAACCAGTCCCGGTAATAGGCCGGTATATCTGTCCTTCGGCTCACACTCAATATCATTCACGCCACCTCTTTTTCGAAAATATGTTCGTTTTTCTGATTATACACCTTTTTTTCACCGGACACAACTGTGACACAAATTTCAAGGAAAATCCCCCAAAATTCGTCTTGTCCCTTCCCTCCCCATTGTCTATACTTATAGACATGAAAAGGTTTATGACAGGAGGAAAAATCATGAACAGAGAATACCATGTAGCCGTCACCGGCTCTGACTATGCAAAGGGGACGAAAGAGGATCCCTTCCGAACCATACAAAGGGCAGCCAAAGCCGCCGAGACAGGAGACAAAGTCATTGTACATGAGGGCGAGTACCGGGAATGGGTCAAGCCGGAACACAGCGGCTACAGCGACATCAGCCGTATTGTATACGAGGCAGCCGAGGGAGAAAAGGTCGTGATAAAAGGCTCCGAACGGATCCAAAACTGGGAGAATACAGAGGGGACCGTTTGGAAAGCAGTGATTCCAAACACTGTTTTCGGTGACTACAATCCCTACAAAGAGCCGCTCTGGGGTGACTGGTTCATCTATCCGGATGACAATTCCGTCCATGCAGGAGATGTCTACTTAAACGGCAAATCTTTCTACGAAGCAAAATCCCTGGATGAGGTGAGAAATCCCCAGATCCGCACAGAGGGATACAACCCGCCGTGGACCAAACACCCGGAACCCATCAAAGATAAAGAGTGGACCATTTATCAGTGGTATGCTGAGACAGACCATGAAAATACATATATTTACGCCAATTTCCAGGGAGCTGATCCCAACAAAGAGCTGACCGAGATCAATGTGCGTAAGTGCTGCTTCTACCCTGAAAAAACTGGCATGAATTATATCACCGTGCGCGGCTTTGAGATGGCACAGGCTGCCTGCCCCTGGACACCGCCTACTGCTGACCAGCCGGGCCTTCTGGGTGCTAACTGGAGCAAGGGCTGGATCATTGAAAACAATATGATACATGATGCGAAATGCAGCGGCATCAGCATTGGCAAGGAGGCCTCCACAGGCCATAACCTCTGCACCAGAAGACACAGAAAACCGGGATACCAGTATCAGATGGAGGCAGTGTTCCGCGCCCTGAAGATTGGCTGGAGCAAGGAAAAGATCGGTTCCCACATTATCCGCAACAACGTCATCTATGACTGCGGACAGAATGGTATCGTAGGCCATATGGGCTGTGTGTTCAGCCAGATCTACAACAACCATATCTATAATATTGCCGTAAAACACGAGTATTTCGGCTATGAGATCGCAGGCATCAAGCTGCACGCAGCCATTGACGTACAGATCCACGACAACAATATCCATGACTGTACTCTGGGCACCTGGCTTGACTGGCAGGCACAGGGCACGCGCGTCAGCAAAAACCTGTATTATAACAACGACCGTGACCTGATGGTGGAAGTGACTCACGGGCCTTATATGGTAGACAACAACATCTTTGCCTCTGCCTACAACTTCGACAATATCGCCCAGGGCGGTGCATATATCCACAACCTGTGCTGCGGAACCATGAGAAGAGAGGATGTCCTGAACCGATCCACTCCCTATCACTTCCCGCACAGCACGGAAGTTGCCGGCACCACACCTGTATACGGCGGAGATGACCGTCTGTACAACAACATTTTCGTGGGCAGCGTGGATGCCTATACGGAGCAGTCCTTATGCGGAACCATAGGCTACAACGGCTCCACCAAAACCCTGGAGGAATATATGGAAACCGTTGCTTCCATGGGAAATGAGGACCTGGAAATGTTTGAACAGGTAAAACAGCCTGCCTACATCAATCACAACGCTTATCTGAAAAATGCCCCGGCATTTGACGCGGAGAAAGAGAACTACACAAGTGCTGCTGATCCCCAGGTAAAAATCTCCGTGGAGGGAGAGGAAACCTATCTGGAAATCCATGCAGAAAAAGAGATGCTTCATATGCCCGCCGGAATCATCTCCACAGAAACACTGGGTATGGTCCGCATTCCGGAAGCCCCCTTTGATGGCCCTGATGGTGAATCCATTGTTCTGGATACTGACTATAACGGTGCCGTACGCTGTGAAACACCGGCTGTTGGACCTTTAGAAGGACTGAAAGAAGGATATAATAAAATAAAAGTCTGGGGATAACCCAAAACCTCAGAACGGGACACCCCATAACAGGGTGTCCCGTCTTTCTTTGCAGCAGAGCTATTTTTATTTATCTAAATACCGTTTCTCGTATTCATCCACAGAAATGGGTTTGCTGAACAGAAATCCCTGGGCCAGCTCCACACCGCAGGTCCGGAGAACCTCAAGCTGTTCCTCCGTCTCAATTCCCTCCGCCACGATCTGAATGCCCATCTTTTGCCCCATATCCACAATGGAGCTGACAATAGCCTGGGCCTTGGGATTACTCACCACATCGTCTACCATGCTTTTATCCAGCTTCAAAACGTCGAACTCCACTGCGGATAAAAGGGCCAGATTGGCATATTCCGTGCCGAAATCATCAATCGTCACAATGAATCCCGCCTCTCTGAGGCTTTCTATCAGGACACAGATATCTATGTCATTGCCATTTCTCACAGTCTCCGTAATCTCAATTTCCAGACATGTCGGTGATATCCGGTATTTATCGCAGATGGAAAGAAGATGCTCAATAAAATGCGGCTGTGTCAGGGAATACCTTGAAAAATTCACAGATACGGGGAAGCCCTTTTTCCCTTCCCTGCCCCATGCCTTAATCTTGGAACAGATAAATTCAAACACAAAGAAATCAATCTGGCTGACTGTCCGTGACTCCTCCAGCAGAGGCAGAAAATTTCCCGGAAGGACCAGGGAGCCATCCCTTGACTGGTACCGGATCAGTGCCTCCGCTCCCACTGCCGTCCGGTCCGCTGAGGAAATCTTCGGCTGCAGATAGACCACAAACTGGTTTCTGCTGATTTCCTGCCTGAGGATTTCCGGGTCAGTCAGATAGAGCAGCTCATCGCTGTGATGGCGGTACCTCTTGGAAGCCGGGTTATTTCTGTAGAATTCCTTTTTGTCCTCGTACATCTGCGCATCCGCGTTTGCCACGACCTGTCCCACATCCACTAATTTCTCAGTCCACTGGGAGCCGATAGCAGCTTTGCACAGTGCATCCCGCTTAAATGCAGCCCTCAGCTCATTGACTCTTTGGCAGAATCGTTCCTTTGGCACATCATGGCAGATGATCACAAACTCATCGCCTCCCACACGATAAAAACTGCCCTCCTGAAAGACCTGTTTCATGCGCTCCGCGCATTCTGTGAGTATTTTATCCCCAAAGGCATGGCCGTACCGGTCATTGATGTCCTTAAGTCCATTGACATCCAGATAAACGATGCCCACGCTTCCCTCTTTGCCGGTCATCCTCTGCATGTCCTCAATATAACGGTTTCTGTTATAAAAGGAGGTCAGAGTATCGTATTAACTGAGATGGGCTAACTGCTGCTCATCCTCTGCCCTCCGGTAGGCAAGCAGGATAAAGTAGCAGATAGTCTGAAGGATAGAACCAATGTTCATCAGACGGTCCTCCGGAAGATTGTCCACCCCCAGACAGCCCATCAGCACATCATCTATCTCCAGAGTGGAGATTGCCACATTGCGGATATTCCGTTCTCTGGCAATCGCTTCACTTCCCTGAAATATTGTCATGAACTCTTCCGCGTCTTTCATGACAATACAGCCTTTTTGATTCAGAACCCTGCGCCACTCCTCCAGTTGTGCAGCGGATATATCCTTCAGAGCCTCATGCCGGGAACCCGCGTTTTCGGCACACCATTCATAGTCATTGTGAAGAAATCCCTCACGCAGATTAAACATATAGGTTCTCTCTGCCTTTAAAAATGTTCCGATTTCCCGCAGTACATCTCCCACTGCCTCTTTCATATCTTTTTTACAGTACAGTGTCCTGACACACTCCATCACCATCTGCTCTGAGCTCAGAGCGTATTTCAGTTTTTCTTTCTCCTGCTCCGCGTCAGTGGTGTCAAAGGCCAGCTCCAGCCGTGCCCGTCTTCCTTCCCACTCGATCAGGCGGTCTTTCAGAAGATAATGGCGGCCTGTAATGGGATTGGTAATCTCCCAGGTATAGTTCTCCCCGCTCTTTAAAAATCTGTTGGTACAGAATGGACAGGGACTATCTCTTCCCTGAAGGACACGGTAACAGATCTTCCCCTCAATATCGTCCAAATGAAAGCTTCGTTTTCCTGCGTCGTTGATAAATAACAGCTCATATGTATCCATATCTGAGACGTATAGGAGCTCCGATATTTCGTTCATGGGAGCCTGCAGGTCCTGCGTCATTCTGGAGAGCTTACGGCTCTTTTCCAGATTGGCGTTTTCCATCATTTCCACTTCTCTGCGCCGCTGTTCCTGCTTTCTCATATAGACAGCAAGCAGAATCGCCGCAGCCGTACATATCAAAGTCAGCGCAGCAAAGCAAATCTGTGCCATACGGACATAGCGCTCCGCGTACTGCTCCGCAGTACCCACACTCTCATCTGCCAGTTCAAAAAAATCTTCGCTCAGATTATAAAGCCTTTGGCTGTCCGCGCCCGCCCGCACCTTCCGGATTTCCTGCTTCATCTCTTCCCAGCGTTCCTGCATGAGCGCCACCATTTCCTGGTACTCATCGTCCTTCAGCCTGACCAGCCTGTTCTCGCCTTCTCCTGTGCGCAGTTCCTCTATGATGCCGTCCAGTTTTGAAATCAGGGCATCATCCCGGCGTCCCTCCAATTCTTCTTTAACAAGTCTCTGGGTTGCTCCGCGAACAACTCCGGTGTAATTGATGACCCTTGCATTTCCCTGAAGATTCCCCATAGAATACAGGGACAGGAGTCCCGACAATACAAGAACGACCAGCAGGAAAATGGTCATCATCCTCTTCTGCATATTTATTTGCCCTCAAACTTTCTCACAGACAGCCACACAGTTTCCCAACCGGACGGCAGTATTCCGTTAATCTCTAAACCACTTTTCTTAAGTATAGAATGTATTCTGCTGCAAGTCAATTGGCTTTGTCTTTGTCTGTTAGAAACCTTTTTCTGTACTTTATTTTCACATAATCCAGTATTCTTCTTAAATAGATGGAGTCATAGGCTCCACCGATCACTCCGGCCACGGGGATCCCCTGCAGGAATTTCATATACAGAAGCTCTCCGGAAAGAACAGCGGATGTCTCCTTTATCTGTTCCCTGCTGTCATATCCTTTAGGGACAACAGGTTCCAGAATATATCTGTCTGCTTTGGCGTTCATCTGTTCCAGTGTCTCTGCGTAGGACAGTGACCCCTGTATAAGCAAAAGTATGAAATACTTTTCCTCCTCCGTATCATATGGGTATCCGTAGTGAAGCGCTGTCTCATAGATACTTTTCAGTATCATCCCCGTAAAAAGCGGGATATCCGGAAGACCGATTCCCAGGACACCGAGTCCCACCCCTTCCACACCGGCCAGAAGCAGATTTCTGTTCCCTGCAGCCTGCGCTTTTTTCGTAAATGTGCGCAGTGTCTTTTTGTTCTCCATCAGTCCCGCAGCGTAGGCGTCCACTTTATAATTGTGCTCTATCTTCTCCCTGGAATATGTCTTCTCTATAAAATCCGTACCTTTTTCAAAAATAAGGCCGAATGCCTTTTCAAATGCTTTATCCAGCGTCTCCTGCAGCCTGGCCGGAACTTTCTCCTCCAAAGTCCGGTCCAGAAAAGATGCCTTCTTCTCCGCGTTTTTCTTCAGAAATGCCTGCTCCTTTTTCAGGACAGCCTCCATCTCCGCACGCAGCGGTGATTTTTTATTTCTCTTGATCATGGTACCACCTTTCCGGAAAATTCCTGCCTCACTCTTCTATATATATTCCAGTTCGCTGAAAGCTTTTATAAATTCTTTCGTTCCATAACCCTCGAATTCTGCCTCCAGCATAGTTTCATCCTCCCGCACAACCACACCTGTTCCGTATCTGGGATGCCGGACACGCTTTGTTGGGGCTGGCTCCTGTTCCCGCAGACTTCGCTTCTGTTCCTGCAGACTTCGCTTCTGTTCCTGCAGACTCCGCTCCTGTTCCTGCAGACTTCGCTTCTGTTCCTGCAGACTCCGCTCCTGTACCTGCGTTCTCTGTTCCTGCACCTGGCGTTTCAGCTCCTGCAGGCTGACAGCGGGTCCCCGCTCTTCCTCCCCTTCCAGAAGGCGCGGCGGAATCATGCGGATGTATCGGCTCTCCCCCGGCATGGCCCTCTCACCGGGATTTGTATAATAAGACAGCTCCAGTCTGTCTTTTGCCCTGGTGATTCCAACGAAAAACAGCCTGCGTTCTTCCTCTTCTCCATCCATGTCTCTGGTTTTAAGGGGAATCAGGCCATAATTTACCCCTGTGATAAACACACAGGAAAACTCCAGCCCCTTTGATGCGTGCAGTGTCATAAGCTTCACACTGTCTTTCTCTTCGCTGATCTCCTCCCTCAGCACATCCAGCCCGTAGAGAGAGGAGGAATTGATAAACGCCCGCATTCCCGCCTCCCGGTTCTCTTGCTGCTCCTTCACATAGTCAAACATGATCTGAAACAGCCTGTGCACGGCATCCCTGTCCTCCATGTAAGAAGCAGACACAGGATTCAGATACCGCTCCAGTTCAAAATAGGAAAACAGTGCTTCCTCATCTCCGAGTTCCTCACAGATTCGGCTGAATCCGCACATCTTATCAAACAGAAGACTGGCTCCCGGCTTACTGTTGCAGACAATCTCTTTTGCCTTCTTCTCACTGATTCCCTCCCCGTACTCCCGGCTGGCGAGCACATAGATGCCGGATGGGGTATCTTTTTTATTCAGTGAAAAGCGCAGCAGGCGGATGCACCACCGAAGCACAGGCACATCCCCCACCGTTCTTTTTAATGAGACCTCAAAGGGAATCCCCTCTCTGGAAAACACATCCTCAAACATTCCGGACTGGCTCTGCAGGCGGTAAAAAACAGCCATCTCCCCGTATGGCGTGCCCTCCCTATGCAGCTTTTTTATTCTTCCCGCAAGATAGCAGGCATCCTGAAAAGCATCATACTGCCGTTTCACGATTATTTTATTCCCCGGCTCCCGCACGCCTGTAAGGGGGCTGCCGTTCTGCAGAAAGCACCGGGCAGCCTCCAGGATAGAGGAGCTGGAACGGTAATTGATGGGGAGGGTCAACTCTTTTGCCCGGTATTTATGTTTCAGGGTATAAAAAATTTGAAACGCACTGCCCCTCCAGCTATAGATCACCTGATTGGGATCTCCCACGGCAAAAAGATTGGCGCCTCTGCTGACCAGCCGGTCAAGGAAAACAAGCTGCTGGCTGTCACTGTCCTGGACCTCGTCTACAATGACCCATTTGGGAGACGGAGAATTTCCAATCTCCTCCCTCAAAAGAAGATTGGCATTTTCCAGCAGGTCAAAAAAGGTCATTTTGTCCTGACTGGCCTTTTCCTCCCGCAGCAGACGGACCAGATCAAAGATATCGTCCTGATATTTTGAAACTTTTTTCTCCTCCCCGCGGACAGCCATTGCCGACTCCAGTCTTTTCTTCAGGCGGTTCTTATATTTTATTTTCAGTTTGTGCTGCCGGATCAGATCAAGTGCCAGCTCCAGCTCTTCCTCAGGGTCTATGACCAGAAAATCTCTGGTATATCCCAGCTTTTCCACCGGAAGATATTCCCGCAGATAATACAGGGCTGTGCTGTGAAAAGTACCGAATCCTCTGAGCTTTTCCACAGGCAGCTCCGGTTCTGCGGCCAGAAGCCTGGACTTTATCTCATCTGCGGCTTTATTTGTAAAAGTAAGGACCGTCATCTCCTCATAATTCACCTTTTTCACATGGTGGAGATACTGCACTTTGGATATCAGCACTGTGGTCTTGCCGCTCCCCACATTTGCATTTACTATGCAGGCAGGGCTTTCATCCAGAACTGCCTCTTTCTGATAGGGATTCAGTCTGTCCAGCTCTTTTTCATTGTATAATTCCATATTTTCATCCTCGCCCGCAGCCGTACGGTTCAAATCACTGAACTGTTGTCCTGCTGTTTGTTACTGCATTTTGACTGGGGAGTATTCGCCCCATCGCAAAACAATTTTTATTTGGTATCATTTAGATGGGAATACCTTCGCCTGATTTTTTCTTCTGTATCTTTCCTGTTTTCTGTTCCTTCCGCCAGACGCACCTCCAGGCGCAGGGACGGGGGTGCATCCGTATAGAAGGAAATGATGTTTTTCAGGCTTAATCTGTTAGACGGTTCCAGGATCCAAGCCTGGTAAAAAGTGCTGGATGTGGGAAGAAACAGGGTGTCTCCCTCAATGCTTACCTGCTCCACGGTATTGAAAAACGCAGCCATGGTTTCCCCTTTCCGGCCTAAAAAGACGCAGAACTCCTTCCATTTCCGGGGCAGTTCCTCAAAGGAAAAGGGCTTCTGCATATAAGTGGAAGGTGTATGTTCCGGCAGTTTCATGCCCATAGGGGAATCCAGCTCTAAAAGCAGGTTTTCCAGGCCCCAATAGACAATCTTCTTATCCAGACGGTAATCTCCCACACAGGCAGCGCAGCCATCCTTACATTTGCAGCCTCCCACCATTTCCATGGCATGTTCTATGATTTTCGGCATCAATTCATAGGCTTTCTCCGCGTAACCCAGACCGCCCACATACTCGTCAAAAATGTACAGGCACACTTCCTCCTGAAGCCCTGCGCCCAGATCCAGTGCATTGCCGGACATAGTGACACCTATGTCCTCCTGTTCTGTCATGGTCGCCATGCGGGCCGCATTTCTGATGGCATAGCAGATACCGTCAAAATGGTTATTTCTCAAAATCTGTCCGTTTCCCGATTCCCTTATAAGACTCCGGTACACCTGCACAACGTTTTTAGGAATGGTGATCCAGGTACTCTCCGTGTCAAAATCTTTTGACAAAGGACGTGTAAGCTGCCCGTAACCCAGGTTCTGGTGGTTGTGAAACTGCAGCTTTTTATACATGTAGACAGATTCTTTTACATTTACATCACCGAAAAAAACTTTTGTCCTTTTGTAATCCTTTTCCGCATTTCCGTGTATGACCCGGATGGTGGTGCTGCTGCCCGGCATAGTGTAATAATTTCCACGGAAAGGAACCGCGTAGGAGGTCTTTGTCTCCTGATCCATGCGGACCACTTCATACTGGGCACCTCCGTGCATGTACACAGCGCCCTCATGGATTTCACGGAACGCCTGCATCTCATCCATCTCTGTTATGATTCTGGCATTTTCCTGGTCCACCAGTTTATATCTGACTTTATCGATATTCCTCAAGCTGAAATCTCCTGCCGGAAAGGTGTCTCCGCACCAGGAAAATCTGCCGTCCTGGGCGCTCAGCTCTTTGACTCTCAGCAGCACCGGGATCGTCTCACCCAAATCGGGAAAGACAGCGATATCATCAAGGGTGAGAGGCAGCTCCGCCGCCGCTGCCCGGATGTGGGCAAGCTCAATCAGCAGGTTGTCCCGGTCCACCACTGCACTTTCGCTCTCCCCGTCGAACAGCCAGTCCGGATTAATGGAAATGTACTGGTCAAAGGGCAGGTTATCCAGGATCAAATAGTTGGAACATGCCTTGCCGCTCCTTCCGGCCCTGCCGGTCTGCTGCCAGAAGGAAGCCTTGGTTCCCGGGTATCCGGCGAGTACGGTTGTGTCTATCTTGCCGATATCAATGCCCAGCTCCAGAGCGTTGGTGGAAATCAGGCCGCAAAGCTCTCCTGTGGTCATTTTGCGCTCGATCTCTTTTCGCTCCTTTGGGGTATAGCCTCCCCGGTAGCCGGAGATCCGGTCAGCAGGCCCTGTACCGGATATATCCTCCCCGTCCAGCATGTCCCGGGCTTCTTTTAAGATGACCTCCACATTTCTGCGGGATTTTGCAAAGGTGAGAAAACTCTGTCCTTCCTCGGCAAGCTGTGCCGTCATGGCTGCTGCCACAGCGGTACTCTGTACCTGGCCGTAGTATTGGTTGTCTTTTCCGTAAATCTTTGGCGGCTGGAGAAAGAAATACCGCTTTTCAGGTGCCGGAGAACCGTCCCTGTCAATGCGGATGAATTCTCTCTGGCACACTGCCCGGGCAAGTTCCACGGGGTTTGCTATGGTAGCGGAACTGCAGAGGAACCTGGGTGATGCGTGATAGTATCTGCAGATTCTGGAAAGACGGCGGAACACATTGGCAAGATGGGAGCCAAAGGCGCCGCGGTAGGTGTGGAGTTCATCTATGACAATGTATTTTAAGTTGGAGAATATGAAGTCAAAGCCGGCTTTGCTGTGGTTTGGGAGAAAAGCGCTGTTGAGCATTTCCGGGTTGGTCAGGATAATGTTGGCATTCTTCCTGATACGGCTGCGCTCCGTGGGCGGCGTATCACCGTCGTACACCCCTGCCGACAGTCTGTGTTCTCCAAATGTCTCGATCCAGGGGCGGATGGCACGGTACTGGTCGCTTGCCAGGGCTTTTGTGGGGTAGAGGAAAATGGCTCTTGACTGAGGATTGGAGAGGATTTCCTGTACGACCGGGAGGAGGAAACCCAGGGTTTTGCCGCTGGCGGTGGAGGTTGTGATGACGATGTTTTTGCCCCGGGTGGCCTGGGTGAACATTTCGGCCTGGTGGGTGTAGAGGCTGGGGATGCCGTGGGTGGCCAGGTGGGTGCGGATTTCCTCTGACAGGGTCTGGGGGTAGGGGGCGTACTGCGGGGGGATGGAAGGGGTTGTTTTTTGGTAGGTGATGAGGTTTTCTATTTGCATGGTTTTGACTCCTGGGGTGATTTTTTTGTTTATAGGAACGTTTGTTCTTAGTTTAGCATTTTTTTTGGGGGGATGCAATGGGGTTGTGGCTTCGATTGTGGCTCACGGACGGAACCATCAGAGGGCCGGGAGCGGGAGGGCAGAGGCCCTCTGATGGTTCCTGACGGTGAAGTGCGGATGTAAGAGTAAACAGAGCAGTTTTTAGATTAATTGAGGATTTGCGGATTGACATTGGGGGTGGATGTGGTATTATGGAAGCAAGTGTTTTAAATCGTATGTTTTAAATCAGATGATTCAAATTATATTTTGCTGAATATCTATGTGTATATTATGAGAATGGAGGGGTTTGGGATGCCGCCTAGGGCTAAGTTTACGAGGGAAGAGATTGTGGATGCGGGGTTGAGGATTGTTCGGAGACGGGGGATGGGGGGTGTTACGGCCAGGGAATTGGGGGCGGAGCTGGGGAGTTCTGCAAGGCCGGTGTTTACGGTGTTTCAGAGTATGGAAGAGGTGCAGGCGGAGATTGTGAAGGCTGCCAGGGAGGTTTATAACAGGAGTGTGAAGCGGGGGCTTGAGCAGGATATGGCTTTCCGGAGTGTGGGGATGGAGTATATCCGGTTTGCACAAAGGGAACCTCAGCTTTTTCGGCTTTTGTTTATGACGGAGAGGGAGGAAATGCCTGATGTGAAGGATGTGCTCTTCGCTATTGATGATAACCATGAGGAGATTCTGCAGTCGGTTCGGGAGCAGTATGGATTGAGTGATGAGGATGCGTGGACTTTGTACCGGCATTTGTGGGTCTATACTCATGGGATCGCTGCTCTCTGCGCTACCAATGTGTGCAGTTTTGAGGAGAAGGAGACTGAGGAAATGATGACTGAAGTTTTTACAGGAGTATTGAAAAATATAAAGGCAGGTGAACGGCATGATCAGAGCTTGTGATCTTTTTAAGTCTTATGGGAGTGCCGATAATCCGTTTCCGGTGCTTCGGGGGATTTCCCTGGATATTGAGGACGGGGAGTTTGCCGTTATTTTAGGGGCTTCCGGGTCCGGGAAGTCTACGCTGCTGAATGTTTTGTCGGGATTGGAGACGCCGGATCAGGGGGATGTCTATTATGAGGAGAAAAAGATCACCGGGCTCAGTGAAAGTGAACTGACACGGTTTCGGAGGGAACAGGTGGGGTTTATTTTCCAGCAGTATTACCTGCTGCCTCATATGAATGTGGATAAGAATGTGAAAATGGGGGCAGACCTGTCCGGTAATAAGGATTACCGGGAGGTGATCGAAGCTGTGGGGCTTGGGGATAAGCTGGAAAAGCTTCCCGGGGAGCTGAGCGGCGGGGAACAGCAGCGTGTCTCCGTGGCAAGGGCACTGGCGAAAAAGCCCAGGGTGCTGTTTCTGGATGAGCCGACAGGCGCTCTTGATGAGGCTACCGGAAGGCTGGTGCTTGACTATATCTGCAGGCTGCAGAAAATGTATCATTTTACGGTTGTGATGGTTACGCATAATCAGAATATTGCGCAGATGGCCCACAAGGTCATTCTTATGAACAGCGGTAAGATCAGGGATCTGTACAGAAATGACACACAGAAAACAGCTTATGAGATAGGATGGTGATGGTATGGTAGTGGGACTCAAGGACGCCGCTAAATTTACCGGAATTTTTATTATATCCTGCTGTGCAGTGTTTGTCTGTACCCTGTTTTTGAACTTTAATATGGATATGGCAGGGATACGGGATGAGATTGCGCCCGGGCCTGTCACTGTGTTTTATGAGGCTCAGGTCTCCTCCGGCAAAATGATAAGCAGCGTGAGCGGAGGGTGCCTTCTGCTCACCTCTGTGGTCATACTGTTCTTTTATATTAAGCATTATATTGACAGTCACAGAAAAGAACTGGGGATTTTAAAAGCTCTGGGGTATTCTGATTTTAAGATCGCACGCGGGTTCTGGGTGTTTGGGTTCAGTGTGCTGTTTGGAACCGGTGTTGGATTCGGGGGAGCTTTTCTCTTGATGCCCAGATTTTACAGGGTGATGAATGAAGAGAATATCCTGCCGGATATTGCCGTACAGTTTCATTTCTCACTGCTTGTCTGCCTGGTTCTGATTCCTGCTGCATTCTTTTCCGCTCTCGCTGTCCTTTACGGATGCCGAAAGCTGGGAAGCCCTGTGCTGACACTTCTCAGCGGGAAACAGGGCGGGATCTTCAAGATAAGACGACAGAAAAAAAGCGGCAGAAAGAATCTTTCCTTTCTGCAGGATTTAAGGCAGAGCACGGCCAGAAGCCGTATCTCACTTGTGTTTTTCATTGGATTTGCTTCTTTTTGTTATTCTTCTATGATGCAGATGACTTTCGGTATGGATGAACTGGCAAGCCCTATGTTCACGGCCATCATATTTGTGATCGGGATTGTGCTCTCTTTTACCACGCTTCTTCTGTCTGTCACAACCGTTGTTGACTCCAATACCAAGACCATTGCCATGATGAGGGTATTTGGGTATTCGCAGAAAGACTGCAGAAAAGCCATTCTGGACGGGTACAGACCTGTGGCTTACACAGGATTTGCCATCGGCACCGCGTATCAGTACGGGCTGGTGAAAGGCATGGTTTCCATTATTTTTAAGGATGTGCCTGAAGTTCCCGATTACACCTTTAACTGGCAGGCGCTTTTTATCACTCTGCTCTCCTTTGCTGTGGTATATGAGTGTATGATGCTTTGTTATTCTGTGCGGATCAAAAACATTTCTTTAAAGGAAATCATGCTAGAGCGTGTTTGAAAATTGCTTTCGGCAAGCTGTGCGTCACAGTTTGTGGGAGATTTGACCCCGATGAAGGAGGCGTAGCGGGCTACGCTGACTGAATTGGGGGCAAATATCCCGCAAAGTGGGGCGTGCAGATTGTCGGAATGAATTTTCAAACAGGCTCTAGACTGACCATTCTTCTCACTGCTGCATTTTCCCTTGCATACTTTTCATAAAATGCGTATGATATACAAAAGTAAACCAGGAGGTTTCATATGAAATTAACCGTTCTAGTGGACAACAACACGTATATCGACCAATATTATGCAGGGGAACCGGCAGTCAGCTACTACATCGAAACCGATGATATAAAAATTCTCTTTGACACCGGGTATTCGGATATCTTTATTAAAAATGCGTGCTCCATGGGCATTGACTTAGATTCCCTCACGCATATTGTTCTCTCCCACGGCCACAATGACCACAGCAGAGGATTAAAATATCTGCGGCATCACTATGATCTGCCGGATATCCGGCTTATCGCACATCCCCTGTGTTTCCAACCAAAATACTACGAAAATGAATACATAGGCTCCCCCTATTCTTTGGAAGAGATCACTGAAAACTTCCGATTTGAGCCTGCCGAATCACCCGTTTTCCTCTCCGAAAACTGCCTTTTTCTCGGCCGGATACCCGATCTGCATGACTTTGAAAAACGCAGCCCCATCGGTACAGCCACAGCAAACGGTCAGGAAACAGAGGATCTCTGCCCGGATGATTCCGCCTTGGTATGCAGGACAGACAAAGGGCTTTTCATCGTCACCGGCTGCTCTCACAGCGGAATCTGCAATATCACGGACTATGCACGCAGTGTCTGCCGGGAACAGAGGGTTGCAGGCATCATAGGCGGATTCCATCTCTTTGATACAGACACACGGCTTGCCCGTACCATTGAATATCTGAAGGCTCTGTCACCGGATATCCTGTATCCCTGCCACTGTGTTTCCCTTAAGGCCAAAGCCGAAATGCTGAAATATATGGACATCGAAGAGGTCGGCGTGGGCCTTACCATAGAATTGTAGACAACAGGTGAAAAAATGTTTAAAATAGGAGAATTTTCAAAACTGACGCAGGTATCCATCCGGATGCTGCGCTATTACGACGAAGCCGGCCTTCTGAAACCGGCCAGCACAGACCCCTGGACCGGCTACCGTATGTACTCTGCCGACCAGATTCCCACCCTGAATAAGATCATTTATCTGCGCGACAGCGGTTTCCAGATCTCGGAGATCGCCGCTGCTCTTGCAGCAGAAAATGAGACTTCCCTCCTGGAACAACTGGATCGGAAATACAGGGAAATCCGGGAAACCATTCAGTCAGAACAGGACAAACTTCAAAAGATCGAACTGATCAAAAAAGATATCCTGCACGGAAAAAATGAAATGCAGTATCAGGTCTTCATAAAATCCATCCCCGCCTGCCAGGTCCTCTCCCTCAGACGAGTCCTGCCGGATTACTATGCCGAGGGCCTTCTGTGGAAGGAAATGTCCCGCTTCGCACAGGAAAACCGGATACAGGTTTCCTCTAACACCTTTTCCATTTACCACGACAGGGAATACAAAGAGACCGACGTGGACGTGGAAATATGTGCACCGGTAAAAAAGCCCGGCAAAAGTACGGAAGATTTCGTTTTCCGCCTTACAGAACCAGTCCCTTCCATGGCGTGTACAATGGTTTACGGCCCGTTTTCCAACATCGCCGGCGCCTACCTCTCCTTTGCGGACTGGCTGCAGAAAAACGTCCGCTTCCAAATGGCAGGGCAAAGCAGACAGATCGTCCACCGCGGCCCATGGAACGAAGAGGACCCCAAAAACTATCTGACAGAGATACAGATACCCTTAGAGAGTGCCTGAGCAATCACTCCGGCCTCCATATAAAAAGCAGCTTGACTCTCACACCGTGTCAGGGTCTACATTGACCTTACAAATAAATTATATGGAGGAACACATTATGACAACATACCAGTTACATCCCATCGGAACCATCCACAACAACGGAGAGGACATGTTTATAACCCTCAGCCCGGAATACATCCCGGCTCTGCAGGCCTTAGACGGCTTCAGCCACCTACAGGTACTCTGGTGGTTCAGCGACTTTGACACCAAAGAGGCCCGGGCCGTACTGGAAACAGAACAGCCCTACAAAAATGCCCCTGCCGTCATGGGCATCTTCGCCACAAGGTCCCCCATCCGTCCAAACCCCATAGCGCTCACGACAGCGCCTGTCACATACATTGACTACGAAAACGGTGTCATCCATATTGCCTACATGGATGCCAACGACAACACCCCGGTCCTGGACATCAAGCCCTACACACCCAGCATGGACCGCATAGAATCCCCAGCCGTCCCCGCCTGGTGCAGCCACTGGCCCATAAGCCAGGAGGAATCCGCTGACTTCCCCTGGGAAGACCAGTTCAATTTTTAACAAAAGTTATAATGTAGTTTGGAAAATATTCTTGAATAAATTGATGAAATCTGCTATGATATAGATATGAAAAGGAACAACCGCCCACAAGTTGGGTTGGCCTGTAATCAGAATAGAAAAACCACCCTGTGACTGGTCAAGTTTTCGGGTGGTTTTTCTATTTTAAGTTAGTGACAAATCAAATAAATGAATGTCAGCAACGCTAAAATAAACATTCCAAAGGCCATTAGGTCTTTAAAGTCGAAATGTTTCATAGACATCACCTCCATTCTATGTAGAATGAAGGCCAACGCCACCCTGCAACACGGTTGTTCCATTTTCAAAGTATAGCATACTTTTTGCACATTCTCAATAAGCAATCATCACATATTGTCGGCCCAAATCCTAGATTACTCCCTTTTGCAGCATCACATTGGCGTAGACCGCCCCTTCCCCTGTCGCCACAATCGCATACGCCTTCCTGGCTTCCTCGTAGAAAGCAAACCTTTCCACATTCCGGATCACTTTGTCCCCCCGTTCTTCATACTTCCTCACGATTTTCCTGTAAGTATCCCAGATAGGCGTCTTGGCATCATCTCCGGGCATAACCTCCATAAGACTCATTGGATGCTCTACATACCCGTCAAGCGGGATCAAACTGAGCACTGCGTCCAGCACCTCCGGCACTCCGTGTCCGTCCATTCTTATAACGATACAGTCCTTTCCCATACTCTCCGCAGGAAAATTCCCGTCCGCGATCACGATCCTGTCACTGTGCCCCATCTCCGCCAGTACTTTCAAAAGCTCCGGCGATATAATTTTCGGAATTCCTTTTAACATCTCATTCACCTTTTATCCTTCACATATATTTTTCACTGCCCAAAACAAAACACGCCCCATCTGCTCCCGGCATAATTCCCGGCACCATATGAGGCGCGCCTCTAACCGCTGTTTACCGGCCTATCTGTCCTCTTCGGAATACTTCTTATATCCGGGATGCCTTCCCGTCACACCGTATCCCTTCCGCATGGAAATCAGCCTGTCGATATTTTCCCGGGAAATTTCCTTTGCCCCGCCGAGCAGGTGGGCATTCAGACTGATCTGCGCGAAAAGCTCCAGGGTCTCCATCCGGTAATACGCGGTGATCACATCCGCTCCAACCGTCAAAGCCCCATGGTTCTGCAGAAGCACAGCGTCGTGCTCTCCCAGATAAGGAGCAATGGCCTCCGGTACCTCGTAAGTGGAGGGTGTCCCATATGGAGTCACCGGCACAGAGCCGAGAGCGATCACGGTCTCTATCATGGAATACTCATCCAGAGGCTTATTTGCCACTGCAAATCCTGTGGCCACCGGCGGATGTGCATGGAGGACAGCCCCCACATCCTCCCGTTCCTGATAGCAGCGCAGATGCATCTTGATCTCCGAAGAAGGGCGGCACCCTTCCTCTGCTTCCAGAATATTTCCGTCTCCGTCAATGTGCACCAGCTTTTCCGGGGTGATAAAGCTTTTGCTCATTCCCGTGGGGGTTGCCAGAAATGTCCCGTCCTCCAGTTTCACGGAAACATTTCCGTCGTTTGCTGCCACCCAGCCCTTCTGCCACATTTTATGGCACACATCGCAAATCTGTTCCCTGAGCTCCATATAACTTAATTCCATTTCATTTCCTCCATATTTGTGTCACCGGACAAATGCTCTGTACTGTCCGTAAGCTTCCTGCCACAGTTCTGCATCCTGCGGCTCATACACTTTCATATTTTCTGAATTCCGGATGATGCTGCGAACCTCTTTCAAATCCTTTACTTCCCCTGCCGCCACAAGCTGCATGGCCAGGTTTCCGTAGACAGTTGCCTCCACAGGCCCTGCGATCACGGGAATGCCGCAGGCATTTGCGGTCATCTGACACAGAAGGGCACTCTGGGCCCCGCCGCCAACCAGATGGACCGCCTGATATGACCTGCCCGTACACGCGCAGATTTCATCCAGCACCATCCTGTATTTCAGAGCGAGACTTTCGTCAATGCAGCGCACCACCTCACCCACACGCTCCGGAACCTTCTGCTCTGTACGTCTGCAGAACTCCCGGATACGGCGCGGGATATTTCCCGAAGGCACGAACTCCGGCGCGTCCGGGTCTATAAAGTAGACAAAGGGCGCCGCGTCTCGGGCCATGGATTCCAGATGCCCGAAACTGTACTCGCAGCCCTCGCGCATCCACTGTCTTCTGCTCTCCTGGATCAGCCAGAGACCGATGATGTTTTTCAAGAAAGATGTCTTGCCGCCGCATCCGCCTTCATTTGTCATATTGCAGGCAAATGATCTCCCGTCAATCTGAGGCACGTCAAGCTCTGTTCCGAACAGCGACCAGGTACCGCAGCTTAAGAACAGAAAATCATCCGTTTCTGCCGGCACTGCTGCCATGGCACTCTGCGTATCATGTCCTGCCACTGCTATGACATCCATAGGACCAATGCCCAGCTCCCGGCATATTTCATCTCTCAGACTTCCCAGCCGTGTTCCCGGCATGAGCACGGGTTTTAATATCCGGGAAGGAAGTCCCAGACCTTCCAGCACCTCCCCGGACCAGTCCTTTTTGACAGCATCCAGCATCTGGGTGGTTGACGCAATGGTATACTCACTTCCCATTTCCCCTGACAGAAAATAGGAGAACAGATCCGGCATTAAAAGCATACTCTCTGCCTGCTCCAAAAGCTCTTCTCTGTATTCCTGCTCTGCCATAAGCTGAAATGCCGTATTGATCTCCATGAACTGGCTGCCTGTGATCTCATAGAGTCTTTCCCTGTCCATGCGTGAGAAAGCCTTTTTCAGCATTCCCTCTGTTCTGGCATCCCGGTAGTGGACCGGGCTTGATAAAAGCATACCGTCTCTGCCAAGCAGTCCGTAATCCACACCCCAGGTGTCCACACCGATACTGCTGATATCCGCCCCTGACCTGCCCTGCATGATTCCTGCTCTTGTGATTCCGGTCTTAAGCTCATGAAACAATCGTAGGAAATCCCAGTACATGGTACTTCTGTCTTTTCCGTTTAAGATCACAGGCTCATTGGCAAAACGGTGCATCTCCCCAAGAGAGATTTTTTCACCGTCAAAGCTGCCCAGCATCACTCTGCCGCCGGAGGCTCCGTAATCTGCTGCCAGCATCTGTTTTCCCAGCATTTCCATCTTCCTTCCTATTTATATAGCGGACCGTAAGCTGCACATGCCCTGTAGTCCTGTCCTTCTTTGTCCATACCAAACGCGTTCCATGCAGCGGGACGGAAGATTTTTTCCTCCGGTACGTTGTGCATGGCAACAGGGATTCTCAACATGGAACACAGAGTGATCAGATCTGCACCGATGTGGCCATAGCTGATGGCGCCGTGGTTGGCTCCCCAGTTGTTCATCACATCATACGCGGTCTTAAAGGCGCCCTCACCGCTCACTCTCGGAGCAAACCATGTACACGGCCAGGTGTAGTCCGTGCGTTTCCAGATCGTGTCTGACACCTCAGCCGGAAGCTTGATGGTCCAGCCCTCTGCAATCTGCAGCACCGGTCCCAGCCCCTTGACCAGATTCAGACGGATCATAGTCACAGGCATCTCCGCATCTGTCAGGAATCTGGATGAATAACCGCCTCCCCGGAAATATCCGAAATCCGCGGCATTCCAGGTAGTTGCCTTCATAATGGCATCCTGGTCCTCCTCGGTCACGTCAAACCATGGTTTGATCACACTGTTTCCGTTTTCATCCTTTGCCTCCCCGCAGGCATCCAGACAGGCTGCGCCGGAGTTGATCAGATGAATGAAACCGCCGGCCTGTGCTGCTTTGCCCTCCAGAGTATAGCCGGTAGCTTCTTTCACAGCCTCCGGGCTCCAGTATGTACGCACATCCGCAAAAATCTGCGCCCGGTTGGTGAGCAGCTTCATGAACATCATGCCAAGGCCGTTGAGCACATCGTTCTCTGTGGCCAGGATATACGGCTCTCTGGCTCCGTTCCAGTCAAAGGATGTATTTAACATGGCTTCTGCAAAGTCTGCATTGGGATAAAAGTCTGTCCACTGTCTCTGTCCCTGGAAACCTGCTGCCAGGGCATTGTGTCCCACTTTTTCTTCCTCGCATCCCTCCGGAAGGTTTGCATTTCCGTTCATCAGATCTTTAATGATGCACATCATCTTCACAACGAATTCCCAGTCTGCGTCCTTCTGCTCTCTTGTCTTCTGCACCGCCTCCGGATTCTTGTCAAATCCCTCTATGCAGTGTTCCTTTGTCCATGAGAGCGCTTTTTTAAACTCTTCCTCATCATAGATGCCCTCTGTCATGCGGCGGATCAGCTCCACTTCATCTACCGATTCCACCCGCATTCCCAGATAGGATTCAATGAAATCCGGGTCAATGATGGAACCGCCGATTCCCATGGTCACAGAACCGATCTGCAGATAGGATTTGCCTCTCATGGATGCTGCCGCCACTGCCGCACGTCCGAACCGCAGCAGTTTTTCCCTGACATCATTGGGGATTTCCGTGGCATCCGCTGCCTGTACATCATGGCCGTAGATTCCAAAAGCGGGAAGTCCCTTCTGTGCATGGGTTGCCAACACACTTGCCAGATATACGGCACCCGGGCGCTCTGTTCCGTTAAATCCCCAGACTGCTTTTATGGTCTGGGGGTCCATATCCATGGTCTCTGCCCCATAGCACCAGCACGGTGTCACAGTCAGGGTAATATCCACGCCCTCTCTTCTGAATTTGTCCGCGCAGGCCGCTGCCTCCGCCACACGTCCTATGGTGGTGTCCGCAAGGACTACCTTGACCGGCTCGCCGTTTGAGTATTTCAGGTTCTCCTCAAAAAGACGCGCTGCGGATCTTGCCATATTCATGGTCTGTTCTTCCAGGGATTCCCTTACCTTCAGGTATCCTCTTCTTCCGTCAATCGTGGGTCTGATCCCGATCACAGGATATGTTCCGATCAATCTGCTCTCTGCCATTTTTCGTACCTCCATACATTTAAAGTTTTTAACAGTTTTCTTATATTCCCATCCTAATCTTGTTTCAAACATATTTCCTGTGATATAATGGCAAAAAACAGGACAATATTCACCTTTTTACAAATAGTCAGGAGGCAGCTATGCACTATCTGGATTACAACGAAAAACAGGCCCACGGCACGGCGGATTTTCCCCTTGCCTATTATTATGTGGATGAGCATCATCCGCGTTACCACATGCCCTTTCACTGGCACAAGGAGACAGAACTGCTCCGGGTCGTGGAGGGACAGCTCCGGCTCAGTCTGGATGACCGGGAGTATGTGGTGAGTGCAGGAGAACTGATCTATATCGGGGAAGGCGTCATCCACGGCGGAGAGCCGGAAAACTGCATCTATGAATGCGCCGTTTTTGACCCAAAGCCTCTGCTCATGCACACACACGCCATCCGCCGCTACCTCTATCGAATTCAGCGCCGCCAGATCCAGATTCTCATGCGCTTTACCCAAAAGCAGCCGGAGATCCTAACCCGCGCGGAAACCCTGTATGGTTCCCTGCGCAAAAAAAGCCCCGGATGGGAAATGACTTCCCTCGGAGCACTTTTTGAACTATATGGTATGATTTTTGACAGGGAATATTACACGCCCTGCGCCTACGGCGACCATACACAGGGAAAACTAAAGCAGCTAAAACCTGTGCTGGAATATATGGAGCTGAATTATCAAAGCCCCATAACCCTGGAGGACCTGTCCAGGCTGGCCGGCATGTCCTCCAAATATTTCTGCCGCTTCTTCCGTGCAGTCATCCACAGGACACCTATTGATTATCTGAATTATTACCGCATTGAGCGGGCCTGTTATCTCATGGCCGCAGAGGACATTTCTGTTACGGAGGCTGCCTACCGGTGCGGATTCAATGACAGCAGCTATTTTGTCAGGGCCTTTAAAAAATACAAAAATGTGACACCCAGACAGTATATGCAGCGCCTGGAAAAGTCGTAACTGTTCACTGCGTGCACAGTAACAGAAAGTCCGCTTAATATCTCTTTATTTTCTTGGAAGGCGTCTTTTCAAATTCTTCCTCCCTGATCTTCAGGCCGTGAATCTTTTTATAGGGAGGAAGGCCTTTGTTAAAGTTGTCGATCACTTCCTGAAGCTTTTCCCTGACATCCCTGATCCTCTTTTTAGAGGCATATTCATAGTCCGGGAATATCTCAGCTTCAATGACGGATTCTGTCTCCCTGACAATGACCTCTTTTACCAGAGGAGATCTGCTGATCTCATTTTCCAATTCCTCCGGGGATACATTTTCTCCGTTTTTCAGGATGATCAGGTTCTTCTTCCGCCCTGTGATGAACACAAAATCATCCTCATCCACATAGCCCAGATCCCCTGTTTTCAGCCAGCCGTCCTCCAGAGCTTTTTCTGTCTCCTCAGGCATCTTGTAATATCCCATCATGACGCTGGAACCCCGTACCCAGATTTCCTCATCCACAACCTTGGCCTCACAGTTTGGAAGGAGTTTTCCCACAGACCCCTCTTTGGAATCCCA
This sequence comes from Blautia caccae, assembly GCF_040095955.1. NCBI lineage: Bacteria > Bacillati > Bacillota > Clostridia > Lachnospirales > Lachnospiraceae > Blautia > Blautia caccae. The sequence goes on along the minus strand of NZ_JBBMFP010000011.1, from coordinate 90,235 downwards.
TTCCAGATTGGTGCTGATGACAGGGGAACATTCTGTCATGCCGTACCCCTGAAGAATGGTGATGCCGTACTCAGCAAACGCTCCCACCATTTCTGGGGGAAGATAGGCCCCGCCGCTGCAGATGGTCTTTAAACTGCCGCCGAAAGCAGCCTTTGCCACCATTTTTTTCGGCAGGATACCTGTGGATTCCTTCAGTTTCTTGTATATGGATTCAATGACCATGGGGACTAAAAGCACGATCTCCGGCTTGAACAGCTTCATATTTTTTGACACATGCATGATAGAGTCATTGATGCAGATGACCATGCCGATGTAGATTCCTTTCAGGATATCCATGGTAAAGCAGTAGGCATGATGGATGGGAAGCAGGGTCATGGATACCGTACCTGCAGGTATCTTCATATCCAGGCAGGAGGCATTGTCAGCCAGATTGCGGTGTGTGAGCATTACCCCCTTGCTTTTGCCTGTTGTGCCTGAGGTAAATAAGATGGCACACAGTTTGTCCGGGTCCAGTTCACAGGAAAAGCTCCCTGCATGGTTTTTCAGAAGGACATCCAGGGATTTTGCCTGTTCGGTATCCTCTTTTGCCTGCATGGAAACCATGCACTTGATCTCCGGACATTTCTCCCCTGCCAGTTCCGCCACATCCCTGCGCAGTTCATCATAGACGAGTACACTGATATCAGCCCTGTTCAAAAGCTCGCACACATCCGCTGCCGGAAGCTGAGCATCCAGGGGCACGATCACGCATCCGCTGTCCGCCGCTCCGAAATAAGAAATGATCCACTCATATGTAGTCGGCCCGATGACCGCCACGTGTTTTCCCAGCATTCCCATGCCCTCCAGGGCTCTGCTGAAGGCCTCACTGTCCCTTTTTAAGTCCAGATACGTCTTTGTTACCACTTCTTTTCTCACTTTATAACGGATGGCCGGATTTTCCCCGTAGGTCTTGGCTGCATAGCCGATAATATCCTTCATGGTGTTGATCTGACTGCTCATATTTCCCCTCCTGCTCTAGTCCTGAAGACTCTCGATGTAGTGTACCGCTTCGCCTACGGTTCTGATCTCCGCAACCTGGCGCTCCTCCACCTCAATGTCAAATTCATCCTCCAACTCCCCTACCATGCTCATAAAATCATAGGAGGTGAAACCAAGGTCCTCCACGAACCTGGAATTCTCCGTAACCGCATTTTTATCCACTTCCACATATTCACAGATCATGTCTTTTAATTTTTCTAACATTTCTCATTTCCTCCCAAAAATATTATACAGATTCGATAATCTCTCCCACTGTCATGTCCGGATTCTCCACGCCTTTGAAGATGATTCGGCACAGATAGTAATACAGATACTGCAGGTCCTCAAAATGCACCACTCCGGTCTGGTGTTCAAAATTAAAGTTCATGCCATTGTCCTCTGCTCTGTGCATAACCGTCAGATAAAGGGCATGGGCTGCCGCGCCGTTACTGTACCATGCAGATTTATATTGAATGTTCTGCAGACGCTCCAGCCCTTTTCCCTGAAGTGTCAGAGGCTGGTAGGTCAGGCTCAGAGGCTCATACGTCTGCCCTGACTTTAATTTATAATATTTGTTCCTGTATGCATAATAGGCCGTCGGGTCATAGTTTGCATGGCGGAAAATCTGGTTCTGCCCATCCCGGATCTTCTTCAGGCCCTCCATAAACGTATCCTTCTTCTCCACCACTGTGCGGAAGGGGAAACAGTGAATCCTGGTGCCGCCGCATTTCTTTTCAGCCAAAGTGGCTCTTCTGGCAACTGTGGTGTTGATGGAGACATCATCGTTGCCGTTCACCTTCTGCAGATACGTGCGGAGCCCCATCATCAGCAGGCACACCATGGAAATATGGTGTTCCTCGCAGAACTGCATCAACCTCCTGGATGGATCTGCCTCTAACTGGAAGGTGATAATATTGGCATCCACATTGTCCGAGACGTTGGTGACTGCCCTTAACTCGGGATTCTTCTCTTTTTCCCGCTCAGCTTCCAGCTTGCCGGGACCGAAAATGCTGTTGAAGACAGGTTCTGAGGAGGAGATCATCTTCTCAAAGAACTCTGTGTCCCGTTTCTTTGCCTTGGAATCCGCCTCATACTCCAGGTCCTTTTCAAGCTGCGCTATGTAGGATTTCATCTCCTTTGGATATTCCATGCCCTCATATTTCATGTTGGCATAGATCTCTATCACATCCTTGAGAAACAGGATCAGAGACTGGGCATCCATGGTCATGTGGTCCACCAGCAGGTAGATGCCCTGAAAACCATCCGGCGTAATGATCATGACTACCCGGTTTAAGGGGGAATCGAACCGTTCAAAGGGAATGGAGGTCCATTCCTTCATCTTATCCACAGCATGGCACTCCTGCCATCCGGTAAAATCAAAGAACTCAATCTCCCTCTCCTCCCTGTCAGCAATGTACTGATACACGCTGCCGTCCTCGTCCTGTGTAAAACGAAGGCGCATGGACTCACATCTGGCGTATGCCTTATAGACAGCCTCCTTCAGCGCGCCAAAATCCAGGCTCTGCTGAATGGTCAGGCTGGTGCCGATATTGAGCACCTGCTTTTTCGGACAGTATTTCTGATAGAAAAAGTGCAGCTTCTGTGCTGCGGTCAGCGGATACAGTGGTTTGCCAAACTTCTCTTTCATATGTTAAACTCCTCTCATTTTCAAACGGGAACGGATTCCCCGCTGTTTCCCTCTCCGGTTACATCTGATACATAAATGCTCTTTCCCGCAGGCGCCCAGGCCTCCCCTGCCGTCTCCAGAAATTCCGTCAGCTTCTGTTCATACAGCGCCTGCTCTTTGTAAAAAGCTTCCACATGGCCCGCTCCGTGTACTATGAGCATGTTCTTCTTAGATGCGCAGTTTTCATATATCTCAAAGCACATACTGCAGGGAACAAAGGTGTCCGCATCCCCGTGGATAAAAAGGATGGGAACCTTTGCCTTCTTCACTTCCAGAGCCGCACTGCACTGCTTCAGCCCATATCCCGCCTTTTCCCTGCACATGCGGTCCGATATCTTAAGAATGGGATAGGAGGGCAGATGGTACTGGTCCTTCAGCACATGGGCAAACACGTCCCAGGCGGTGGTAAAGGCGCAGTCCGAGACGATTCCCTTCACCTGCGGCGAAAGTTTTAGTCCGCTTGCCATGAGAACCGTGGAGGCCCCCATGGAGGTGCCGTGAAGCCAGATCTCACAGCCGCTGCCAAAACGCTTTGCCGCATACTCGATCCAGAGAAGCGCATCCTCCCTGTCCAGGCAGCCAAATCCGATGTATGTGCCTTCGCTGTCCCCGTGTGCCCGCTCATCCACCAGAAGCATCTTAAATCCTTTCGGCAGATAATAATTGGATAGTCCAATGTAATCACTCATTCCTCTGCTGGTATAACCGTGAAAACAGATCACCAGCTTTTTGCCTCCCTGCCCCGGAAAATATGTCCCGTGGAGCTTCAGCCCATCGCCGGACGTGATGTACACATCCTCCCGTTCCTGCTCCATCATCCACGCTTTCATCTTCTTGATCTTCGGCATATACAGATCCCAGTTTGTCCCTGCCATATCCATGGTCCTTTTGGTCTCTGCCTTCTGCCGGAGCATGGTGCGCCTGAAAAAATAAGACGCAATTCCGTATTCCCCCGCAGCAGCCAGCGCCCCTGCTCCCAGTAACAAGCTCCATCCGTTCATAGATACTCCTCCCGTCTCCGCGGCTGCCTGCGCATCCGCGGTGCATCACTCTCAGTTCCCGGAACGTGTTTATTTTTTCAGAATTCTTCTGACTGTCCTCTTAGGTGTCTTATCTTCTGTCTTTACCTGTTTCTTTTTTTCTTTTCCGGCCTGCTTGGAGAAACTCTGAAGCATCAGTGCTTTGTCAAAGCTGCCTTCCACCTGCAGTTTTCCCTGTGTGAATGCCGCGACAGCATCCATGGTGCCCCCTGCAATGCCCAGAAGTGTCTCGGCTGTGGTTGTAAACAGCACATCCCTGTCGAAATATTCATATGGCTCTATGTACAGCTTCCCCTCTGATACTTCCGCGTAAAAGGCTCCCTCGGCCTCTCCCCTGATATTAAACTGATAGGCAATGTGCTCCTTGATCCCGCTTACATCCGCCTGCATAAAAATGTCTCTGATCTCACTCACTAATTCCTGATACGTCATTTATTTTTCCTCCAAACATATTTCGCCATTTTTCGACCACCGGTCGAATTTAGGTTGTAAACAAGATACCACTTTTTCGACCGATAGTCAAGTTTACATTTTTATGCTATCATGTTACTATCAAAGAAAAACGGAGAATGGTATTTATGCAAAACAATAGAAAAAAGGATATGATCCTGGATGCCATGCAGAGATTGATGAACCAAAACAGCGCCCAGTCCATATCTGTCAGCGATGTTGCCAAAGAAGCGGGCATCGGGAAGGGAAGTATCTACTATTATTTCAAATCCAAGGAAGAAATTCTGGAAGCTGTCATCGAACGCTCCTATTCCGCTGCCATAGAAAAAGCCAAAAATCTGCTGGAAGCCCCTGATATGGATGCCCTGACCAAGATGGAGATCATATTCCGCACCTGCCGGGAATCCTCCATGGAGCTTCTCCGCCAGGAGTCCAACAATTTTTTCGAGCTGCAGCAGAGCGCTCTTCTGCATCAGCAGTATATCCGCATTATGGTGAGAAACCTGCGCCCGATCCTGTCAGACATTATCCGCCAGGGCAACCGGGAGGGGTCCATGCACTGCAAATCCCCTGAGGAGGTTTCCGAGATTGTCCTCATTATCCTGACCATTAAGCTGGACAACCATCTCACAAGAGACAGCAGGGAGCACACCAGAAAGACCCTGGATGTATTCTCCTATATGCTGGAGACCAGCTTTCACATTGAAAAAGGAAAATTAGATTATCTGTGGGAGGATTGAACCTGCCGGACCTGCGCGCCGGAATACGGTTTTTCGGCACAAAAAATGCAGCCGGATTTTGTTCCCGGCTGCACGCTCTTATTTTACTGCTTCTATAAATGTTGCCCCGTCAATACATTCCAACCCCGCTGCATTTGCAAATCCCACGCTCTTTAAAAGCTCAGTCTCATGCTCCAGGGTCAGAGGAATGTCAAAGTGTACAAACTGATCCTCCGAGATCCCTCCTGCCTTTCGTTTTCTCCGGCATTCCAGCCGCAGGAGATTTTCCTCCTCCTCACAGCAGGCAATGTAATCCCCTTCCAGGAATCGTCCTCCCGGCTTCAGAGCTTTTTCGATCTTTGCAAAGAGTTCCCTCTTTTTCTCAGGCAGAAAATGATGCAGGGATTCAAAGGAAATCACCATGTCATAACAGGACTCCCCAAAAGGCTCCTGAAAATAATCCCCGCATATCAGTGTGATATCCTTTCCCCGGTATTTCCGTCTCAGCTTCTCCAGCATAGTACCGCACAGATCGATCCCTGTCACATGGATATGGGGATATTTCCGGAAAATGGATTCCAGTTCCAGCCCCGTCCCGCAGCCCAGATCCAGCATCCTTTTCGTATCCCCGCCGATCCAGCCGGCGATTTTTTCATAGGCTGCCTTCCAGGTCTGCATCTTCTCCTCATATGTATCAATACGCCTGTGAAAAAAATCAGCCATCTCCTCAAGCGGCACATCTCTTTCCTGTTCCAGCCAGTCCCGCAGCTCCTGCATGTACTGCTCCCTGTCTTCTCTTATAACAACCGGCACTTTTCATTCCCCCTGTACATTTCTTCTGTTTTCTTCTATTGTACAGGTCAGCATGTGGAAAATCCACCTCATAAATGATTCTACTTAAAATTGCGCCTCTCTCCGGATCCTCTTTTTCACTCTGCCTTCATTTCCCGCTCCAGCAAATCCCGTTCAATCTGCGGATACATCTTATCCAGCTTGTACACCAGCAGGATCAACACCGCCGCACCCCAGACAATGACCGGGCCGAACTTATAGATATTTCCAATGGTTCTGACAGCGGATTCCGGCTGTACCACCTGCGCTCCGGTTGAGCTGATATAGCCGCTTACGGTCATGAGTCCTGTCATGACAGCACTTGTGATACCCGTTCCCACCTTGAATCCCAGGCTTGCGCCGCCGAATACGAGGCTTTCCTGGCGGAACCCGTTTTTCCAGCAGCCGTATTCCACCACATCCCCCAGCATGCCGAAGATGGTGGCTGACAACTGGGATGCACCTATAGAACGGATAAGTGTCACAAAAAACAGCCATTGGAAGTTATAAGGGTTGACCAGCACCAGAAGCTGGGAGCCCACCGCAATGAGGCAGCCCGCCAGCGTAACATTCCTCTTTCCCCATCTTTTGATCAGAAACGGACAGGCCACTGCGCCGCCAATCATGCACACAGTTTCCAGAAAATACAGGGTGCTGTACATCCACGTATCATTTCCGAAAATATATTTACAGTAATAGGGCAGATCCGTTCCCACAATTGTCATATGGATGACCTGGATTGACCACAGCCCGAGCACGCACCAGAAATACTTGTTCGTTACAAGAGCCTTGATGTTCACGCCCACAGAACGCTTCTCTTCTTTTTTTGTCTCTGTTACCACAGTCTCCTCACACCGGAAGAAGCAGAACAGCAGCAGAACCACAGCGATCACCACCCAGATGCACATGGTCTTGATCCATGCAGACTGGTCATTTCCGAATATTTTCACAAGAGGCATGGTAAAGGTCACGGAAATAATGCGTCCCACCGGGGACAGGATCATCCTGAAAATGGACAGCAAATCCTGCTGGTAAGAATCCCTGGTCATCATGGTGGACAAGGAACCGTAAGGTACATTGATAGCTGTATAGATAACCGTTGTGGTCAGATTATAGGTGACGAATATGTATATCCCTTTCAGAAAATCTGTGGTGTGCGGCACTGTGAACATAAGAATCGCCGCTATGGCATAAGGAATTGTCATCCACAAAATCCAGGGTCTTGATTTTCCCCATTTAGACCTGGTTCTGTCTACCAAAAATCCCATGATCAGATCTGAACTGCCGTCAAATACTCTGGACACCAGCATGACAATACCGATGGTCACCGGTGAAATCCCCACATAATCCGTGTAAAACAGCGTCAGCAGTGTGGATATCATCCCGTACACGATATTACAGGCTGTATCCCCGCATCCATATGCTACCCTTGTCCCAAAGGTTATTTTCTTCTTCATAATGACCTCCCCGCCACATAATTTCTCAATTCGTTTTTCAGCACGCTTCCATAATCGCCTTCACAGCACTCTCTGTATCTGCAAGCGGAAACAGCTCATAACCCACATATCCTGTATACCCGCATGCCTCCAGATGACGCAGCACCTTTTTATAATTGATTTCCCCCGTCCCCGGCTCATGACGCCCCGGAGCATCCGCCACATGGATGTGTCCAAACTGGTCTGCGTAATGGGAAATGGTATCACAGATACAGCCTTCATTGATCTGCATATGATACACATCGTAGAGAAGCTTCAGCCTGGGTGACCCGATCAGGCGGCATATCTCCGCTCCCATCTGTGTATTCTCAAGAAAATTTCCCACATGGTCTGTGGTAATATTCAGGGCCTCCAGGTTCAGGTTGATCCCTTCTCTCTCCGCTGTCTCCACACAGTCCAAAAGTGTACGGTACATGGAGCAGAGCTTCACCGTATGGGAAAGGTTATCATAGTGGTCCACCACAATTCCTCCCTCACCCAGGGCATTGGAGTGAATGGTCACACTGCCTGCGCCCACGGCTTTTGCTGCCCGGATGGATTCCTCCAGATATTTCACGTACTTCTCTCTGTGCTCCGGGTCAACCAGGGAATAATCCGCGTCCCCGTTAAATCCGCTGATCGCAATGCCGGCCTCGCAAGCCGCCCTCTTTGTAGCTTCCAGATCCCGGATTCTCCAGTCCCAGAATTCCACCGCGTCAAATCCGTCCTTCTTTGCCGCCAGGAATCTTTCCTCCCAGGGCAGCTCTGTGTACAGGGTGTCAATACATGCGCATTTTCTCAGACTCATCATCCTTCTACCTCCTCAATTTTTACAGGCCTTCCCTCTTTCAGAGATTTTGTGGCAGCGGCTGCCATCAGTACCGGATACAGCCCGTCCATTCCGGTTACAGGTGTCTCCCTGTCGTTCTCCACGGCATCTGCAAATGCCTGGATTTCTGAGACAAAGGCACCGGTATAACGATCCCACATTACCTTATATGTATTTTCACAGCTGGTCCTCTCGGCATCTGAGAGCACAACCGTATTCGGCACATCATTTTCATTGCGCACACAGCCCTCGGAGCCAAATACCTCCACTCTCTGGTCATACCCATAGACGGCCTTCCTGCTGTTGTCAATGGTGGCAATTATGCCATTGTCAAACTTCAGCATCACAACAGCGGTATCCACATCCCCCGCCTCCCCGATAGCCGGGTCGATCAGCACAGAGCCGGCAGCCACAACCTCAGTCACCTCAGCCCCTCCTGCCAGAAAGCGTGCCATGTCAAAATCATGGATCATCATATCATAGAAAATACCACCGGAAACCTTCACATATTCAATAGCCGGCGGCTCCGGGTCCCTGGAACTGATTTTGATCATCTGCACCTTCCCGATCCTTCCTGACTGCACCATATCATAGACGCCTCTGTGATTATGGTCAAATCTGCGGCAGAATCCGATCTGCAGCTTCACACCGGCGTCCTCTGCCGTCTGAATGGCTTCCCTCACCTTGCCCAGATCATAATCTATCGGTTTTTCACAAAAAATATCCTTTCCTGCCCTGGCAGCCTCAATAATATACTTGGAATGCGTGTCCGTGGAGGAACAGATCAGAACCGCGTCTATCTCCTCATCCTGCAGAATATCCTCCGCGTCCTTTGTCACATTCTGCACACCGCATTTTCTCAGAAACTTCTCTGTCTCTTCATTCATAAAAGGGTCTGCAACCGTCTTGATCTCCACCTCCGGCACAAACATAGAAATATTTTTTGCATGCACCTTTCCGATCCTACCTGCTCCAATAATTCCTGCTTTCATCTCAATACGCTCCTTTGCTCTCCGCTATTTTGTTTTTGCCCACCCGCTAGTCCCCCCGGCATTGCACCCCGCATTGCGAAGCCCGGCCTTTTTGACCCCCTCCGGCGTCTGGCTGTGAACTGTTTTTCTTTGTGCTTTTACACTTTATGTGCTTTTGCACTTATAATTATAGAAAAGCCTCCCGGTTTTGTCAACATCTCTGCCCTTTCTTTTTCATTTTTAGCTACATTTCACAATATTGTGCTTTTGAACATCCCATTTTATCAGCCCTCACTTCTTCTCCTTTTGTTAAACTTAACCAATCCCCCTATTTACAACCCCCTTCTCCATATGATAGAATTTAATCATAAGATGCCGCAGAGCAAAAATACCATCCCCGTGCAATAGCACGTGCACATAAACAGGAGGAATCATGATAAACAAAAAACCAACCATACAGATGGTCGCTGACAAAGCGGGCGTGTCCCGTGGAACGGTAGACCGTGTTCTCAACAACCGTTCCCATGTAAGTCCTGACGTATACGAAAGAGTCATGGCAGCCATTCAGGAGACCGGCTACCTTACCCCCCGCAGCACCTACCAGAAAACCTTGTTTGGTCAGGGCTTTCCGCCGATCAAGCTTGGTGTGCTTCTGCCCAACTGGACCGGCCATTTCCGCTGGGAGATCATGCGCGGCATTGAAGCTGCCCAGGCCGAGCTCACCGATTTCCATGTAAAAATTCTGGTAGAAGAATGCGAAACCGACATCCCGGAGGAAAGCATCGAAAAACTGGACGCACTTTTAGAGGCGGGCATTCAGGGGGCTGCTGTCTGCACCATGAACGACCCATCCATTGAGGAGAAGATCCGTTCCCTCACCCAAAAAGACATCCCGGTCATCACCTTCAACAGTGACCTGCCCGGCACCGACAGACTCTGCTTCATCGGTCAGGACTACAATAAAAGCGGCCGCATTGCCGCCGAACTCATCAGCAAATGCATCCCCTCTACCGGCAGAATCCTTGCCGCGGCGGGCAACCTGGAATTCGACGGCCACCGTGCCCGTCTGGACGGCTTCTGCACCCGCATGTCTGAGATTGGCTTCCCCCGGGACCAGATCCAGGTCATAGAGACCTACAACAACTACCAGCTCACCTACAAAAAAGTCCTCAGCGCCCTTCAGGAAGACCCGGCCATAAAAGCCATTTACATGGCCAACCGCAGCGTAGCCGGCTGTACCAAAGCCGTGGAGACGGCACAAAAAAAAGGAGAGATCCGCATCATCTGCCATGACATGTCAGAACACACGAAATCTCTCCTTCTGGATGGAACCATAGACTTTTCCATCTCCCAGGACCTCCACCGCCAGGGCTACCTCCCCCTGATCTACCTAAGAGACTACCTTCACAAACAAAAACTCCCCCCAACCCAGGACACCGCCGCCAACATCTCCATCCTCTGCTCCCAAAACCTGTAAAAAGCTCCGGTCCTGGATTCACCACCACAGCCCCCCATACACATCCTCTCCTCCCGCGTCCACAACCAGTCGGCATGGATAGGAGACCGTATGGGCCGGCGGGCCGTGGAGCTTCCTTCCGGGCAGCATTCCGGAGGAGGCTCCACGGCTCGCCGGCCCATTACCGGTCTCCTATCCATACCGACGTCCGTGAGCCACCATCACACGACCGCCCTACTCCCCTTCCGATTCACCCAAAAGAAATACCCCACACACAAAACAATCTGCACCCCCGAAGAACAAGGCGTCGCCAGCCCCACCCCAAACAAGGAAACCGGCACCATCCGGCTCATCAGAAACGATACCGGAATCCTCACTCCGAAAGCACCGACGATTCCCTGCACCATCACAAACAAAGTCTTCCCACACCCATTAAAATACCCGATCATACAAAACATCACCGAAACCAGCAGACAGTCAATGGCATACGCCTTCAAATGCTCCGCCGAAGCCGCAATAACCTCCCCATCCCTGGCAAAGATCCCCGACAGGATATCCCCGTGGAAAAATGCCCCATAAGCCATCAAAACACCCACAGCCAGCGACATCCCAATTCCGCACAGCAGCGCCTTCTTCGCCCTTCCGGCCTCCCCGGCCCCCATATTCTGGGAGACAAACGCTGCCATGGACTGATTAAAAGCAGACGGCACAAGCATAATAAACCCACACAGCTTTTCCGCAACCCCTACTCCCGCGGAGGGAATCACTCCCAGAGAGTTGACGATGGCAGTGATCGCCAGAAACGAAATACCTACCAGCACATCCTGAAACGCGATCGGAAATCCCAGCCGGAACACTTCCCCCATCCGTTTTCTGTCAAATGCAATATCCTTTCTGTGAAAAACAAACGGAAACTTCCTCTTCCGGATGATCTGCAGCGAGATCACCACACTCAGCACCTGAGCAAGCACTGTGGCAATGGCCGCCCCCGCAGTGGCAAGCCCGAAAACACCCACCAGCAGTAAATCCCCGACAATATTAAACACACAGGCGATCGCCACCGTAAGAAGCGGCATCCTGGAATCTCCAAGTCCCCTGAAAATACTTCCGATCACATTATACGCCACAATAAACACAGCCCCTGCGGAACAGATTCTCACATAAGAGACCGTGGCATCAAATGCTTCCGGCGGTGTCTGCATGATCCTGGCAATGGGCACCGCAAACGCTTCCATGATAACGGTTATCACGATACCTATGATGATGAACAGCATGATACTGGCTCCGATGATCCTGCCGCCTTCCTCTGCTCTCCCCTCACCGATTTTTCTTCCCAGAAGAATCGTAGTACCCATGGCGATACCCACCACAAAAGCCGTCACAAGCTGCATCAGCCAGCTCCCCGTGGATACTGCCGACACGTCTGCCGCCTGGGCAAACTGTCCCACAACCAGCATGTCCACTGCTCCATACATGGTCTGCAGAAAAATAGCCGCCAGCACCGGCAGGGCAAATTTAACAAGCGGCATCAGGATTTTTCCTTTTGTAAAATTCTGTCCTTGACTCATACTCTCATTTTTCTCCTTTTGCTCGTAATGTACATTTCACGGAGGTTTCATACTATAAAAGGCTCTAAACCCACACAAAAAACCGGATAAGAAGCAGGCATCTCAGCCAGCATCTTATCCGGTTACCATTTCTGTCAGAATGGTTCACCCTCCGATGAACGCTGTCATTATATAACATGACTTTTTATTTGTCAAGATTCTTCCGAAGCCGTCAGAGAAAAAATGCGGTGTATATTACCCTGAATCTATTCTTCGCTCTTTTCTCCTAACACTTCGCGCAGCTGCACTTTGCGGTTCTCATACCTGGACATGGTACATGCATCGGCTGTTGCTATGGCTGCCCTTGCTGCCTCTCCTGTGAGCAGAGGCTTGAATTCATCATCTGCCTTTGCTCCGTGCATAATGCCGTTTAAGTATTTCATTTCATTTTTCATAATACTGTGAAGCCACATAGGTGGTTTTTTCCCCGGTTTTCCGTACATAATGGCTCCGTCCATCTCGGTGCCGTGGTATATTCTGGTACGGTCATCATCCTCCTCCTGGGACTCATGGACAAGAAAATGCTCCTCTTTTCCATCCACCTTTAACGTGCCCCCGCAGTCACACATATCAATACGGATGGCACCCTTTGTACCCTGTATCAGCACATAGTGCTCAGGCCAGTGGAAGGCAGACCCCCACTCCAAAACCGCATAACGGTTGTCGGAAAATTCCATGTTTACAAACAGCATGTCATCCTCGTCACCGAACTCATCCCCCTGGTGCGCAACATTTCCCCCTGTCATGGTCACTGTTTCCGGCATTCCGCCCATGAGGAACTGTACACAGTCCAGTTCATGAATGTGATGATACAGATGTCCTCCTGATTTTTCCCTGATCTTTTTCCAGGAGATCGACGGCTGCGGTTCTTCCCATCCGTTTCTGGCCGAATGACAGTACAGAACTTTTCCGATCACTCCGTCATTGATCAATTTTTTCGCATGACGTACACCCCGGAAGAAATTCATGACATGGCCTGCCATAAAGGTAACACCGTGCTGCTGACACGCTTTTACCATCTCGTCGCAGTCCTTATAACTCAGCGCGATAGGCTTTTCGCAAAAAACATTTACCCCGTGCTCTGCCGCCTTTATGACCGGTTCCTTGTGCAGGTAATTAGGTGTTGCCACAATCACGGCCTCCACATCTTCCCGGCTGTACAAGGTATCTAAATCTGTTTCCACGTCACATCCCAGTTCCTCTGCAACGGTTTGGGCGTTTTCCGGGTCAAGGACAGCCACGATCCTGGCCCCTTCCTGCTCCTTCATAATACGTCCAAGCTCCGCGCCGAAATAACCGGTACCCACAATTGCATATCCTATTGTCTTCATATTTTATTACCTCCAAATATATCCAAAGTTATTTTACTGCTCCGTCAGTCATGCCGCCTGCAATCTTATTCTGTATAAACATAAAGAATATTACGGACGGTACCACCACCAGGGCAGATGCTGCCATCATATCTCCCCAGTTCAGGATTTCTGAACCCTGAAGAGATTTTAAAGCCACAGACACTGTCATCTTATCTGTGCTGTTGATCAGGATCAAAGAGTATAAAAATTCATTCCACGCATTGATAAATGTATAAATGGCTGTTGCCACGATCCCCGGCATGACCAGGGGCAGTACAATCCTCACAAAAGTCTGGAGTTTATTGGCTCCGTCCACTCTTGCCGCTTCCTCGATTCCCAGCGGCACTGTCTTGAAAAAGCCTACCAGCATCCATACAGCATAAGGTACGCTGAAGGAGAGATACACTATGACAAGTCCGACTCTGGTATTGACAAATCCCAGCTTTGCCATGACCATCGAATAGGGAATCGCCAGAAGGATGGGAGGAAACATGTAAGTTGCCACCAGAACCTTTGACATAATGGAACCCAGCTTCGGAAAAAATCTTACGATTCCGTATGCCGCCATGGATGATACCACAATGGCGATGCAGGTAGTTGATATTGCAATGATCAAACTGTTGCTGATATTCCCTGCAAATCCCAGGTCCTGAATCACATGGGTAAAGTTTTCCAGTGTAAAGTGCTTTGGCAGAAATCGGGTTGGATTTGCGGTCAGCTCTCCCGAAGATTTTATGGAACACAATAAAACCCATACCAGCGGGAAAAAAGCAATCACGGACAAAATGATCAAATATACATGGCAGAGTCCATTGCCGATCTTTTCTTTTTGATTTGTCATCACTTGTCCTCCTTTTCCCATTTTCCAATAATCGTAAAGTAAACCAAACAAACCAGCAGCAGGAATGCCAGCAAAAGTACAGTGACTGCAGATGACCTGCCCAGAAGTTTTGTTCCCCAGCCCATATTATACGCATAGACAGGAACTGTGGTCGTGGCGTTGGCAGGGCCGCCGCCTGTAAGAAGATAAATAATATCAAAGTTATTGAATACCCAGATGGTACGAAGCACTACCAGCAGGCCGACTACGACTTTAATATGCGGTACTGTTATATGCCAGAACTGCTGGAATTTGGAAGCACCGTCAATCTGAGCTGCCTCATACTGGTCCTGGGGAATGGTCTGCAGTGCAGACAGCACATTTACCATGATCATCGGCGCACCGAACCAGACATTAATAAAAATCAATGTCAGAAATACCAGGCTGCTGTCACTTAAAAACTGCGGAAGTTCGCTGCTGATGCCCAACTGGACAAGAATATTCGGAAGGAAACCTGAAACACCGTTCAGTATCCATTTCCAGGAAAGTGCGATTACAATAGAGGGGAATGCCCAGGGAATGATCATCAGGGTTCTGTAAATTCCCTTTCCGATCTTCACCCGATTAATGGCCAGTGCTGCTGTAAATCCGATGAACAACTGTCCTAACAATGAACCCACGGTCCAGAGTATGGAGGTCAAAAATGCCTTATAAAAATTAGAGTCTGATAAAACCGCTTTATAATTTTCCAATCCTATAAAATCATAGGAAGCCTTGATCAGATGCTTGGTCGTCATACTGTAATATAAACTGGAAAAGATAGGATATACCAACAGTATCCCCACAACCAGCAGTGCAGGAAGTACGAAAATCCAGCGGGCATAATCAAATTTTACTTTTCTTTTCACAAAAATGCCGCCTTTCTGAGGGATGGGACTGCCCTTCGTGGTGGTTCGGGCAGTCCCTGGTAACAGGTTATGTATTCAAAATCACTGTACAGTGCTGAATACCTCATTCAGTTTGTCTTCTGCTGTCTGTGCAGCTTTTTCCACATCCGTTCCGTTTGTGATAATATCCTGGAACATACTCTCTATGATTCCCTGAGATGTGAGAAGACCGGCCTGAACACTGGGACCTTTTTCAAATCCTATGGCAGTACCCATATCCGTGGTTTTTGTGATTACATCTACCGCATTGGAGAACTTCTGTACGGTTTCGTTCTCTTTGTATTCCGGTGTGTCCGAAATACCTGTAATGGAAGGCAGCATACCTACCGGTGTTGCCTCCAGGAATTTGATATAGGTATCTTTCTCGTATAATTTTTTGATAAATTCCTTGCATATTTCCGGGTGTTCTGAGTTCTCCCATACCACCATCGGAATATTGGAAGTTTCCGCTCCGTATTCCGGGTCATCCGCATTTATCTTCGGAAGAGGCGCACAGTCAATCTGATCCACCAAATCAGGGGAGTTCGTTTCAACGCCGCCGATCTGGAAACCGGAGTTAAAGTCAAAGGCTGTCTTTCCCTGATAGAACAGGGTTGCCTGATCTAATACTGCATAATTTACAGAATCCTTCGGAGAACAATTCTCATAAATGTCCAGCCAGTAACGAATGCCGTCAAGTGCCAGATCACTTGTCAGATCTGCTTTCAGATCATCTGTAAGAAGGCTCCCGCCGCCGCTTCTCACATAGAAGTTTAAGAAACGTGTTCCCATAAGGTCATTGGAACCGCAGGGGAAGGAACATCCGTAAACCCCGTCTTTTGTCAGGGTTTTTGCCGCATCGGCAAATTCATCCCATGTCTTGGGAACTTCAAGTCCTGCTGCATCCAGCAGATCCTTTCTGTACCACATGACCTGTGCATGGGAATACAATGGCAGGGAATAGCAGGTGCCGTCCTTTTCTCCTTCCGACAGGGCAGTTTTTGAAAACTTATCTCTACCTATGTCATCGATCAGATCATCCAGGGGAACCAGGGCCTCTGCGTCCATCATCTCTACCACATGACCGGGAAGCGCAGTGCTCATATCCGGCACATTCCCGGATGCAAGACCGGTGGTCCATTTCGTATAAAAATCCCCCCAGGAAAACGTCTCTATGGTTATGTTTACATCCGGGTTATCCTTCATAAACTGGTCTGCGGTCTCCTGTATCACCTCCAGACGCGGCCCCTGTGTAAAGGAATGCCAAAATGTAATGTCACCTTTTAATTCTCCTGTTTCCGCTGCTGTCTGTTTGCTTTCTGTATTCCCGTTCTGTCCGCATCCTGCAAGCATGGCGGAACCTATCATGGTACCCACCAGCAAAACTGCTAATTTTCTTCTCATAAAGCTCTCCTCTCTGTTCACTTTTTACTGTTCCCCGATATCGGCCGTATCGATTTGTTTATTGTAAGTTTATTTTACCTATTTTCTTTGTGTACATCTACTAACCAAACGCTCAATAATAGCACTAGACACTTATTCTTATTCTCTTGCCACCCTCCGGTACTGATTCGGTGTAAACCCGAAAGCTGCTTTAAACTCTCTGATAAAATAATTGGCGTCCTCATATCCCACCTCGTAGGCAATATCATTGACATTATCATTGCTCACCAAAAGAGCCCTTGCCGCAGTGGTAAGCCGGATCTCTCTCACGTATTCCATGGGCGTTTTTCCCATGTTTTCCTTAAAAAGACTGCTGAACCTCTGCTTGCTCAGTTCCGCCATATTTGCCATTTTTTCAGGCGTATATTTTTCTTTTGGATGGAGAACGATATAATCCGCCACGATCTGTACCCTGGGATCGATCTGCTTCTTCGTTTTCATGGCTCTTTTTTTGATTCTCTCCAAATCATACTCTTCTGTTTTGATTTCTCCTTTCACCCTGTCTATCTTCTCTCCTCTGACTGCAAGAGAGCCTATGAGCAGGTCCAGGTATCCCCGCACAAAACATTTCTTCGCGATATGCTCTGTCTTCACCCACCTGTAGATCTCTTTGAAATAATTATCTTCTCCCATACTCTGTGTAACCCTTGGTATTCCATAGTATTCTTTTAACACATCTTCACCTTCATAAAAAACAGAGGTGGTAAAACGGATACTGAAAAATTCAAATGTATCGCTGAGTGCATGGCAGGACATTCTGCACCCGCTGGGTATGTACACGATCTGGTTCTCCTCCACCAGAATCTCTTCGCTGTCAATACAGAACTCTGCCTTTCCCTTCACTATGTACCGAAAAATGTTATATGGTATGACTGATTCCGGATATACCCATGTCCTTCCCATGGAATACAGATCAATATAGAGAAATGTAAAACGTATATTGTCAATCACTGACATGAAGGAATCCTCCTTATAAATTTTTTATGCAGCTTTCAGCAATAAATAAGGCAGCTATCCGTGAAGATACACCTGTCGATCTACACTTTATAGCTGCCCCGCCCGCTCTTACTGACTACTGTACTTTTATTTTAACTACTACTTTTTCTATATTTTCCGGCTTATTTTCCATGATTGCCACCATGTGGGCATCGCTGGGGTAACACACCATAAAATCACCCGGTTTCAACAGATAACGGCCAAATGCACTGCCTTTATAAAAGGCAATATCCCTGTCCGCATTGTATGGGACTGACGCAGTCAGGGATTTGACATCCGCTGTGGCGATTCCCTCTCTGCCTGACACAATGTAGTGTAAATCTATATATTTTTTGTGTGCTTCATAAATACAGGCTTCTTCCGGTTTTGATGTCAGAGAAACAGGATTACAGAAAGCGCGGTCCTCACAGATCACTGTATCCGGCAGAGGAAGTTCTCCCTGCTTCAGCCCCTCCAAATAGCATAGTATCTGATAAAGTGTTTCGTACTCCCTGTAATTTTCTTTGTTTTGAATGGAATCAAAGATCATTGTATTTTTCCTCCTGATTGATCACAGATCGATCTTGTACTGGTGCAGTGTATTCTTCAAAACGGCTGCCATAATTTCATACCCCTTTGCATTGGGATGCAGACCGTCATAGGTAATGCCGTCCAGCAGCTTTTCGGTTCCCGGAAATGTGGTGGTATTATAATAGTTTACAAAAATCAGCTTATTCTTTCTCGCTGTCTGCGTCAGCCATGCATTCATCTCTTTAATATACCTTTTGCGAACCGCTTCATTTAACAAAATGGGAATATGTATCGGCAGAAGAGAGGTCAGAATTAAAGTGGTATCTGTATTTTCTGCCTGGCATATTATATTGCTGATATTGTTCTGAGCTGTTGTCAGGACCTCCTCATAAGGCTTCGGCTCCAGCCTTTTCCAATAATCCCCCTCCAGTTCAATGGAATCATTGATTCCAATGCCCATTATGCAGTATCTTGGCTTTAACTGCAGAGCATCCGCATAAAACCGCCTTTTTAAGAATTCTGTTGTGTCACCGCCGATTCCCCGGTTCACGATCAACTGTCCCGGCAGATTAAAGTATGCATTTAACTCCCAGTAATGGGTAATCGAATCTCCGATAAACAGAAAATCCGGCTTCTGCTCCGTATAAATAAGAGAATGGTTCTTAATGTCGAATTCCTTTCTTCTGCTGTCCGCTGCCGCAATGCTGGAAAAATATTCTGCTCTTGCATATCCCTCCTTTGTTGAAATCATGCGTCATCCCTCCTCCCTGCCGCTGTACAGACCGCTGATACGGTTGTCCGCTCGCAGCCGTCTGTGATTTAATATTTTTTCTAATTATAACAAATCCTTCCCGGTTTCGATATGGAACACGCGCTCAAAAATAGCACAATATGCTTATTTTGCAGTACACAAAAAAAGGCTGCCCAAAAGGTTTTCCAAAGAACCTTTTTGGGCAGTCTTCCAATTTCCGGACATGCCTGTTATTCTGTTGCTTCTAAATAAAGGACTGCGTTCATCCTGCCTGTTTTGCCAGTGTCTTTATTTTCTGATAGGACGCCAGGTCTGAATACAGCTCTGTCCTGTAGGGATTGCGTTTTGTCTTTCTTATATGAAGGATCATATAGATAAATACCGGGTTCCGCCAGTGCTGTGGGAACGCCCTCGTAAAATGCAAACATACCCATTCCCCCTATTTACATAGAATTTCCTTGATCATCAGGTCATTTCCTGAAAGGATCTCCATCTGCTGCCCCTCACACATTGGACAGCGCATGTCGTACTCCATGGCGTTGAAGATTCTGCCGCAGTCCCGGCACTTTACAATGCCGGGCACTACGCATACTTCCAGTTCTGTCTCCTCCATGGAGGTTTTGTATCTGGCTGCCGGCCAGCACTCCTCCAGATATCTGGGCACGACACCGGAGAGCTCTCCCACATCCAATACGATTCGTTCCACCTCTTCGGCTCCTTCTTCCCGCACCACATCCTCAATGGTGTGGATCATGGCGTCCAGGATTCCAAGTTCATGCATAGGATCAGTCCTTTCTGCGGGTAGTTTTCACAGATGAGGCGGCAATTTTTCCGCTTCTCTTCACTGCATTTGCCGCGATTTTCACCGGAAGCTTCTCATACAGATCCGGTTTGGAATGACCGGTACGTTTCAGATGAATGGCATCAAATTTACATTTTGTGGTGCACATACCGCAGCCCACACACATATAGGAATCCACCTGTACGGCACCGCAGCCCAGGCATCTCTCCGTCTCTTTTTTCATCTGTTCCTCTGTAAATGTCATCCTGTCATCCCGGAAAGTGCCCTTCTTCTCCTGTGCATGGGCAGGGCGCTGTCTCGGTGTATTGTCAAAACTCTGCAGATCCACAGCCACGTTATTTTTATCAAAGGCATGGTATTCTCTTCTGTCGCGGCCCAAGGTCAGAGTCTGTCCCGGCTGCACATATCTGTGGATGGAAATTGCTCCTTCCTTGCCGGCTGCGATGGCGTGAATAGCAAATTTCGGACCGGTACAGCAGTCGCCGCCCACAAACACGTCTTTTTCTCCGGTCTGATAAGTAAGGCTGTCAGCCTGCGCAGTGTTTCCACGGCCCAGTTTCACTTTGCTGCCTTCCAGCAGGCTGCCCCACTCGATAGACTGCCCAATGGAGAGAAGAACCGTATCAGCCGGAACCGTAATGGTATCCTCCTCATCGTATTTCGGTGCAAAACGGTGCATCTCATCAAAGACAGAGACACAGCGCATAAATTCCACGCCTGTCACCTTTCCATCCTCTGTCAGAATGCGTTTCGGGCCCCATCCGTTCTGGAATTCCACATGGTCAGCCTCTGCCTCTTCAATCTCCTCATCCAGGGCAGGCATCTCCTTACGGCTTTCCAGACAGTACATTTTTACCGTGGCAGCTCCCTGCCTTGTGGCTGTGCGGGCCACATCCACAGCTACGTTGCCGCCGCCCACTACCACTACATTTCCGGCGAGGGTACGGCCGCATCCCAGGTTTACTTCGCGCAGGAATTCCACACCGGATACCACACCGGAAGCGTCCTCTCCTTCCACGTTCAGCCTGCGTCCGCCCTGGGCGCCGACTGCTATGTAAAATGCCTCGTAGCCCTGTTTTCTCAGTTCATCCAGCGTCACATCTTTTCCCACTTCCACGCCGGTCTTAAATTCCACACCCATCTCTTTCAGCACATCAATCTCTGCATTCAGCACCTCTTTTTCCAGGCGGAAGGAGGGGATTCCAAGTGCCAGCATGCCGCCCAGCTTCTCCTGTTTTTCAAAAACAGTCACCCGGTAATCATCAATGGCAAGGTAATACGCGCAGGAAAGTCCTGCAGGGCCGCCGCCGATAATGGCGATCTTATTGCCCAGATGGTAGCGTTTCGGCGGAATGTAGCGCACATCACTGTCCAGTTCCTTATCCGCGATAAATCTCTTGATCTCATCAATGGCGATGGGCTCGTCAATATCCCCGCGGGTACATTCATCCTCACAGCCATGCGGGCAGATACGGCCGCAGACAGCCGGGAATGGATTTTCCTTTTTGATCAGTTCCAGGGCCTCTTTGTATTTTCCCCTGGCAGCCAGCTTGATATAGCCCTGTACCGCAATATGGGCCGGACAAGCGGTTTTACAGGGGGAAGTTCCCTCCTCCGCCACATCCTGACGGTTCTCCCTGTAGTCCATATTCCAGTTCTTTTTGCTCCACACATGATCCCTGGCCGTAGGTTCCTCTGTCTTTGGAACCGGCTTTTTGGCACAGAGTCTCTGTCCCAGCTTCAGGGCATTTGTGGGACAGTTTTCCACACACTGCCCGCAGGCCACACACTCCTCCGGGTTCACCTCCGCTGTAAAATTGGAGCGGATGGCATCCGGTGTGCGGAACAGTGTTGCGATACGCATGGAAAAACAGGAACAGCTGCAGCAGTTGCAGATTGCCGCCGATTCACCCAGCCCGTCTGTTGCGGGCATCTCATGCATAAGGCCGTTGTCCTCCGCAAATTTCAGGATTTCCAGCACTTCCTCCCGGCTCACCTGACGGCCTCTTCCTGTCCTGATATAATATTCTGCTCCTGTTCCCATCTGGATACAGATATCCTTTTCCAGATGTCCGCAGCCCTCGCCAAGCACCTTTCTGGACTGGCGGCAGGAACAGTCAGACACACTGAATGTATCGTATTTTCTCAGATAATAAGACAGCTTTTCCCAGGGCTGTACTCCCGGAAGGTCTTTGACAGCACTCTCCACAGGCGTCACACGCATCATTGCCATGCCTTCCGGAAAAAGGGGCGCCATAGGTGCGATCCTCTTTCTGGTATACTCCTCAAATGCCTTGCCGATCTCAGGATGCGCGGCAAGCTGCTCCCGGTTATTTACCATCATTTCCAGCATGCCAGGTGCAAAAATATTGATGAAATACCGGTCCTTCTTATCCTTTTTATCTGTCCATACCTTCACCACGCCTGTGTATGTAAGCTGGTCCAGAAGCTTTTTGGTCTCTTCCCGGCTTCTGCCGCATTTCTCCACAATATACTCAAAGGTACGCGGTTGGCGAAGCCCCATAACAAGGGCTACATCTGCCATATCATCCGTGACCACAGCATTCAGCGCATAGTATTCCGGAGCCTTCTCATCGATCCGGTTCATTGCCCCTGCAACACCGCCCACCATTTTTGCCAGTTTCACGATCTTCGGTCTTAAATTTGCCATATACAAACCCACCCTTTCTACCATTCTGCAGCCGCCTCGCTGCTCTTTTGCAACTCTTTAGATGCTCTTTTGCAGCTATCCTGCTGCTGTTCACAGTCCTGCTTCCGGATTACCTTGCTTCTCTCCACGTGTTTACTTCTGTCCTCAGCCAATCTGCCCACGCATCCACACCTTCCCCTGTCTTTGCGCTGATTGGGATCACTTTCGCCTCGGGATTGCGCAGTCTGATGTTTTCTCTGCATTTTTCCAGGTCAAAATCAAAATAGGGCATCACGTCGATCTTGTTGATCAGCACCACATCACATACGGAGAACATCAGCGGATATTTCAGAGGTTTGTCATCTCCCTCCGGAACCGATAAGATCATGGCGTTCTTCACTGCCCCCGTGTCAAATTCCGCCGGGCAGACCAGATTTCCCACGTTTTCCAGCACAGCCAGGTCCACGCTTCCGGTTCCCATGGCGTCAAGCCCCTGCCTCGTCATATCCGCATCCAGGTGGCACATGCCCCCTGTATGGAGCTGTATTACTTTTACCCCCATATTCTCTATGGTGCGGGCATCCACATCAGAGTCAATATCCGCCTCCATAATGCCGATCTTCAGCTCCTCCTTCAATGCCTCAATGGTCCGCTGCAGGGTTGTCGTCTTGCCTGAACCCGGGGAAGACATGAGATTCAGCAGGAATACCCTCTTCTCTTTCAGTTCTCTGCGAAGTTGCTCCGCCTGCCTGTCGTTATTATCAAAAATGCTTCGTTTTACTTCAATGGTACGGAATGCTTCCATTTCCACATCCCTCCTTTCCGTGCTGTTTCATACTCTCATCATACTATGCCGGAACTGCTTTTACTATAGACAAAACCGGCAGTCTGTCAAAAATTTTGACAAACCGCCGGTTCCGTAAACATGGCTGCTGTATCATGCTGTTTTATCTTCGTCCGGTTTCATGACCAGACATTCCTTTCACTATCGGAATACCAGCACAATTCCCATCCCGTCCTTCTCCTTCTCTGCAAACACTTCCCCGTCCATCTTCCGCATGATCTCCCTGCAGATATAAAGTCCCAGCCCGCTGCCCTGCTGCCCAAGACTATTCGTCCCTCTGAAAAAGCTCTCGAAAATGTGATTGAAATCATTCTCCGACACGGCCTCCCCCGTATTAAAAATGCGGATGAGCTGGCAGAAATCCTCCTCATAAAAGCTGATCTCAATTCTTCTGCCGTCCCCGTATTTAAAGGCGTTTTCCATCACATTGTCAAACACTTCCAGTATACGGTCAAGGTCCCCGCGCACCAGCCGGTTCTCATATCTGCCGATCTGCAGCTCCATCATTCGCACTGCGCACTTTTCCACATAGGTGTCTGCCACCCGCTTTACCAGTTCCTCCAGATAAAATTCTCCCATTTCCACCCGGATATCTAAAATATCTTCCTTTGAGCTTCTTATGATCTCCGCCACATATCCCTCAATCTCTTCTGCTTTCGCACAGATCTGCCGGGCAGCGTGGCACTTCCTCTCCTCTGTATCGTAGAGTCCCTGCTCCAGGGCTTTTCCGTAAAGTCTGATGGTCCCAAGAGGCGTCTTCATGTCATGGGACAGGGACAGCAGCATTTTTTTCTTTTCCTTTTCCAGCTCAAGCCTCCGCTTTTTCGTCACTTCCAGCGTATCTTTTAACTGCCCGATTCCCCAGAGAAAGTCACCGAAATATCTGTTTTTCTCCTGCTTTACCTCGCCTTTCAGGTGGCCTTTTGCCAGCTCATAAGGCAGTTCGCTTACCCGGTTGAATGGACGGATGACCCGGTATTTCAAATACAG
Source organism: Blautia caccae (assembly GCF_040095955.1). Taxonomy (NCBI): domain Bacteria; kingdom Bacillati; phylum Bacillota; class Clostridia; order Lachnospirales; family Lachnospiraceae; genus Blautia; species Blautia caccae. Next base: position 66,069 of record NZ_JBBMFP010000011.1, on the reverse strand, counting down.
TAAAATCCCCACCACAAATGCTGCCATAAGTGCAAGACCAGCCTGCACGGTCACCATCACACCGCCCAGGCTCATATTTTCTTCCCTGTATGAAAACCGGAGATACCCTTTCAGACGGCTGTCCGTATACCAGGGTTTTATAACACTGCCTCCGTTACTTTCATCACTGTAAAATGCTTCTGACTTCTCCCTGTCAGCCGCATCAGCAAGGGGCAGACTGTCAATCCTGTATACATCCCGAAATCCGCTCAACTCCACTTCCTCCGGGTGTGTTCCCGCTGATATGGTATGATACAGACGGTTGATCTCCACCCGGAATTCCCTGTCTCTGTGCTCCTGCATCTGGTAAAGAATCTGACCTGTTCCCAGTGCCAACAGCAGATAGAGACATACCGTTACTGCCAGAATCCTGTCATATTTCCTCATACCGATACCCCACACCCCAGACAGTCTGAATGCGCCTGGGCGCCCTAGGATTTTCCTCTATTTTGTTTCGCAGCATTCTGATATGCACCGTCAGCGTCTGATTCTCACTGAAGCTGTCCATACCCCAGATCCGGTCAAAAAGATATTCCTTGTGAAGGGTCCTCCCCGGGTTTTCAGCCAGTAATAACAGCAGTTCATACTCTTTTACATTCAGCTCCACTGCCTGCCCGTCCCGGTAAACCTTCCGCGCATTTTTGTCTATGGTAAGGCCGCCTGATACCAGATAGTCCGTCTCACTTCTGGCCCCGTAAGTTCTCTGCAGCAGTGCCCGCACCTTGGCAGTCAGCAGGTCCGGGTCCACAGGCTTTTCCATATAGTCATCTGCCCCCAGACCGAATCCGTTTAACTTATCATCCTTTTCCGCTCTGGCACTCATGATCAATATGGGGATATCTCCTTTCTCCCGCACTGTCCGGCAGACGGCAAAACCATCCATGCCGGAAAGCATAATGTCGAGGAGCATGATCTTCACATTGTTCTCTTCCAGATATACTGCCGCCTCCTCTCCGGTAGGTACCGGATGAACAGTAAACCCGTCTTTTTCCAAAAATGCCTGCAGAAGCTCTGCCAGCTCCCTGTTGTCTTCCACCAGCAAAATATCTTTCATACAAATCCTTTCTTTACCAGCCCAGCTTGATGAGCCAGTCATTCAATGTCCGCTCTCTTGCCCTCATATCCTGGTCTTTCTGCCATTTTCCAAGTGTAATGTCCTCCCGGATATCACCGTCCTCTATATAAAGCACCCGCTCACAGCGCGCCGCCACTTTCATATCATGTGTGACCAGAAGGATACTGGTCCCGTCCAGATTGATGCGGTTTAACTCCTCCATAACCTCTATAGAATTTTGTTTATTCAGCGCACCTGTAGGTTCATCCGCAAAGATGATCTTTGGCTCATTGATCAGGCTGCGGCAGATACAGGCCCTCTGAAGCTGCCCGCCGGATACCTCGTTGATGTCATTGTCCGCCACCTCACTGATTCCCAGCTTCTGCATCAGTATCTTTGCCCTCTCATTGACGGCCGCCCGGCCTTTCTTTGTCTTTCCCGCAGGTGTCTGGTAGGCCGGCATAATAATGTTATCATAAATAGAAAGATTTTTCAGCATATACATCTGCTGAAACACAAACCCCATCTGCTCCAGCCGCATATCACTGATCTCATTTGCAGTAAGCCCTGTCATCTCCCGTCCAAAGAAATCCACCTTGCCCGCAGTGGCATTGTCCATGCCGCTGACTGTATAGAGAAGGGTCGTTTTGCCGGAACCGGAAGGCCCCATTACAGCCACCATCTCCCCTTGTTCTATCTCCAGATTAACATTTCTCAGAACATTATTCTGACGCTTCTCTATAATATATGTTTTGCACAAATTTGAAACTTTCAAAGACTCCATTTCTTTCTCCCTCCACCTGGATTTTTATTCTATATTATTCATTTCACGTATATGGATCTGTTTCACTTTTCCGGTTGCAAATATGGTAGCTGCGATGATTCCTACCATCAGGATTCCCGGATAGACACCGTACACCTGCCAGGGCACGACCTGGATCTCCACATCAGCCCCCATAATGGCAAAGATAGGTCTTAACATAAACCGGTTGCTCAGAAGAGACAGGGGAACTGCCGCTATCATAGATACCAGAACCACCCAGACCATACGAAGGATCTGCCACCTGCGGATACTCCGGTTGCGGAACCCCACACTTTTCATCATGGCGATCTCCCCCTTCTCTCTTACAATAAACAGCTTTTCCATAAGGGCAGTGATCAGCATGATAATGGCGCAGAGAAGACCGGTCATGGGCAACAGAAGCTTTGCCAAAGAGTCCTGGATCCCGCCCACATTCTGGTCAACCAGAGACTGGGCGTCATCCCACTCATACTGCGGAAAATCCTTCTTAAGGTCAGCGGCCAGTTCCTTTTGTGTCTTATCCGTCTTCATATCCACAAGGATATTCCAGTAATCCGCCATCATCTCTTCCTTCATATCGATCACAGGATTCATCCTGCCGGACTGTCCCATCTGCATATAGTCAGAATACGTCCCTGTTATTAGTAATCTCTTCTCTTTGCTGCCGATATTTACATCTACCCAGTCTCCAATGTTCCATTTATTCTGCTTCAGCACTGTCTCGGAGAGAGCAATCTCATTTTCCAGCCTGGGGGCTTCCCCCTTGTCATAATGCAGATAATCATTGTTCTGTCCCAGATTCTGTAATACCAGAAGCTTCTGGTCTGAGACGACACCATCCTTAGAGATTTTCAGGAAATAAAACGGAATGCCCGTAAGCTCTGCATCATATCCCTTCGCCTTCATCTCCTGCTCCACACGCTGCATTCCTGCCAAAAGGTCATCCTTGTATCTGTAATTTCCCTCACTTGCCTTCTCGATTCTTCTCACATACACGGCGCTGTCAGGGTCCAGGGCAAACTTGACTACCATCTCCCGGCTCCTCATGGTATTGATGGTATTCAGCGGTATGGTGATCAGCACGAAACTGATGCAGAAGGTGATCATAAGCACCAGATACCGCCTCATATGGGTAAGCATATCGTTCAGTCCCAAAAACATGGGAACAGACATTTTCCCTCTCCTGTTCAGTCTGATTCCGGCTCTTCTTTTGAATCTCTCCCCTGTCTTTCCGCTCCTGATGGCAGAGATGGCTGATATCTTATCCAGCTTTCCGGTACTGGTATAACAGAAAAGCATTACCAGCAAAATAATGCAACCGGAACATATAAAATTCACCCACAAATTGGAGCCGCTGTCCTCCATGATCATATTTCTGCTGACACTTGCCACCATGGCCCTGCTGACCGGAATACTGGCTGCGAATCCCACCACAGTACCTGCCGTCACAAGAACCAGATATTTTAAGAGATATACCTTTTTCACAGCGAAATTCCGGAATCCCACTGCCTTCATGATCCCGATTTCCCGGTATTCTTCCTCCATGGTAAATACCAGCGTAAAGCGGAGTACCAGAAGGGCAATGAGGATCAGGCAGATACCGACCAGGATCAAAAGCGCTGCCATGATCATATCAAAAGAATAGATCATTTTATACATACTCTTTGAGACCGTACTTAAAACAGTGGTAAAGTCCTGGTTGTTCAGATCTCTCACAAACTCTGCCGCCTTGTCGGTCATAACACAGAACATACGGATATTCTCTGCATTCTCATCCTTTAGGAATGTTTCATAATCCTCTTCGCTGACGATGATCCGGTTCATTCCAACCATGTCGCTTCCAAAAGCCGCGTCCTTTATCTGCTCGGAAACCGTCAGTTTCCTTTCTGTCTTTCCCACTGAAATGGAGATCTTATCCCCGGACTCCAGATGGTTTCTCTCCATGGCATCCCTGGTCAGGGCAGCTTCACCTTTTTTCAGAGAAAACGGCTTTCCATCCAGGTCAAAAACCTTACAGTATTCCATACCTGCAGCGGCTAAATAAACGCTGGTGCCTGCGGCGGCGTATTCCTTTTTCTTTCCGTTTTTTATGATTCTCATATTCTGGTCATTGAGAGCGATCATACTGCTGTCTCCGTATTCCTTCACATCTTTCGCCCCATCGTCCAGCCACTCTTCTGTTTTCTCTTTCTCCGTATCTCCCTTCAGAATAAAATTCACATCCGGAACCCCGGAAAACTCCATGTAATAACTGATGGCCGAACTCACCACCAGGATATTGTTCACACTGCTGGCCAGAAAGATCGTGGCTATTGTGATGAACAGAAACAGTATCACATTGACCCCTTTTCTCCTCAGCAAATCCTTCTTTAATATTCTGTAAAGCATCTGACTATCCTTCCCTTTCCTGTTTTCTGAGAGGATTATAAACCTGTAATTGTGAAAAAATCCTTAAATCGGGGATTTTTCCTGTTTCATGTATCATATCATAGCCGCTGTACAAGTCTCATTCTTTTTTGTGAACATGTCTCTTTTTCTGCTATAATATAAAAAACATACCTCAGGTCACGTAAAAAGGAATGGTGCAGATGAAGAAGAAAAAGCCCAAAATGGAGTTCAGATATTACAAAATACCGGCGGACAGCCATATGCTTCCGCTGACAGGTGAAAATTTAAAACAGTGCTATGGTGTGGAGGTAGATTACCTTCATTTTCACAATCACATGGAAATAGGATACTGCTATTACGGAGAGGGTACATTATCCCTGGAAAATACAAAACATGAATTTCAGGGCGGCATGTTTTCCATCATACCCAGAAATTTCCCACACACTACCAACAGCAAATTAAATACCATAAGCAGCTGGGAATATCTGTTTCTGGATGTTTCCTCAATCATCAGCCAATTCCACCAGGCAAATCCTATTTTGTCGGATAAGATCATTCGGCAGATCAATAAAAAAGCATCCTTTCTCTCAGAGAAAGATTATCCTTTTACAGGACAGCTGATCCGTCGTCTGCTGGCTCTGGCCAAAGAACATCCGGTCTACTACAAAGAGGAGGCCGATGGGCTTCTGTCAGCACTTATGATGGAAATTGCCAGGATGAATCAGAGTGACACGCTGGAACCCGGGGAACATGACGCAGACAAACTGACAGTACTTTTATTAAATGTCGTGGACTATATAAGCATCCACTATCCTGACAATATTTCCGTAAAAGACCTGGCTGACAGATGTTTTATTACAGAAAATCATTTTCGCAAGGTCTTTACTGCATACATGAAAATGTCCCCGGCCCGCTATATCAATCTGGTGAGAATACAAATGGCATGTGACCTTCTGCAGATGAGCAATGATCCTATCGCAGATATTGCCTATAAAACAGGCTTTGAAACTCTCACCACCTTTAACCGAAATTTCAAAAAAATACTTGGTATTTCCCCCAGAGAATGGAGAAACCATCCCGAAAATTATGAACGCAAGCTTCTGGAATACAATATCCAGACAGAAGAAGGATGGTAATGCACAGAAAAAATGAGTGAAATTGCATAGTTTTTAACCGGAATTGATGACATGGATACCATTACCTATACTATAATGTGACCACAGTGAATCACAGAGTTTTCCGCACTTATAAGGTTCGGAGAAGGGCCCGTTCTGTGAAATATAAGAACCGAGAGGGATTATTATGAAGAAAAAAATGATTACTTTACTGTTGGCAGGCATTATGGCATTTTCTTTAAGTGCATGTGGCGAAACACAAGACACCAATGAGGATAAAAAAGAAACAAACGCGGATACTGAAACTACTCCTCAGGCTGAAAAAACAGAGGACGATAAAAATACGCTTATGGTCTGGGCCTGGGACCAGAATTTCAATATTTACGCCATGAAAGAGGCCGAAAAAATCTATCAAAAGGATCACCCTGATTTCAAACTGGACATTGTGGAACTGACTTCAGGCGATGTGGAAACCAAGATCGCAACCGCGGCTCTGGCTGATGATACCAGCATACTTCCTGATATTTTCCTTCTGCAGGATCATACATATCAAAAGTTTCTGGAGAGCTATCCTGACATTTTTTCTGATCTGAGCGATTCAGGAATCCCCTTTGACCAGTTCAGCGAATCAAAGGTGGCGGAATCCATGAAAGATGGAAAAAACTATGCCGTTCCCTTTGACAACGGAGCGTGTGTAGCTGCCTACAGGACAGACATTCTGGCTGATGCCGGGCTTTCATTGGACGATTTTACTGATATTACCTGGAGTAAATTTATTGAACTGGGAGAACAGGTGAAAGAAAAAACCGGTATTTCCCTTCTGTCAGGCAATGGAGGCAGTCCGGAACTTGTCATGATGATGATGCGTTCCACAGGTGCTACCGCCTTCCATGATGACGGCAGTGTGAATATGGTGGACAATGAATCCCTGCGCGCTGCTATGAACGTATATATAGAACTGGTTCAAAAGGGAATTCTTACAGAAGTCACTGACTGGGATCAGTATGTAGGCTCTCTCAACAGCGGCAGCGTAGCCTGTGCAATCAATGGATGCTGGATTTCCGGCAGTATTCAGGGTGCAGAGGACCAGTCAGGAAAATGGGGCATCACCAATATGCCGGCTCTTGATAATATCAAAGGTGCCACCAATTATTCCAGCAACGGCGGTTCCAGCTGGGCCGTTTCCAGTACCTCAAAGAACCCGGACCTGGCTGTTGATTTCCTTGGCAAAACATTCGCAGGCAGTGTAGAACTGTATGAAACAATTCTTCCGAAATCAGGAGCATTAGCCACATGGCTCCCAATGAAAGACAGCGATGTCTACAACGAAGGACAGGAGTATTACGGTGGTCAGGCAGTCTATGCAGACATTGTCGGATTTGCAGAAAAAGTCCCTGTAAGTGTCAGGGGAACATATTATTATGATGCCGTGGATGCTGTGGGTGTTGCGGTCTCCAACATTATCCAGACAGGCGCTGATTTTGAATCCGAGCTGAAGCAGGCACAGGATACCGTTGCATTTAACATGAACAATTAAGCGTATAAGCGCTGTGCTTGGAAAGGATGGATGATAATGCATCTGCATTATACCGGTAATGTATATGAAAACCTATCACGATCGATTAAAAGAACTGGAAACCTACACAGGAATGGGGGAAAAGCCGGCTGATTTCACAGATTATTGGAAAGATGCCCTGGAAGAATTAGACCGGATAAACCCTGATGTCAGTCTGCAGAAAGCAGAGTTTCAGGGCACACATACAGAATGCTTTCACCTGTATTTCACCGGAGTGAACGGAAGCAGGATCCATGCCCAGTATTTAAGGCCAAAAAACATTTCACACCCCATTCCTGCCCTGCTGCAGTTCCATGGATACCGCTGGAATGCCGGTGACTGGTGCGAAAAAATGGCGTATACCGACATGGGATTTGCAATAGCCTCCATGGACTGCCGCGGCCAGGGCGGACTGTCCGAAGATCTGGGAAGCGTCCGCGGAACAACTGTAACCGGCCACGTGATCCGTGGGATCACGGATACCAAAGAGAAACTTCTTTATCGTCAGATTTTTCTGGACACTACACTGCTTGCCAGAATCCTGATGCGTTTTGAAGAAATAGACGCCGAGAAACTGGGCGTATTCGGAACCTCCCAGGGCGGCGGCCTGGCAATTGCCTGTGCTGCCCTTACGCCGGAAATCAAAAAAGCGGCTCCGTGCAGCCCCTTTTTATCGGATTACCAGGGTGCCTGCTGTCACCAGGAATGCCAGGGTGCTTATTTGGAACTGTGGGACTACTTCCGTATCCTGGACCCCTGCCACGAGCAGGAGCAGGATTTTTTCAGACAACTGCAGTATATTGACATCAGAAACCTGGCTCCCTGGGTAAAGGCAGATGTTTTATGGGGAATTGGACTGGAAGATAAGGCATGCCCGCCTTCCACCCAGTTTGCAGCTTACAATGCCCTTACTTCCGACAAAAAAATGATTATATATCCGGAATATGGCCATGAACCCTTTCCTGGTTTTCAGGACAAAATGATGCAGTTTATGACCGAATTGCTTTAACTTTTCCTATACAAATGCCTCCACATACAGTATAATCAAACCAGAAAATCAAAATAATTTTTTCGAACAATAAAAGGAGGCATTTTTTATGAAACGATATGTTATGTCCGCGTAGCAAAGGCTATTGCGGATACTCATCAAATATAAAATAGCCTTTGTGAATCCTGGAATTTTAAAAATCAAGGAGGACAGGATGAGCTACAAAAAGGCTGATAAGATTCTTCCCAAAGAACTGCTTGAAATAATACAGCAGTACGTGGAGGGAGAGAGTATTTATATTCCCAGAAAGACGGAAAACAGACGTTCCTGGGGGGACACTACAGGAATCCGGCAGGAAATCGCCGCCCGCAATACCAGGCTGTTTCGTGATTATCAAAATGGCGCGGACCCCGTCCGGCTGGCAGATAAATACTGTCTGTCCCTGAAAAGCGTACAGAGGATCTTATTACAGGAAAAAAGAAAATAGTTGTAACTATTAAGCAGACAATGTCAATTGCAAATAGTTTCCTCTTGAGCAGATACCATATTTCCCAATGGGTATCTGCTCATTTTCTTTTGGAAAAAAGTTTAAGGTAGCACTCCCCCGCATCCTCCCGTTATAATAACCCCATATCGTAAAAAGGAGGAACTACCATGCTGGAACCCAAGAAAAATGCATAGCAGAGGCTATTGCATATTAACAATTTCATATTGAAATAGCCTTTGCAGATCCTGACCTGATAAAACGCGAAAGGAATATGCATATGAGCTATTTAAAAGAGGAGACCTGGACCATACTCCCTGCCTCCTCCTATAAAATCATCAGAAACTGTCCGAAATGCGGCACAAAATCCCTGTTTCAAAGTACCGGGGATTTCCGCATCAACGCCAATGGAAAATGTGTGGATATCTGGCTGATCTACCAGTGCGAAAAGTGCAGGTCCACCTACAATCTGACTGTTTTTGAGCGCATCAGCCCTCAAAAACTGCCCCGGAATCTGTATCAGAAATTCCAGGAAAACAACAGCAGCCTTGCCCTGAAAATCGGCACTGACAAGAAAATATTTGAGAAAAACCGGGCTGTTGTGAGGGAGGATTCTGTCTCTTACACCGTCTCCAAAAAAGAGGCATTTCCCTCTGTCTCCCGGCAAAATCCGACCGAAAACTGCCGGATGATCCATATCCAGAATCCGCATGACCTGAAAATCAGAACTGATAAATTTCTGGCCGAGCAGCTTTCTGTCTCCCGTTCCAAGATCAAACGCCTGTTTACAGAGGGCCTGCTGCGCGGCAGCAATGATGAGAATCTGGAAAAGATTCATCTCCCCCGCAGTCTGACTGTCCTTCTGGATATCGACCTCTGATACCTGACAAAATAATGAAACGGCAGAGAATGTCCTGACAAAAGACATTCCCTGCCGTATTCTTATTTCTTTCCAGTACCCTGAATCATTCATCCTGCATTTTCTGTTGCCGAAGCCGTATCTTTCTCCATCTTCTCAATGGTCCAACCCGTCTGCGCACAGATCAGAGACACAATGGGATTGATAAAATTCAGGAAACAGAACGGTGCATAAATCCCCGTTGTCACCCCAAGGACCCCTGAAAGAAACGCGGCATCTGTCCCCCATGGAACAAAGGGCGCACACAGGGTTCCTGTATCCTCCAAAGCCCTTGACAGATTCTTTGGATGCAGTCCTCTTTCTTTGTAAATATCCTTGAACATCCTCCCCGGAATAATCAGCGCCACATACTGCACGCCAGTGGCAAAATTGGTGAAAATTGTGGATAAAAGGGTTGCCGTTATGACTGTGGAATCCTTCCTGGCATTCTTCAGCGCCCGCTCAATAACTGTATTCACCATACCGCTCTTTTCCACGATACCTGCAAAGGAAAGTGAAATGAGAATGAGGCAGATGATCTCCATCATACTGGTCATGCCGCCCCGATTCAGCAGTTTGTCCACCTCTGCCACTCCTGTCTCAATGGAAAATCCGGAGAAGGCGGAGGAAATCACGGACTGCAGGTCAGCCCCCTGGAAAACCAATGCAAACACACATCCCAGAAATGCCACTGCGATCAGCCCAGGCAGCGCCGGTATCTTTTTGATCACCATGATAATGACCAGCACAGGCGGTATCAGCATGATTGGAGAGACATAGAAAATATCTTTCAACGTTGAGGTATACAGCTCCACCAGGGAGGAATCAAAATTATTCCCCGCGAATTTGATACCTATGATTCCGTACAGGATAAGTGCGATAATAAAGCTCGGCCCTGTGGTGTAGATCATATGGCGGATATGGGTAAAGATATCCGTCCCTGCCATGGCAGGCGCCAGATTGGTAGTATCGGACAGAGGGGACATCTTGTCACCAAAATACGCTCCTGATATAATGGCACCTGCTGTCATACCCGCGGGCACACCCAGCCCGCTGCCGATTCCCATCAGCGCCACACCGATGGTCCCCACTGTGGACCAAGAGCTTCCTGTGGCAGTAGCAATCACCGCACAGATCAGGCAGCTTGCCAGCAGAAAAACCGACGGGGATAAGATTTTCAGTCCGTAGTAGATCATGGTGGGCACGATTCCGCCCAGCAGCCAGACGCCGATGATAACACCAATTGCCAGAAGAATCAGAATCGCCGGTACAGCCGCCTTAATGGTATCCCCGATACCTTCCTGCAGTTCATCCCAGGAATATCCTGAACTCACAGCCACGATTCCAGCCACAATGGCCGCGATGAGCATTGCCACATGGGCAGGCCCCCCAAGACCGATTGTCACTGTCAGAAGTGCCGCAACTACAAATGCAAACACAAACACTGATTTAGAAAATGTCATATTTTTCTGCCGTTCTTTTTTCCCGCCACTCATAATTTTCCTTCTCCTTTTTTCCCTGTATGGAATGTGCTTTCTCTCTCTATCCAATCTGCCGCATCAAAAACGATTCCTTTTACCGCTCTTTCCTTGTACAGCTTTTCCGCCTCTGTTATCTTTAATTTTGATTCCCTGGTCCTGTTGCTTCTTATGCCTCTTATTTTATCAGCCAGCCACGCAGCGGCCTCCTCCCTGCTTTCCTCTGAATTTTCTCCGAGAAGATATGCCTTTTCAAACTCCACGGGCCTTATATCCACCGCCCCAATGAAGCCTTTCATGTCCTTCTTTTCATTATCCTCCTCTTTCCAGGAAATGCACAGGGAAATCTGCGCGATTGTGACCTCTCTTCGGCTTCCCAGCTTTACAAAACAACTTTTTCTTTCCTCCTCCAGGGGAAGCAGAATGGACGTTATAAGCTCATTTCTGCCCAGTAACGTGCACCCGTTTTCCAAAAGAAAAGATTCCGCATCCACACTGCGAATTCCGTTTTCTCCCAGGATCTCTATCTTCCCTCCGTACAGGAAGATACAGGGTATAATGTCACCGGCAGGTGAGGCATTTGCCAGACTGCCGCCCAGCGTTCCCTTGTTGCGTATCTGCTGGGATCCTACCTGACTGCAGGCCATGGCAAGCGCAGTAAAATATTTCCTGATAAAGGGATCTTCCGAAGCCTGGGTATGGGCAGCCATGGCACCGATTTTCAGCCATTCGCCCTGCCTTTCTATGGCTTTCAGTTCTTCCATCCTGCAAAGGCTTAAATACAGATCCGGCTCCTTTTTTCCTGACCTGATTTTCGGCATCAAGTCTGTACCGCCGGCCAGGATCACAGACTTTTCCGTCAGTCTCTGCAGATCCTCTTTCAGCTCACCCCAGCTTTTGGGCTGTAAATACTCTGTGCTCATACTGCACCTCCGTTCCCGCTGGCGGCCGCCTCATGAATGGCCTCCCGGATTTCCCGGTACCCGGAACATCTGCAGATATTTCCGGCAATGGCACGGTTTATCTCCTCCTGAGTGGGGTTGGGGTTATGAAGAAGAAGCGCCTTGGCGGACATTACCATGCCGCTGGTGCAGAATCCGCATTGAACAGCACTTTTTTTGATAAAAGCCTTCTGGATGGCATCCAGCTCACCGTTCTTTTCCAGTCCTTCAATGGTCAGCAGCTCGCTGTCCTCCAACTGTCCGGCAACAGCAAGGCAGGAATGGATGGCCTGTCCGTTTAAGACCACAGTGCAGGCACCGCACTCCCCCTCCCCGCACCCTTCCTTGGTGCCGGTCAGATGCAGATCCTCCCTGATAAAATCCAGAAGCCGTTTTTCCCCCGGAACCTCCATGGTCTTCTGCTCTCCATTTAATACAAAATTCAATCTCATACTGTTTTTCCCTCCAATGCTTCCAGAATGACCGCAGGTGTCAGGGGAAGCCTGGTCAGATTTGTTCCCAGCGCATCGTTGACCGCTGCCACAATGGCAGGCGCCACAGGCACTACCACAACTTCCCCTATGGATTTCGCCCCAAACGGGCCGCTGTTCTCAGGCTCTTCAATCAGCAGAGTCTGGTAGTCAGGCAGGTCACAGGCATTGGCCACCTCATAATTCTTAAAATTCGTTATGAGTGTCTGCCCTGTCACCGGATGTATTTTGATCTCCTCGCAGAGCGCCATTCCCATTCCCTGCTGAATACCGCTTCCAATCTGCCCTCTGCAGAGGTCAGGATTGATGGCTTTGCCAATATCATGTACAGACAGGCAGTGCATAATCTTTGTCATGCCCGTATAGGTGTCCACCTGTACCTCTGTAAAATGAGCTGCTGCCACGCCGGGATTTTCTCCGGCATTGGTGGTATTGGCATAGTAGATATCCTGTCCCATGGTCTGAATGGAATACCGGATGACTTCCGGCAGAGATATCCGCACGGTCTCCTCCATCTCCTTAAAAAACTCACCTGCCCGGTAGCGAAGAAAGCTTTTGCTGCATCCAAGGGCTGCCGCTGCCGTCTCCCTTGCCATTTCCAAAATGTGCTCACAGCACTGCTTCACAGACTGCCCCAGGGAATATACTGTCCTGCTGGCGTAACAGCCGTAATCGTAAAGGCTGTTCTGTGTATCCGCCTCGTTCAGCTCAATCTTCTCCAGACCGATCTCCATAATTTCGGACGCAATCTTCTTCATAGCCATCACAGTTCCGCAGCCGTGGTCATGGATTCCCACATGGATGATCAGGCTGCCGTCCTCCTGGATTCTGGCGGCTGCTGACGCCACATCCACCCTGTAAGGATAAAAGGAGCTGGTGTGAGATGCCAGCGCCATACCGATTCCGTATCGGTATCTTCTCTGTTCCCTGTTTCTTTTTTTACAGGCTTCTTTCCTTTCTTCCCAGCAAAAGACCTCCCGCCCTTTTAACAGACACTCCTGGAAATGGACATTTCCCACCGGAATCTTATGTACCACTTCTGTCTCATAGGGATAAAGGATGTTCTTCAGCCTGAATTCCACAGGGTCCATTCCCATCTCCCTGCACACCATATTCCAGTGGTTCTCTAAGAGCAGTGCCTCCTCACATGATCCCCAGCTTCGGAAACTTCCGTTTATCGGAGTATTGGTACAGACCACCCGGGCGTCAAAATGTATGTTTGGCATACGGTACACCTTTGCTATCTTCTCCCCAATGGTGGACGCATACCCCCTGGATACCGTAAGGTATGCGCCGGCATCCAGGGTACAGGACATGGACAGCCCCTCTATGGTTCCGTCCTTTCTGATCCTGCTCTTCACGGTTCCGTCCAGGCTATGCTTCATCATGGTATTCACAATCTGCTCTTCTCTTGTATACACCAGCTTTACATCTGCCTCCAGCATTCTGGCAGCATACGCGGTCAGCGGCTCCAGCAGTGTCTCCTGTCTGACTCCAAAGGACCCGCCCATGGGCGCCTTGATCACACGTACTCTTGCGTAGGGCATCCCCAGATACTGCGCCACTGTGCTTCTGACGCCAAACACGGACTGGCAGCCCGACCATATGGTGAGCTTGTCCGACGAGGCATCATACGCAGCCCTGCAGGACTGTGTCTCCATAGCCAGATGCGTCATTCTTCCGATATGGGATCTGCTCTCATGGAAGAACTCTCCCCGGGCTGTCTCAAAGTCCCCGTATTCAAAGGAAGGGACCTCATAGACATTTCCATCTCCGTGCAGGGGCAGTGCCTCCAAAGCTGCTGCCTCCTCCACAGATATGGCTGCCGGAAGTTCCTCGTATTCCACTGTGATCAGCTCACATGCTTTTGCTGCCGTCTCCTCCGAATCCGCCACAACTGCCGCCACCCTTTCACCCAGAAAGCGGACATGCCTGTCAAAGAGCTTTTCCTGGTTAGGTACATTTTCCCAGGCTTCCACTCTGCCCCTGTCGTAACAGATATCCGGGGTGTTTTCACAGGAGTACACTGCCGCCACCCCCGGAAGTGCCAGCGCTTTTTCTGCATCCACCCGGCGGATGATCCCGTGGGCAACCGTCCCTGCCTTCAGCCGCATATGGAGCATACCCAAAGACTGCATGTCACTGCAGTATCTGACCCGCCCGGTCACCTTGCCGTAAGCCTGGTCATTTGACAATTCCTTTCCAATTACTTTGTATTTTTCCATTTTTTCCACCGTTTACTGCCTCTCGGATTTTATTTTTTCAAGCATACAGGCACCGTATCAAAAAAATATCAAAAAAGAAGTGTCAAAAAAAATTATTTTAATTGTAATCTTTTGACGCCTAATTTATAATAAGGAATAACATGATAGTAAAGCTTTTGACAGGAGGTATTTTATGAGTCAGCAACTGGCGGTATCCATGCTGGGCAGCCCTTCCATCCTGCTGGACGGGTCTCCCCTTGTTTTTCCCTATCGGCAGGCAGAAGCCATTCTGTATTACCTTTTTCTGAACAAAGCAGTGAATAAATATACCCTTGCTGACCTTATATGGGAGGATAAATGTTCGGAGGAGAAGACGAACTCCAATCTGAGAAATGCCTTTTATATCATCCGGAAGAATCTCGGGAAGGACTTTCTGGTAAAAGAATCCGGGGATATCATCAGGATCAATCCGGCCCTTTTTCCGATGCTGGACACAGACCTGTTTCTGAAGGATGAAGACAATACAGGACTATACAGAGGTGATTTCCTGGAGGGCTTTTACCTGAAAAATAATGTATCCTTCAATGAGTGGGTAACCAACACCCGGCAGGTCTTCAAGGCCCATTACCTGAAAAAACTGCACCGCGCCATCTCCCGGCACTATGATTCCGGAAATTTTGAGCTTTGTGAGTCCCTCTGCCAAAAACAGATGCAGATAAACGAATTCGATGAAACTGCCTACAAATACCTGATGCAGATCTATCTGTCCAGAAAGGAATACACCCAGGCCCTGCACATCTATAACTGTCTGGAATCCCTGCTGGAACAAGAGCTTTTTGAAACTCCCGCAAAAGAAATACAGGACCTGGCCCTTGCCATCGAGCAGACCTGGAACGAGGAAGTGAACAAGATTCTGGAGGGCAAAAAAGAACTGAAATCCCCCAGACATATTTTCTCTGTCTTCTGTGGAAGGGAAGCAGAACTGGAGCGTATGGAAAAGAACCTGTCCTCTCTCGGTCAGGATGATCCGGTACGGCACATGCTGCTTCTGGGCGAAGCCGGGGTCGGAAAAACGCGGCTGGCAAATCAGGCATTATCCGCCCAAAACCTGCCGGCAGATACCCTTCTGCTCACCTCCCGCTGCTACTGTGCGGAGGAAAAATACATATTAAAACCATGGCAGAAACCTGTGCGGGAGCTCCTGCAGTATCTCACAGACACGGGGAATGCGGCGCAGCATATGTCTCTTGTACAGAGCATACAGGCACTATTCCCCTTCACTCAGGAGCAGTGTCATCCCATGCCGGACGCTGATGACATCTCCACCCTGGATTACAAAAGCATACAGAGTATCTTTGTCAATGGCCTGATCCGTCTGTCCTGCTGCGTGCCTCTTGTTTTCTTTTTTGACGACATACAGTGGGCGGATAAAGTGAGTCTTTCCCTCATGAGGGATATCATCACCAGCCTGAAGGACTACAGCCGGCAGAACCTCCTTTTCCTGTTCGCTGCCCGCAGCGGTCTGGAGGGAGATGCAGAACGTTTTGCCGAGGATATGTGTTCCATCGGCCAGTTGGAATACATCGCTGTGAACCGCTTTGACTACCGGGACACCATATCCCTTGCCTCCTGTCTGCTGCCCGGATATGCTTTCACAGACAGTGTGAAAGAACAGTTATTTCATGAGACAGAGGGCAATGCGCTTTTTATCACAGAGGCTGTCAACACCATAAAATATCACGGCTCCCCTGATGATATCACCCCAAATATGCGCAATATCATCAAGCAGCGTGTGGCTCCCGTACCCCCGGAATACCGTCAGATTCTGAATCTTGTGTCCATATTTTTTGACGGGGTATCCTATGACTGCCTCTCGGTCCTCTCCCGGAAGGAGGACTATGAGCTGGTGGAAATTCTTGAATATCTTCTGAACAAGGATCTGCTGAAAGAGGATATGGACCAGGAAAACACCTTTTTCTCCTTCTCCCATCAGAAGATCATGGAGTATGTATACGACGAAATGTCATGGACGAAAAAGAGAATCCTCCATAATAAAGCTGGCCATTATTTAGAGGGCCGCCTCCTGGGAGGCCCTGCCGATATGGCACTGTATCCCAAGCTGATCTTTCACTTTGAGAGAGGGGCCAACCGGCAGAAATATCTGAAATATGCGGTCAAATATCTATACAATTACCTGAATGTGACCCACGAATTCTTTCCGATCATCGGTCATAACCTGACCCTGTTCACACTGGATATGAGGGAGGAGACAAGTGACCGCCTGTCAGCGGATCTTAGCAGCATTGAGGATCTGCTGTACACGGTGGAGAACAAGGTAAATGAATCTTCTTTTGAATTGTTTGACGGGGAGAATTCCAGGGAGGAACAGCTTGAGATCCTGTCCGATTATCTGCACATGATAGGACGGCATTATATACGGATATGCAGCTATGAGAAAGGCCTGTCCTACATTTTCAAATTAAAGGAACTGAACCGGCAAACACCCACCCCCTTTCAGCTCACCAAGCTTCTGCAAGCGAACCGCCAGTTGATCTGCGTATACATCAACCGATATGAGCCCGATAAAATGGAAGAAATCGTATCCGAATCCCTGCAGCTTCTGGCACACACAGATTTCACGGATGAGGTGGCTATCTGGAAGCGGCTGCAGGGCCTGGGCGATATTATGAAAGGCAGTCTTAAGAAAGGGATTTCCCATCTGCAGGAAGCCATTGCAATCTTCAGCAATTCTCCTGCCAGGGACGAGCATCTGTACAATCTGGCTGCCGCCTATTCCTGGATTGGGGAGGCATTCCGGCATTCCATGGAGTATGAAAAGGCCATGGAGTATTATGAAAAAGCCCTGAAGATCAGCGGAAGCAACTTCCTGGTCAGCGGCGTATCTGTCTTCTACGCCTACGCGGGCATGGCAGCATGCGACAACGGCAGCCTCTGCTCTGCCGAAAAATATCTGACAGAGTCCATCGCGCGCTACGAACAGGGAAACCTTATGTGGGGGCGCAGCCTTCCTTATTCCTATTATTCCCGGATACTTTTGGAAAAAGGAGCGTGCAGTGAAGCCCTGGCGCACCTGAAGACAGCGCTCGGCTATGCGGAAAAACTGGAAAATCCTTATGAAATGGGAATCATATACCGTATTTACGCGCAAATAAAAGCCGGCATCTATTCGGCTTGTGATAACGACATATCTGTACAAAATGCACTGCCCGCGGACGCGGCATATTATTACCATGAGGCGTGCCGTATGCTCAGGGATGTATATTCCCCCGTGGATGAACAATATCTGGATGCGGTCGCGGAAAAAATTTCAGAAAATTAAAAAAGCCTGCCAATCAGATCCGATTCTGATTGGCAGACTTCTTTTTCACGTATCAAGGCCTGTCCTTGGGAATATCAAGCTGTTCGATGGCATGCATCATATGGATCTTCATGGCATACCTGGCGCCCTCTGCATTTCTGCTCTGCAGAAACTGCATAAGCATCCTGTGGTCCGAAACTGTATTTTCCTCCGCCTCACGCTTCTCCCTGGAAAGTGTCACGCCCTTGTCAATGGCAGAAAAAAGGATAGGCATAAGACGGTTCATGAACTCATTATGAGTGGCTCTGGCAATGGCCTTGTGAAATTCCTGCTCCACTGCCCTTCTGTCCCTGCCCTCCAATATCAGCTCCTCTATCTGCTCCCCCAGCTCCAGAATCCGTTCCAGTTCCCTGTCTGTAGCCCGTCTTGCCGCATAGTAGGCAGCCTCCGGCTCGAAGATCAGACGCATCTCATACAGATCTCCTGCATCCACTCTGGCTGCTGTCAGATCAGACAAAGCATCCATGGAGGGGTCCGCAAAATCTTCTCTGACATACGTGCCCCTTCCGCGCCGGATCTCCACCACCCGGCCTGCTGCCAGTATGCGGAATGCCTCGCGCAGCGTGGTGCGGCTCACCTGCAGTATCTCTGAAAATTCATTTTCATTGGGAAGCTTATCCCCTGGTTTAAACTTTTTATCCACCACGATCATGGACAGGATGGTATCCGCCACCCTGTCTGACAGCCTTTTCTGTGCCATTTTCGTTCTCCCTGCTTCTGTACGCGTATTTTCTCCATACATTCTACCATGTCATGCCCCATCGTACAACCGCGGGATATTTCAGATGTGGGAATTACACGCCCTTACCCACGGAAAGCATGTATCAGCCGGAAGACCTGTTCCGCCGTTTCTGCCATATTTGCCCTGGCATTTTGCGGGTCCATGGCCTCATCCAGTGTGGTGACACCCCGCAGAATAGGGAAGAACGCGTCTATCCCTTTTTCATTGCAGGCCCGTGCATCCTTTGTCACACTCCCGGCAAAGGCAATGACAGGTTTTCCGTATTTCTTTGCAAGCTCCGCCACGCCCACAGGAGCTTTTCCCATGGCGGTCTGTCCGTCCAGCCTGCCCTCTCCGGTGATGACCAGGTCTGCCTCTTTTACATAGTCCTCCAGCCTGGTCTCCTCCAGAACAATGCGGATGCCGGACTCCAGAACCGCATTGGTAAAGGTAAGGAATGCGAATCCAAGCCCTCCTGCTGCTCCGGTTCCCGGGTACATGGGGTCTGCCTTCGGAAAACTCTTCTGCGCCAGTGACGCGTATCTGCCCAGCCATTCATCCATCTGGATGATCATAGATGGCGTAGCCCCCTTCTGCGGCCCGTACACCGCACTGCTGCCCTGCTCTCCGCACAGTACATTTGTCACATCACAGGCAACCTTGAACTCACACTCTGCCAGTCCCGGAATCACATGGTCCGCACTTACAGAGACCAGTTCCGAAAGCCCCTCTGCCCCGTATCTCACCTGTTCTCCCGCGGCATTCAGGAAATCGAAGCCCAGAGCCTGCAGCATGCCAATGCCGCCGTCGTTGGTAGCACTGCCCCCAATGCCCACAATAAATCTTCTGCAGCCCTTTTCAATGGCATCCCTTATCACTTCTCCCACACCGTAAGTGGTGGTGTGAAGGGGATTTCTCTCCTTCGGTGCAAGCAGTGTAATGCCCGCTGCCCCTGACATCTCTATAATGGCTGTCTTCGTATCCTCAATGATACCGTATTCACATGTTACCGGTTTTCCGAGGGGACCTGTAACGGTAACGCGCTGAATCTCTCCGTTCATACCGCCCACCAGCGCCTCCACGGTGCCCTCGCCGCCGTCCGCCAGAGGCCGGATTTCCACTTCAGCCTCCGCACACGCCCGTAGAATCCCTTCCCGTACAGCACTGCCCGCCTCCATGGACGACAGACTTCCCTTCAGTGAATCAATGGCTGTCACTACTCTCATATCTTTCTTCCTCCCGTATCTCTTTTTTTCTAATATACCAAAAACCCGGTTTTCCGAAAATGTTATATATAATAATTTTTTTAATCTTTTCTTTAAATTTATGGTATTTATACCAATACCCTGTTATACTTTATCCAGATTCATTTTAGCACGAAAGGGGAAATCTCCTATGGACAATCCTATTGATAAAAAACTGGCGCAGCAGATCGTAGCGACCGTAAAAGACGTGTGCGGACAAAATGTAAATTTTATTGACCATACAGGCATCATCTATGCCAGCACAGATGAAAAGAGAATCGGAAGTTTTCATGAAATCGGAAAACAGGCCGCTGAAAAAGGAGAAATGCTGGAGGCAGATACGGACAGCCAGTTTGCCGGAACCCAGAAGGGTGTCAACCTGCCCATCTTTCATAACGGCTCCCTGGTGGCAGTCATCGGCATCAGCGGGCCTCCGGACCAGGTGCGCAAGTATGCCTATCTGGCGGAACGTATCACCGTTCTTCTGATCCGGGAGAGGGAGCTTAACACCTTCAGCCGCACCCAGGCGGAGAAGATGCACTATGTCATCCACTCTCTGATCAACCGGGAGAACCTGTCCCAGGCTTATCTGCTGGATACCCTGGAACATTTTAAGATCAGCCGAAACGGCAGGTACCGACTGCTGCAGATCCATATCCACTCCGGCAGGTCTCCTATGAATACCGCGGAGGCGGAGCAGAAAATACAACGGCTCTTTACCCGCACCGACATCACGCTTTACACCTTCAACTTTCCCAGTGAATACCTGGCTGTGGCGGACAGCCGCAGGTTTCCTGTGATCTCCCCCATCCTGGAGGAATTTGCCGTCTCCCAGAAAGGGCTGCTGAAAATAGCCGTTGGCAAAAGCTGTCCCATTTTCCAGCTCTCAGAGTCCGGCCATACGGGAACTGCCGCGATGAAAAGCATTGCATCCTCCGATATCCGGCATTATGCGGTCTTTGACGACCTTACTCTGGAACTTGTCCTGGCCTCCGTGGACGAGGGCTGCCGGGCGGAATACCTCAGAAAGACCCTGGACGCGCTGGACGCAGAGGATATTTCCCTGCTGTCAGCCTATTTTGAGGAGGATATGTCTCTGGGGCACACCAGCAGCAGACTGTTTCTTCATAAGAACACGCTCCAATATAAATTAGACCGCATTTACAAAAAATGCGGCCTGAACCCCAGAAGATTCCGCGATGCCACGGTCCTGTATCTGGCCCTGAAGCTGTCCTGATCTTCTCACATTTGACTTTCTCACGCTTGATTTTCTAACAAAGGAATGGCTACCGTAAGTGAGTGGATCACAGTGACCCCCTCACAGGTCTTATCACCCTTTCTGTCAAGCAGCAAAGCCGTGATCCCCGCCGCTGCCGCTCCCGCAACGTCTGAGGTGACAGAATCCCCGATATGGATGACCTCCTCCGGGCCAAGGCCGCTCACCTCCAGAGCTTTTTGGAAGATTTCCCGGTGGGGCTTATATGCCCTCACCATATCCCCGCAGATGATACCGGCCGGGTGCAGGTCCTTGTCCCGCATGCCTTCCTCCACATAGGAAAGGCCATTGTTGCTGATAACATAGATGGGTACCCTGCATTTTTCAAAGAACTCTGCCGAATCGGGAAATGCCGGCGCATACATCCAAAACCGCTGGCAAAGCCTGTGCAGCTCCTCAAAATTCTCTTTGAGATGTATTTTCCGGGCACACTCCTCCAGTGCCCGGTCCACGATCTCATCCTCTGTGATATAGCTGTCTTTATAACTGACGGCTTCAAAATTCTTGATCAGCTTCCACCAGTAGGCCAGCATTGCCTCCATACTCTCCATATCACTATTTCTGTAGCACCGCTTCAGCATCTCCATGCCGTCCGGACCGCCCTCCTCAATGATAGTGCCCGTGTAATCCAAAAATACTGCCTTTATCATCTATCTGTTTCCTGCCTTTCATAAATTCACACCTGCAGTCAGAGGTATATTTTATTTTCCTTTCTGCCGCTGCAGGTCTTTTTCATTTTTACGGAGGCTGCCTTCCGCATGATCCGGTTTACGTCCCTCGCCTTCCGGGGACAGACGGAAATACAGCGCATACAGGAAATACATTTCTCCTTGTCCACCTCCGACGGATTGCTCTTCGGAATTGCGCCTGCCGGACATTTTGCGGCACAAATTCCGCATTTCGTGCAGGATTTGCCGGCTTTTGGCTTCAGGGGAATGCCGCTGTAGCTTCTGTATGGTTTATTTCCCGGCACGCTTACGCTCTTCCCTTCAGCCTGTCCATCCAGCTTTTCCTTTATTTTCTTTGAAAATGCCTGCAGTTCTGCCCTGTCCTTCTCATCCGGCCTTCCTGCACCGAACTGCCTCATAACCGAATGCTCCGCCACAGCCGCAGATGCCGCCGCACAGCGAAACCCAGCATCCGTAAGCGCCTCTTTAAGCTCCAGCAGCGTGTCATCAAAATCCCTATTTCCGTACACTGCCGCAAGGACCGCCCGCGCCCCGCATCCCTTCATCTGCCCAAGCGCGTTAAGAGCTGCCTCCGGCACCCTTCCCCCAAAAGAGGGAACTCCTACAATGCAGATATCTTCCTTTTCAAAGACATACCCTGTATAATCTTTCCCAAAAACCGACAGGTCAATCTCCTGTTTTTCTTCCCTCCAGGCACTGCCCAGCATATCTGCCACCTTTTTCGTCCCGCCTGTGGGGCTGAAATAAATATTATATATTTTCATTCTCTGTCCTCTCCTTTACCTTTTCCGGGCATACATCCATCATTTC
Organism: Blautia caccae; assembly: GCF_040095955.1. Lineage (NCBI taxonomy): Bacteria > Bacillati > Bacillota > Clostridia > Lachnospirales > Lachnospiraceae > Blautia > Blautia caccae. Next base: position 43,513 of record NZ_JBBMFP010000011.1, on the reverse strand, counting down.
CTCTGCATCCCTCCACAGTTCTGCCACCAGCTTCAGGCTGCTGCTTTTCGGATCCAGATAATAAAAATTCATGGTTCCCCGTCTGTTCACCGCAATGATCCCGGCCTCCATCAATATTTTCAGATGGTGGGACACTGCAGTGCGGGAAATGTTGGTGTTCTTCTGAATCTGTCCCACACGCAGTCCTCCCTCCCCGCAGTGCTCGATCAGAGTCCGGATCATATGCTGCCTCGTCTCATCCCCAACCGCAGAGAGCGCAGGCTGGCAGAGGACAAATTTTTCCGCAAACCGTTTTCTGCGCTCCTCCAGCGTGATTTCTTCCATACGAATCCTCCAATGGTCAATATTTATCGACTATTATAGGACATATCCGGCTGTACTTCAACATTGGTAAAGAAAATCGGGTTCATTAAACAGACCGCCGTATAGCCTGTTCCCAAACTGTACGGCGGTCCCTTATTCCTCTGTTCTGTGATTCATTAATGGCATTTGCTCCATCCGCAGCTCTTACAGATGTTGCACCCCTCTTCAAAGACAAGAGCCTCCCCGCACTCCGGGCAGTATATCTTGTCCGTCTCCGGTGCGGTCACTGCTTTGGCTTTTGGAGCCTTCTTGTGGGAACGTCCGCCCAGGTCTTTCTCCTTCTGGGCAAGCTCTGCCTGCATCTCATTATACATATCCATCAGGGCATTGCCCACGGCCATAGGACAGCATGCCCCTTTGCTGGTATCTTTCCTCGTCACCCGGCGCGCCGTGTAGGACGGACAGGAGCCGCTGGAATTGAGCTGGTCCACAATGGTCTCGATGTCAATCCCGCCTCTGGCACTGATGGAGATCATTCTGGAAAGTCCGACCATGAAGTTGTTGCAGCCTCCCGTGGAGCCTTTGCTCAGGTAAGTTTCCAAAAGCGCACCTGTATGGGGATCAAAAAGCGCGATACAGTGAAGACTGCCGCAGCCGGTGATCAGCTTCCGCTTCTTGCCCACCACATCGTCTGTGACCAGAATGATATCGCCTCTCTTCAGTCCCTCTCCTGCTGCCACCTTTTTCGTCTCCTTGGTGTTCAGTATCCCTGTCCGTCTGCAGCCGTCGCGGAAGATAGTGATTCCCTTCAGCCCGCTCTCATAGGCGTACAGATACAGGCTCTCTGTCTCCTCCACGGTAAAGCTGTTCGGCACATTCACAGTGGAGCTGATGGACGCGTCAATATGCTTCTGCCACACAGACTGCATGTCAATCCTCTGTCGGTAGTCCAGTGTCATGGCTGTGACAAAATACTCCGGCAGGGACTTGTCATCCTTTATCTCAAACTGCTTCATATAGTTTTCCACGATTTTTGTGTACACCTTGTAATACACATCCGTCCCGTGCAGGGATTCTGTCTTCCGCTCATAGTAATTGGCATAGACAGGCTCAATGCCGCCGGAAATACCCAGCATGGTGGACAGGGTTCCCGTAGGCGCAATGGTCAGAAGCTGTGAATTGCGAAGGCCGTATTTGCCCACAAGATCTCTCGTCTTCTCCGTGGTATTTGCCATAAAATACGGGGTCTCCATGATTTCCTCCACGCAGCAGGCCGGAAATGCACCTTTGTCCCTGGCAAGTCTGGCGGAAGCCGCAATAGCGGCGTCTGCCATGGCAAAACCGATCTTATCGCACATCTCCACCGCCTCGGTCTCCCCATAGGTGATTCCCAGTTTGATCAGGGCATCTGCAAGCCCCATGATGCCAAGACCGATCTGGCGCCATTTTTCCACGCTCTCCCTCTGCTCGTCCAACGGATGCAGGGGCAGCCCCTCTTCCAGGACTTCATTCAATGCGTTCACGGATGCCTGCACACACTTCTTAAAGCTGTCGAAATCAAAGAACGCCGTATCTGTAAACGCATTCTGCACAAACTCCGCCAGGTTCACACTTCCCAGCAGACAGCTTCCCCCTGCGGGAAGCGGCTCCTCTGCGCATGGATTTACGCCCGCGTAGGCAAAATCCTCTGTATTACTCAGCAGGTTCCACCCTGTGATACGGTCCCAGAACAGGGCGCCCGGCTCTGCAAAATCCCAGTTTGTCTCCGCGATCCTTCTGAACAGTTCCCTGGCATTGACAGTCTTCTCGATCACTTCCCCGGTAACTTCCCGTGTGTAGTGCAGAAGATAGTCCTTATTCTCCTTGACAGCTTCCATAAAATCCTCATGGATGCGGATGGAAATATTGGCCTTTGTCACCTTATCCAGGTCTGTCTTCAGATCAATAAACTCCTGCACATCCGGGTGGGAGCAGTCTATGGAGATCATAAGCGCGCCCCGCCTTCCGTTCTGTCCGATCAGGGAAGTGACAAGGGAGTACAGTTCCATAAAAGATACGGAACCGCTTGTCTCCTTGGCCGCATTGTTGATCTTGGCCCCTCTGGGACTTAATTTTGATATATCAATGCCGCACCCTCCGCCGTAGCTGTAGGTCCGCGCCAGTTTTCTCGCACAGTCAAAAATACTTTCGATCTCATCTTCCGGTGGTGTAATGACATAACAGTTGGAATACGTCACCTTTCTGTTCTGCTTCTGAAGTCCTCTGTTGGAAAGGATCCTGCCGCCGAACAGGAATTTCTTCTGCCGGATATACTCTCCAATCTCCTCATTTCCCCCGCTGATCCTTGTAAGCCAGGCCTCGAAATCCTCATTTTCGCAGCAGTATTTCTTTGCCCAGATATCCATACCAAGCTGGTTCTCCTCTCCCAGCCACTCTTCTATTGTCATGTTATCGCTCCTTATCCAGATTTAGTCAACGATTTTAATATTACCACAATATATAGGGCAAATCAAGGTTTGAATGACATTTCCGAAGCAGCCACACGTCAGACCGGGGATTTTTGCAGTCTGTGTGCATGCTTTTGCTGCTGAGAAGCCGAAAGACTGGATCGTAAAATTCTATTCTACACAGTCATTCTGCGCAGTCGGAAAGGAGGCGGCAGATTCCCTGTAATTTTTCGGGCTGATGCCGTACCGCTGTTTGAATATCTTGGAAAATGTCAGGGGATTTTCATATCCCACCTGGGCCGCGATCTGATTCACAGGTAAATCTGTATTTTTCAGCATTCCCACTGCCTTCTCCATTCGCAGATTCACTAAAAACTGCTGGGGAGAACAGCCCATCAATTTCTTAAAGCTCTTTGCCAGATAGCTTCTGTTGATGCCGATCCGGTCAGCCAGTTCATCTACCCTTACCTTCCGGTTATAATTCTCCACCAGAAACTCCTTGGCGTAGCTGACATAGGCTGCTGCGGAATAGGGGTATGTATCCTGGGTTTTATAAAGCGTCTGATACTCCTCAATAAGCTCTGACAGGAACCACTGCATCATGCTGTTTCTCCGCAGTTCATTCACCAGGGTAAGCTGGGGTATCTCCAGCATCCTTCTGATGATCTCATGGAGACGTTCCGTGCAAGTGACCTGTCTGACCAGCCGCTGCTGCCCGAACCCTGCCTTTGTGAGACATTCATAGGCTTTCAGACCGGAAAAGCCAATCCACATATAGACCCATGGCTCCTCCCGGTCTGCCTGATAGCTGCCCTTCCTGTAGGGCGGGATCAAAAACGCGTCGTTTTCCCCCAGATGAAAGGTCTGGCCCTCAATCTCCAGAGTGCCCTTCCCCCTCAGAATAATATGGATCAGGTAAATGGAACGTTTCGGCGGACTGTGGAAATAACCCGGCCTGCACTCCTCAATGCCGCAGTAGTTCAGCGCCAGTTCTACGGAATCCTGGCTTTCATTGTCCAAAAAAGCTTTGAATCTCAAATTCATCCCCGGGTTATGTTCCATTTTTCCTCCTATCTGTCCAGCCACCATCTGAGCACATCCCGGATCTGCACGTCCCAGCAGTCCCAGCTATGGTTCCCTTCGGATTCCTTCGCAGTCACTTCGATGCCCAGACGCTTCATGTGCTCCCAGGTACGTATATTGTCCTCATAGAGAAAGTCCTGCCTTCCGCACCAGGCATAAAGCCTGGGCATATCCTTCTTGGAAACCTTTCTTCTGCGGGCCAGTTCCCACAGATCATTGTCTGAGCCTCTCACAGGCGCCCCGCTTCCGAAGATTCCGTCCCAGAGCATCTGTGAATCCGGTTCCTCCTCCCTGTGCCTTTGCCGGGCTGCCGCAATATCCAAAGCCCCCGACAGCGCTGCCGCCGCACCGAAATTTTCACTGCCGTCAAGAGCAGACTTCCATGCGCCATAGCCGCCCATGGACACACCGGCTGCCAGAATATCCTCTCTTCTCTCAGAGATATTGGGGAAAAATTCCCGGCAGATACCCGGAAGCTCCCGGCTTATGTAAGTCTGGTAACGCATGCCGTACTTCGTGTCCGTATACCATCCCAAATGTACCTCCGGCATGACCACCGCAATCCCCAGCTCACTGACATAGCGCTCTATGGAAGTTCTCCTGCACCATGTGGTGTGGTCATCCGTCATACCGTGCAGCAGAAACACTGCGGGATACTTTCCCTCCCGCACTGCCCCTGTCATACCAATCTGTCTTCTGGTCCTCTGGGGAAGGATCACAGACATCTGTGTGCACATTCCCAGCACCTCTGAAAAAAAATCAACCTGAAGCAAAGCCATGCATCCTACCTCTTTCCATTCTTATTCTTCCGCAAGGGACTGGTTCATAAACTCTGCGATCTCCGCGCAGGCATCTGCCATGGTCTTATTGCCGGCGTAAACCTCTTTTAATATCTCATTTGCCTTATTCTCCCAGGCAACCGTGGTCTTGGAGTAGGGGCGGATCACCATGTCATCCATCATATTCAGATAAGCCTTGAGATTAAAGTCAGCGGAGTTGGCCCATGCGTCTGAAGTTCCCTTATAGGCCGACATGGTGACACCCAGTTCTGCCTGTTTCAGCTGTGCTTCCTTTGATCCCAGGTACTCGATCAGCTTCCATGCCTCCTCTGTGTGCTCCCCGTTTGCGGCTGCGGCCCATCCCAATCCGTTGTAGATAGAGACACGCTTTCCCGTCTCCGCATTCCTGGGCAGTTCCACACAGTCACAGTTCTCTGCAGTATATTCATTTTCCTTAAAATAAGCAAGCATCCAGGAGCCCTGGAAGGTCATGGCAATCTTCCCGGACTGGAACAGCACATCCTCACCGTTTTCAGACATGGTTTCCAGTGAAGGCATAACCCCTGCCCGGATCCAGCTCTCCAGCATCTCCATGGCCTCGACTGTCTTCCGGTCATCCCAGCCTGACTTTTTCTTGTCCTCTGAGATAATGTAACCGTTATTGTCATAGATCATATTGTAATAGCCTGCCTGGTTGTTGTCATTGCGCATGGCGAGTCCGTACTGGCTGCCATCCTCTTTTGTGAGCTTTTTGGCTGCCTCAAACACATCATCCCAGGTCCACTCCGCTGTGGGATACGCAACCCCTGCCTCGTCAAACATTTTCTTATTGTACCACAGGGCAATGGTATCCACATCCTTTGGCACTGCATACTGCTTGTTGTCATTGTTATATAATTCTACAATATCCTCCGGGTAATTGGCAAGGTCAATCTTATCGCTGCTCTCTATCTCATCTGTCAAGTCCAGAAGCAGTCCGTTGGTCATATAGCGCTCCGCTTCATTGGAGTGCATCCAGAACACATCCGGCAGTGTGCCTCCCCTGGCACCGGCATCCAGCATAGTCCAGTATTCGTCCCATTTGACTACGCCTGTCTCCGCCTTGATTCCCGTCTCCTCTGTAAAATCATCCAGAATCTTCTGAAGCCCCTTCGCCTGATTGTCATCCCATGTCATCACGGACAGCACATCATCGCTTTTTACTTCTGTTTTGCTGCCTGTCTCCTTCTCCTGACTCTCTTTCCCCTGCCCGCAGGCCGTAAGCGCTGCTGCTGCAGCCGCTGCCAGTAACATGACACTTATTCTTTTTAACCTCATACCTGATCTCCTTTTCTGTATTCAACTTACAGGCGTTCCGGAACCCTCTGTTTGTTATATTATAGGAAATCCCAAGCGGTGATAAAATAGAGTAATGTATGAGGCTCATAACCTAATGTGTCTTTTTCTTATCATTTTTCTATGTCATTCTGTGTAATTGATTCTCAGTACAAGAGAATCCCTGTTCTGCATTTTCAGGCAGACATATGTGATCAGCATGGGGATCAGCAGCATGCAGAGCGCATAGATCCCGTATTCCGCAGCCGGGAACTGAAAGTGCATATACGCAGCCCCCGCAAATTTCCGCAGTCCCCACACAGTACCATATCCGGCCAGGCCGCCTGCTGTCAGGGTGATGACCATATTGGGCACTGCCAGGTAAATGTTCTCAAAGAAGAGCATTTTCAATATCTGTCTCTGCTCCATGCCGATGGATTCCAGCATGGCAAATTCCCTCCTTCTGGCTGTCATGCTGCTGATACTGGTGTTGACCATATTAAAAATACTGAAGATGATGATAAAAATGGTCAGGCCGAAAACCTGTGTATTGATCTTTTTTGTCTGCGCTGCATCATCTATTTTTTTCTCTCTCAGGGTCTGCAGGTCCAAATCTTTATAGTCATCCAGTATATTCAGAATGGCTGCTTCGATGGATTTCCCGTTTTTTTCATAATCTTCTGCTGTCACGAGAAAGGATGCTGTTTTATTCATTCCGGGCCACATTTCATCCATCCTTTTTTCCGGGATATAAACGCCGTCATCCAGATTTCTGCCTTCATCCCCACGCTCTTTTACGCCAACTACCTGCACAGTACATTCCTGTGTACTGCCGTTATACCACTCCAGCACAGCCTCCTTTCCTATGTCCAGAGAGATCTGGAAAAGGGATTCCACCAGCCTGGTATTGATGACAATAATGGTATTTTCTTTCAGATCATCGACGCTTCCCTTATCCAGCAGAGCATTTAATCGTTCCCTGTTTTCATCCGTCACAGGGTAAACATTACCCATATATTCTTTGTCACCATCCCTGAGGACCGCGGAAGTAAAAATATCCCTGTTAACCTTTTTTACATTGGGAATGCTCTCCAGCTTCTGTTTTAATGCATCGTTCAGAGTGCCCCCCATCTGTAAGTTTGTGATTCCGTATTTCTGGGCATTGCTGTGTGCATCGTACACATAATCCACAATATATTCCCAGTTCTCAAAATCACCCATTCTGGAATATTCGTCTTCGTCCCAGGCAGACATATAAGAAGCGCCTGTCATAAATAATACGCCTCCGATTGCCAGCGAAGCTGTGGTCAGCATTCCCTTTTTCCGGCTTCTGTTCCGGCTGCTCCCTGCCAGGGTCCGGGCTGTCAGCCTCCTGTGGGGTCTGTCTTTTTCCTCTCCGCTCTCATCCTCTCCCACATATCTCACTGCTTCCACAGGGGAAACGCTTCCTGCCATTTTCGCCGGTTTTCTCACAGAAAAGAGCACCGTGAGAATGCCGAACACAGACGCTCCAAATGCCATCAGAAAAAGGTCCGCCACTGCAAAACCTTCCGGTTTGATCAGATAAGCACACACATTTCCTATGAGAACTCCTGTGGGTACCGCAATGCTGCTGAGCATGAGGCCCTCCCGGAAGATCATCTTGTTTATCTGCTTTTTTGTCATGCCTATGGTTCTGAGCTGCCCGATCTGCTGTATCCTGCCCGTCACAGACAGATAAAATATACTGTAGATGACAACCGCAGCGGCAAATAAGATAATAATCCCTACAATGCCAAGCACAAGTGCGGCACTGTTATTCTGAAGGGAATTTTCAAAGGTCCCGTTTATATTCACCTGATTTCTCTCAATCCCATATTTGACGGCAAGATTATTTACCACTCCGGCAAACTCTGACATCTGCATTTCACCTGCATCCGCGATCCTGATCAGGGCTGTATAGGGGATATCCCTGAGCGCCTTACCTTTTTCCGCAAACGCTTTTGAGACGTAGACGGGATATGTACTCATCTCACGGTCCCGATCCAGTATGCCGCAGACCACAAAGGTTTCCCTTTCCCCTTCTGCAAAAGAAATTTCCAGTTTTGTCCCTGTTTTTTCTTCTTTTCCCAGAGCCTTAAGAAGCTGTCTGTCCACAACGATTTCATTTTCCTGCTCCGGCACGTTTCCCTCTGTCGGAGTATAGGTAACGATGCCGCTGCTGTGGCTTTCTATATAGAAGGGATACATCTTTACCCCTTCCTCCTTGACCTCTCTTCCCTCCTTATATGGCACCATGATCTCTGTCAGCGCATCCTCTGCAAGCCCTTTCCTCTGCTCATCCGTGACGTCCATATACATGACATGCTGCATGGAGTTCAGTATCTGCTGTTTTTCTCTTTCCGTTGATTTCTGCACCATGGCCAGACCGCTGATCAGGCTGACAGCCAGAATGATGGTCAGGACAGTGAAAAAACTGTAGAGTTTATTCCCCAACAGATTGCTACCGGCAACTCTCCATACAACCCCTCTGTTATTATTTCTATCCATGCTCATTAAGACCACCCGCTCTCCGCAATTTTTCCATCCTCTATCCGGATAGTTCTGTCAGCCACCTGGGCGATCTCCTCGTTGTGGGTGATCATCACAAGGGTCTGGTGGAATTTTCTGCTGGCTGCCCGGAACAGCCCCAGTACCTCCTGACTTGTCTGAGAATCCAGGTTTCCTGTGGGTTCATCTGCCAGAATGATAGCCGGCTTTGTGACCAGCGCCCTGGCAATGGCAGCTCTCTGCTGCTGTCCTCCTGACAGCTTTCCCGGCTTTCTCTTCAGCTTATCCTCAAGCCCCAGGACCGTCACGATCTCCTTCACATATTCCTCATCCACACGGCGCCCGTCCAGTTCTACCGGAAGGACAATGTTGTCATAGATATTCAGATTCGGCATCAGATTAAAATTCTGAAAGACAAACCCGATTTTACGCCGCCTGAAAATAGTCAGTTCATTGCTGTCAAGCCCGCTGAGCTCCTGTCCGTCCACCATCACGCTTCCCCCTGTGGGGCAGTCCAGGCCTCCCAGCATATGCAGAAGCGTACTCTTTCCCGAACCGGATCTGCCTACAATGGCTGTAAAGTTCCCCTGCTCAATCTCCATATTGATACCATCAAGAGCCTTCACCAGAAGCGGCTCTTTTCCGTAATACTTTGTAAGATTTCTTGTCTGTAAAATATTCATGATGTATTCCCCTTTCCTGTGATACTCTTATTATAGATGTCCATTCTCTCAATCCTGTATCAGTCTTCGGAATGAATGGTATCAATATTGATACATGTTTTGCACAACGCAAAAAGGCGGCCTCATGCCGCCCTTCTCGGAAGAAATACTTCAAATTCTGTTCCGTATCCCTCTTTTGATCTTACTTTGATGTACCCGCCCTGCAGGGTGATGATCTGCCGTGCCAGATACAGTCCGATGCCAAGCCCCTCTGTTTTCGCAGCCTTTGCCTCCCGGTAAAATCTCTGGAAAATCCGGTTATAATGCCCGGGGTCTATTCCTATTCCATTATCGCTGATGGAAATTACGACATACATTTCCAGATTCCTGGCACTTACGGTTATTTTTCCGCCGCTTTGTGTATATTTCACTGCATTGTCCAGGATATTTCCCAGGGCCTCCGCGGTCCATTTGCTGTCATGGCTGACTTCAATCGTGGGCCTGACATCTACCTGCAGTTCCATCTTTTTCTCATCTGCCCGGGACCTGACCGTATCAAGTGCCCGGGAAACGGTCTGGATCAGCTTACAGTTTTCCGGATGCATATGCAGCATTTTGCTCTCAAGGCGTGACATTTCAGCCAGAGATTCAATGAGAAATTCCAGTTTATCAACCTGCTGCAGAATGATTTGGATAAACTGCCTCTCCTCATTTTTTGACAGATTTTCCTCACAGAGTGTTTCCCCGTACATTTTTATATTCGTTATGGGTGTTTTCAACTGATGTGTAATATCAGATACCATCTGCTGCGTCTCCGCCTTTTCCTTTTCTGCCGCCCTGGCCTTATATTCCAGAATTTCCCCTGTCTTCTGAAGCTCCATGACCATCTTGGAGGTCAATGTCTCCTGATTCTGTACCTCGGCACAGGGATTTCCATTCATAATTTCCTGTGCATAATGGCATACACCCCGGGAATATTTCACATACTGGTTCCTGAAATACAGATAGCTGCCAATCCCGGCAGCCCACAGTCCCCACATGGATACCCACAAAAGTATCTTTATTTCAAATGAAACAGGCTGCAAAAAGAGAAAAAAGCTCCCCCCGCACACAGCCAGGAAATGCACTGCTGTGAGAATGGGCCACACGATTTTTTTCATATTATCTGCTGCCTCCCATCCATTCATAACCCATACCGTACACGGTTTTTATATAGGTGTTCTCCCCGTCTTCCAGTTTTCCTCTCAGTCTGCTGATATTTAAGGTCAGCGCATGGTCATTCACATAGTTTCCTCTGTCATCCCATACCTTTTCCAGCAGGATTTCCTTTGAAAGAATCCTGTTTGGATTTCTGCAGAACAGTTCCAGAAGGTTAAATTCCGTAGGGGTCAGTGTCAGTATCTGCCCGTTTTTGCTGGCTGTTCGCCTCACAAAATCCACTTCCAGTTCCCTGCAGACATATACACCGGAAGTCTCCTCTGACCTGGCGCATCGGCGCAGAATGGTCTGGATCTTTTCTACCACCACGCGGATGCTGAAGGGTTTTGTAATGTAATCATCTGCGCCAAGCTGCAGGCCCTGTATCACATCGTCATCCAGATTGTGGGCTGTGAGGAATACAAAGGCGGCGGACTGTTTGGCAAGCACTTTTCTGGCAAAATCAAAGCCGCTGCCATCCGGCAGATTCACATCCAAAAGGATCAGATCCGGTTCCTGTGATTTTAAATACGAATCTGCTTCCGCCAGGGTATAGGCAGGTTCTGCCTCTATATTCTTTCTCTGGAGGTGAAAGCAGAGACCTGCATTTAATATTTCATCATCCTCAATAATCAATACTTTGCTCATATCTATTTACTGTCCTGTTCTTTTTCTTTGCGGCATGGGGCGCTGTTATGTGTGGTTGTGCGGTAATGGGGTTATGCCGGTGATGGGGTGTGGTTTATTAGAAAGTATACACTATTGTGATTTTTCTGTATATAGATATTCCGGGATTGATGTAGTGGATGTTCATCGTTTTGGAGAAAGCGGACGCCAAACCCAGCCGCAGGCTTCCCCGTATGGCCGAGAGCAGAGAACTTCCAAGCTAATACGCAACCCGCACTAAGTTCATCGCCTTAGGGCTCTTCACTAAGTGCTTGCTAGCGTATGGATCTTGTAAGATTCTCTACCGCTCTGAAACGTCCATACGGGGAAGCCTGCGGCTGGGTTTGGCTGGGACTGGCTGCGGATAGTACCGTGTTGGCTGGGGCAGAATTCAGATATTTGCTCTGCACACGTCCGGTTATAGGGCAGTCTGTGGCTGAATTGGATGATGATCAGCTGCGAATTCTACCAGGTTGGCTTGGAGCAGAATGCAGATAATTGCTCTGTACGTGTCCGAACAGGGGAATCTGTGGCTGAATTGGCTGCGTGGCTGGATGTGATATAGATGGATGGTAAGTTCCACCAAGCGATGAACTTTGTGAAACTTACCATTCACTTCTATATTGTTACAATGTTACCCCTTGCTTGAAAATTGCAATATCATGATAGCCCGCTTTTTCTGCCTTCACCTTCTCACCTGATGCTACCCGTATAATGTACTCAAACAGGGCCTCCGCCAATTCCTCTTTTGTTTTATCTTCCACCATTTTTCCGGCGTCAAAATCTATCCACTTGGATTTATAATCCGCCAGGCCTGAATTAGAAGATATTTTAATGGTGGGTACGAGTGACGCAAACGGTGTACCTCTTCCGGTTGTAAATAAGACGATCTGTGCTCCGGAGATGGCCAGACTGGTGGCTGCTACCAGGTCATTTCCGGGTGCTGACAGAAGGTTTAATCCCTTTTCTTTTACCCTCTCAGCATACCTTAATACATCTGTCACCGGTGCAGAACCTGACTTCTGGGTACACCCCAGAGACTTGTCCTCCAGTGTGGAAATCCCGCCTTTTTTATTGCCGGGAGATGGGTTTTCATAGATTGTCTGGTTATGCCTGGTAAAATAATCTTTAAAATCATTGATCAGATGAACAGTCTTTTCAAATACCTCTCTGTTCTTACACCGGTTCATAAGAATCGTCTCCGCACCAAACATCTCCGGCACTTCCGTGAGAATGGTTGTGCCGCCTTTTGATATGAGAATGTCGGAGAAAGCCCCCACCACCGGATTCGCCGTGATTCCTGACAGGCCGTCAGAACCGCCGCATTTCATGCCGATGATCAGTTCTCCTGCATCACACTCTTCTCTGACACATTTATTCGCATTTTCATAGAGTTTACTCAGAATAGTGAGTGCTTCCTCAATCTCGTCTTCTGTATCCTGGCACTGCAAGAATTTCACCCGTTCTTCCTCGTACTCACCGATGTACTCTTTTAGAACGGGAATATTGCAGTTCTCGCATCCAAGACCCAGCACAAGAACTCCCCCGGCATTTGGATGATGGACCATATCTGCCAGAACTTTTCTCGTGTTTTCCTGGTCCTCGCCCATCTGGGAACACCCGTAGGGATGGGTAAAGGCCACGATCTCCTCCACATTTCCCAGCGGAAATCTTCTTTTCGCCTCCTGCTCAATGGCCTTTGCCACAGAGGAGACACAGCCCACTGTGGGAAGGATCCAAAGCTCATTCCGCACGCCTACCGTACCGTCCGCCCTTCTGTATCCCATAAAAGAAGCCTTTTTACCCGTCAGTTCTTTCAGTGAAACCGGTTCGTATTTATACTCCAGCACATCGCCCAGAGATGTCTTCAGGTTGTGAACATGGATCCAGCTTCCTTTTTGGATGTCTTCTTTTGCATAACCGATCGTCGCGCCGTATTTTATGACGGGAGCACCCTTTTTCATATGGCACAGGGCAAATTTGTGGCCCTGGGGAATGTCCTCAAGAAGTGTGATCTGTGTGTCATCCACGGTAACGGTCATTCCTTTTTTCATTGGTTTTAAGGCAACTGCTGCCATATCTTCTCTGTTGATTTTGATAAAATCCTGCATATTTTCTCCTTTACGCCAGAACCTCGCCGTAAGCTTTCTCCATTCCCTCCGCCTCAATACAGTCATACCATTTCTGCACCACATCCAGCATCGGGCTTAAATCCTGTCCCCAATATTCTTCTTTCTTTAAAATATCCGCAACAGAAGCCTCTTTCATAAATGCCACGATTTCTTCCCCATCGTTAGCCGCATCTGTGCGGTAAAACGCGATCAGGGCAGCCAGTGAGAAGGTAAGCCCCTGCGGATAGGAACCGTATTTTTCTTTATATTCCAAAATGGTAGGCAGCACTCTTGCCTTGAACTTGGACACGGAATTTAAGGCGATGGATAACAACAGATGACGGATAAAGGGATTTGCAAAACGTTCCAAAACTGCTTCTCCGAAATTTCTATTGTCCTGTGTATCCCCAATCGTCGGAATAATCTCCTCAAAAATACATTTTTTAAGAAGTGCCGATACTTTTTCATCTTTCAGGCATTCCCCCACCGTCTCCAAACCGTACAGATGTGCTCCCAGCACCATGGAAGTGTGGGCACCGTTTAAAATTCTGACTTTTCTCTTCTTATAAGGGTCCACATTGTCTGTCCAGATCACATTGTAACCGGCCTTCACCAGAGGCAGTTCGTCCTCATGATCTCCCTGGATCACCCACAGATGGAATATCTCCGCTGTATCCATCATGTTGTCCTGCTCCCCGATTCTTTTACACAGCGCTTCATGCTCTTCACGGGGAAATCCTGTCACGATGCGGTCCACTAAAGTAGAACAGAAGTCATTTTCTGTCTCCATCCAGGTCTTGAATTCTTCTCCCAGATTCCACAGATCCGCATACTTCATACAGCATTTTTTCAATTCCTCTCCGTTATGGTCGATCAGCTCACAGGATAAGATGATAAATCCTTTTAATCCCAGTAAAAAGCGCCTGTACAATAACTGAGTCAGTTTGCCCGGGAAAGATTTTGCCGGCTTATCCTCCAGCTTGTTATCTGAAACGAACTCTATTCCGGCCTCCGTTGTATTGGATACGATAAACCGGAAGTCCGGATTTTCTGCTAATTTTTCATAAGCCTCATATTCTGTGTAGGGGTTGATACACCTTGAAATGACATCAATGTGAGTATGCTCATCCACAACTTCCCCCTTGTCAATTCCTCTTAAAAATAAATTGTACTCACAGTTCTGCTTATTCAGTTCGCCGATCATTCCCTTTTCAATCGGCTGTACCACCACAACAGAACCGTCAAACAATTCTTTTTCTTTTAATTTCTGAAAGAAATAATCTACAAATCCCCGGAGAAATCCTCCTTCTCCAAACTGTATTACTGTCTCTTTTCTCTGCATGCTCATAATAGAAGCCCTTTCTGTACTATTTCATACTGCGGCCTGCACAGTCTGTGCACTGACCTGTTCATTAGTTTCTGTACAACAAGCAATTTCTTTATTGACTGCCCCTATTATAGCTCATATATCCGCTGTTGTATACAACAGTTTTTGATTTTTTACACTTTCGTGCCTTTCCATAAAAAACAATTTTCCATTTTGTGAGTATTTCATAAAAAGGAAATGACCGGTCTTCCTATTTATAAAGACCAGTCATTTCCTTTAAACAATAATTCAAATATGGCATTCTTAGAAAAATGCAGATGCTCTTTCATGGCTTCGGATGCGCCGTCCCAGTCCTGTTTCAGTGCACATTTCGTAATCTTCAGATGTTCCTGGATGGTCTCCTTGCGGCGCTTTTCGGAGCATTCCCCGCTCATGATCCGCATTCGCTTTATCTGGCTGTTGATCAGCTCATAGGTTTTCAGAAAGTATACATTGGATGTGGCGTCAATAAACATCTGATGAAAAAGATCATCCATGTCATCGTAGGAATATGGCAGGTCAGCGCCTTTTAAGTACGCCTGATAATCCTGGTAATATTTCATATACACATCCTGTTCTATCCGGTTCCCATAATGAAGGATGGCGTATGGTTCCAGCATCATCCTGGTCTCATATATCATATTGATCTGGCTTAAAGACAGATCTGAGACCATGATTCCCTTCTTCGGAAGAATTTTCACCAGCCCCTCCTGCTCCAGCCTGCTGATGGCATCCCGGACCGGCGTTCTGCTGGCCGACACCTCTTCCCGCAGCAGTTCTTCATTGATAAAAGTATTTGGTGCATATTCACAATTTAATATTTTCGCTTTTATGGCATTGTAAGCCTGTTGTTTCAAACTCTCTTTCTGCATTCTGCCGCCTTTCTGCAGTGCACTGCGCAACTTGTGTTCTGTTGTAACTGTTCTATTCCCTCACAGTTACAGGCAAAGATCCATGCAAAACCGCCTTTGGCGATGGGATTTTTACTTGGCTGCGAAACGTTTTCTTACGGTCAGCGCAGTAAATGCGCAGACCTGATGAATAGTTATGATCTGTTACATATATTACCACATTTTCTGCAGATTGCAAAGCCTGTCTCCTTTCAATTCCACCGCAGTTGTATACATTGTTATTTTTCTAACTTTTTAACCGCATTTTTCTTTTGGCTATAATGCACATTTTTATCGGTTATTTTTTGTATATAGATAACAAATTATCGAAAATTTCAGTATTTATTTCTTTTTTCTATTGACATCTTTTCTATTTTACCCTATTATCCCTTGTATACAACAAGCAATTTCCTATAACATTTTGGAGGAACAACAATTATGAAAGCAATGTTTATCGATACTCCCGGTCAAGTCTCTATTAAAGAACTCCCTATGCCGGTACCGAAAAAAGGGGAAGCACTGTTAAAAGTATTATACGGCGGCATCTGCGGCAGTGATCTGGGGTCCTACCGCGGAACTTTTGCCTATTTTTCATATCCCAGAACACCGGGCCATGAATTTTCCGCCGAGATCATAGAGATCGAGCCGAATGACAAGGGCCTTGAAAAGGGTATGATAGTAACCTGCAATCCATACTTCAACTGTACGGAATGCTACTCCTGCCAGAGAGGCCTGGTGAACTGCTGCACCACCAACCAGACCATGGGTGTTCAGAGAGAAGGTGCCTTTGCGGAATATATCACAATGCCTATTGAAAGGATCTATGACGGCAAGGGACTCTCCCCGAAAACACTGGCATTGATCGAACCCTTCTGCATCAGCTATCACGGCGTCACAAGGGCAAATGTAACAAAAGATGACAAGGTTCTCATTATCGGTGCCGGAACCATCGGTGTGCTGGCAGCCGTAGCCGCAAAAGCTCTGGGCGCGGATGTGACTATCTGCGATGTAGCTCCCCAAAAACTGGCTTACGCACAGGAGACCTTCGGTATTGACCACATTTTACTAAATGATGATCCGGAAACTTTTATGGATAAAGTGCAGGAAGCCACAGGCGGAAACGGATTTGATGTGGCGATCGAGGCGGTGGGCCTTCCCTCCACATTCCAGAACTGCATAGACGCTGCTGCCTTCGGAGGCCGTGTTGTGCTGATCGGTGTGGGAAAACAGAATCTGGACTTTAACTTTACTTTGATCCAGAAAAAAGAACTTAACATTTTCGGTTCCAGAAACGCACTGAAAAAAGATTTCCTGCAGTTGATTGACCTTGTAAAAGAGGGAAAGGTCGACCTGGATAAAATAGTTACCAATACATATAAATTTGACGATGCAGCCGCTGCTTTTGCAGATTTTGATAAAAACGCAGCCTCTATGCTGAAAGTCATATTTGAATTTTAAAAACGAACGGAGGTATTTGTTATGTCACATTCTGCATGGTTATTCATGTCCTTGATCATTTCCATGGTTGTTATCTTATTTTTAATTCTGAAAGTAAAATTAAATGCTGCCATTTCTTTAGTGTTGGGAAGTATCCTGATGGGCGCATTATCCGGCGTTTCCCTGGTTGAGACCATAGACGGCATCAATGTGGGCTTCGGCAACATGTTAAAGGGTATGGGGCTTCCCATCGGTTTCGGCATTATCCTGGGCGAACTGGTCAGCAGGTCCGGCGGCGCCCAGATCATTGCCTCAAAGATCGTAAAAGCATTCCCCAAAACAAAAGCGATCTACGCCATCGGCCTGGCTGCGTTTATTCTCGCCATCCCGGTATATTTTGATGTGACCTTTGTTATTTTGATCCCGATCGGCATTGCTCTTATGAAAGAGATCAACAAATCCATTGCCCATATTGTAGGCGCCATCACCATAGGCGCTGCCGCTGCCCACACCATGGTGCCCCCTACCCCGGCTCCCCTTGCCGCAGGCGAGATCTTCGGATTTGACACAGGCATTATGATCGCATTCGGCACTGTTTTCGGACTGATCGGCGTATTCCTTGTTATCTTTATCTATACAAAGTTTTTGGACAAAAAGACGGACTTCTGGAATCCTGAAACAGATGAGTCTTCCGCCGGCGTCCATATCGATGCACAGGAGGACAGCTCCATCACACCGCCGTCTTTCGGCTTTGCTTTATTGCCTATTTTTGTACCGATCATTTTGATTCTTTTAAACACAGTTACAGGCAGTGCCATGGGTGATGCACAGCCCGGTATTTTCCTCTTTTTAGGTGACAAAACAGTTGCTCTGCTGGCAGGAGCCATTGTGGCTTATCTGATCGGCGTAAAATGTATGGGCAAAGAGAAAGCGGAAAAGGCTGCTACAGATTCTCTCTCCTCCGCAGGTATCGTATTCCTGATCACAGGTGCGGGCGGTGCTTTCTCCAACATCATCACAATCACAGGCGTCAGCGATGCCATTGCTGATATTGTGAGCGGATTTGCACAGAATGTGTTTGTTGTTCTGATCCTGTCCTACCTGGTCGGCCTGCTGATCAAACAGGTGACCGGCTCAGGTACCGTATCTGCGCTTACCAGTATGACCATTATGTCCGGCGTGGCTTCCGCCATCACACTGCCGCCGGTGTTTGTGGCAATGGCCTGTTTGTCCGGAACACTTTTCGGCGCGACCGTAAACGACAGTGGTTTCTGGATCGTAACCAATATCAGCGGGCTCTCCATCAAGGGAGGCATCAAAACATATACCGTATCAGAAATGATGGAATCTGTCTTTTTCCTTATTTTGCTGTTGCTTGCAGCCAGCGGATATATGATAATATTCTAAGATAACAGGAGGAATTTATTCATGAGAGAAAGACCCTTTGTCGCAGACCTGGTCAGTGACCAGACCATCCCGAAAATGTTTAAAGTAAAACAGGTATTTCCCCGGCCCAAAATTGAGCCGGAGGAAATACCCGGAATCATTGAATCCCTGCTTTCCCAGGAGAAGTTCTCCTCCAAAGTGAAACCCGGCATGCGCATCGCCATCACTGCCGGTTCCCGGGGCATCGCAAACGTAGCACTCACAACAAAATGCATTGCTGACTTTGTAAGATCAAGAGGCGCCCATCCATTCATTGTCCCTGCCATGGGAAGCCACGGCGGAGCCACTGCGGAAGGTCAGCGGGCGATCCTGGAAGGCTACGGAATCACAGAGGACTATGTAGGCTGTCCTATTATCTCTTCCATGGAGGTCAAAAAAATCGGGGTAAATGAGGAAGGCATGGATGTCTTCATTGACAAAAACGCCGCCGAATCCGACGGTATCATCCTTGGATGCCGCATCAAACCCCATACAGCATTTCGCGGCCCCTACGAAAGCGGAATCATGAAGATGATGGCTATCGGCCTTGGAAAACAGCACGGCGCTGAGGTCTGCCATGAAGCGGGCTTCAAGAATATGGCCAAATACGTCCCCATGTTCGGCCGTGCGATCATTAAAAACGCCCCTATTTTATTTGCAGTCCCAACCATTGAAAATGCGTATGACGAAACATGTAAGATCATAGCCGTAAATGCAGATGAGATCATTGAAAAAGAACCGCCTCTCCTGCAGGAAGCCTTTGCCAATATGCCCAGGATCCTGGTTGATTCCTGTGATGTTCTGGTCGTTGACCAGATTGGAAAAAACTTCAGCGGAGATGGTATGGATCCCAATATCACCGGAACCTTCTGTACCCCATACGCAACAGGCGGAATCCGGTCACAGCGCGTCTGTGTCCTGGATCTGAGTCCTGAAACCCATGGAAACGGGATCGGACTTGGCTATTCCAGCGCCACCACAAAACGCGTCTTCGATCAACTGGACTTATCCTCCATGTACCCAAACGCGATCACCTGTACAGTTCTGGGCGGTGTGCGGATTCCCATTGTCATGGAGAGCGACAGGGAAGCCATCCAGGTCTGCATAAGAACCTGCAATGAGATCGATAAAAAGAATCCCAGGGTTGTAAGGATTCCAAACAGCCTCCACATAGAACATATCATGCTCTCAGAATCTTACTATGAGGAAGCAAAAAACAACCCAAATCTGATCATTGAGAGCGAACCGGAATACCTCCCCTTTGATGAGGACGGCAATCTCTGGTAAAAAAACATTCCCCGCTTTTCCCTGAAAAAAAGGAAAGATGCCGCCAGGGCTGTTAATATGCCCCTTCCGGTATCTTTCCTTTCTCTTTGCCAGCTGCAGACATTTTCCTGTATCTGTCATGCGCCCTTGAGACTGCAGAATATCTCATTATAACAGTATCACTGACCGCTTCTTGTTATATCCCTCACCCAATTATACTTTTTGTAATGTATGTATACAGCCGGAAGTTTGATGATCTCATCCAGGTTGATGATAAAGTACACAGCCAATATCGGTATTTTAAAATAAAACGCTGTCAGCAGTCCAAGAGGTACTGTCACCACCCACATAGTCACCGCGTCACAGAAAAGGCCGAACCTGGAATCTCCCCCTGCGCAGAAGATACCTGCGATCACAGTGGAATTCACAGATTTTCCTATGAGGTAATACGTACACATAAACAGCATCCCCTTCAGATATCCATGGGCCGCCGGGCTTAGATTGGAAAAGCCGAGAATCAGAGGACTTAACCCCAGAAGCAGAAGGCCGGACAGAGCGCCCATCAAAATGGAGAGGCGGCACAGCCTGTCTCCGTAATCTTTGGCAGCGTCCAGATTCCTCTTTCCCAGTTCATTTCCCACAATGATTCCGCCGCCGCTTCCCAGCCCCAGACACAGACAGGCGATCAGGTTCTTCACAATATTGGCAATGGAATTGGCAGCCACCGCATCGCTGCCCAAATGTCCCATAATAACGGAATACATGGTAAATCCGCATCCCCATATGAGCTCATTTCCAAGCACAGGAAGGGTATAATGGAAGAAATCCCCTTTCAATTCCCGGTCAGCGCGCACCAGATATTTCACATGCAGCCTGATCCTGCCATGCCGCAGGGATTCTGTAAATGCCCATCCCAGCTCCAGAACCCTTGACAGCACCGTCGCCAGCGCTGCCCCGGCGATCCCCATAGCCGGAACCTTCCAGACGCCGAAAATAAAGACTGCGTTCAGCACAATATTTGTCACCATGGAGACAGAACCTATCACCGTACTTTTTAAGGTATATCCGCTGTTTTTCATGATGCACAGATAAATCTGGGAAATCCCCATGAGCAGGTAAGACACTCCCACGATCCGCAGATACTGCGCCCCCTGCGCGATCAGACCTGTATCCGGGGTAAAGATCCGCATGAGAGTCTCCGGAATCAACAGGGTTCCCAGAAAGAAAACAAGGGATATGGCAGAGGAAAACTTCAGCGCAATGGCAAGTATTTTCTCCACCGACACCTTATCCCCTTTTCCCCAGTATTGGGCTGCCAGGATTGTGGTCCCGATGGTAAGTGCTGCCAGAAACAGGCTCAGAACAAACTGTATCTGACCCGCAAGGGAAACCGCAGACAGGGCCTCCTGGCTGATCACACCCAGCATTATGGCATCGGACGCGCTGACCGCTGCAGTCATAAAATTCTGAAAGGCAATGGGGAGGACCAGGGTAAACAGCTTTTTATAAAATATTTTCTTATCACTCACCGATTTCCACTGCCTCTACCTTTGCCCAGGACTCCGGATCAAATTCCCTGTCTTTGTAATAGTATTTTTTATCCGCATCTGTGATCCGGCGAATCACCCGGCAGGGATTCCCCGCTGCCACCACATTGGCGGGAATGTCTTTTGTCACCACACTGCCTGCCCCGATCACTACATTGTCTCCAATGTGCACACCGGGAGTGATGACTACATTTCCTCCGATCCACACATTGTTTCCGATCGTCACAGGAATCCCGTATTCATATCCTGACTGTCTGGCTGCAGGATGCACCGGATGTCCGGCAGTATAGATTGATACATTTGGCGCAAGCAAAACATTTTCCCCGATGGTAACCTTGCCCACATCCAGTATGGTGCAGTTATAATTGGCAAAAAAGCCTTTTCCCACCTGGATATGAAATCCATAGTCACAGTAAAACGGCGGCATAATGGACACATTCTCCTGTGCACCACTCACTATTTTTCCCGCCAGCCTGCCCAATGTCTCAAAATCCGAGGGGTCCGTAGTATTAAATTCTCTTAAAAGTCTTCTGGTCACCTTCTGCTGGTCAAATACCGCATCATCTGATATATAGGGAAGACCTGCATCCCTGCGCGTAATATTATCCATCTCTTTTCTCCTTCACAAACAAGTATTTTCATGTATAATAATAGTGTATTAATTCCGTATATTCTATCAAAATATGCCATTATATTATAACAATCGTATTTATGAAGGAGGTATTTGTGAACGGAGTAAGCATTTTAAAGGACGCCTCGGAGATCGTCCACTACAACACCCCCAATATTCCCCTGTATCTGAAAGAGCGGTGGCTCTCCTCCTATGCCAATATGGAGGCTCTCTGCCACTGGCACGAGGATATCGAATACATGAAAGCTCTGAAAGGCCACATGGTCTACTATGTGAATGGAGAAAAACTGGCGGTCCGGGAACACGATGCCCTCATAGTAAATGCCCGGCAGATGCATTACGGTTTCTCAGAGGATAAGACAGACTGCTATTTTGCCTGCATTGTCTTTCGTCTCCATCTTCTGTGTACCAATCCTGAGCTTACGGAAAAGTACATCCATCCCATTGCCGGGCATCCGAATCTTCCCTACATTTATCTTCACGCAGACAATCCCGCTGAGGCAGCGGTCATCCGGCATTTCGACGCGGCATGTGAGGACTGCCGAAGGCATTATGAAGGTTATGAGCTGATGATGATCAGCAGGCTGACTGCCGCCTGGGCTGCGCTCTACTCCCTTTTAAGTCCTAATCTATTGTCCTACAGCACTGCCATGGAGGAGGACTTATCCACCCAAAGAAACATGATCTCGTTCATATACCGGAACTATACACAGAAACTCTCCCTGAACGATATTGCAGCCGCGGGCAGTATATGCCGCAGCAAATGCTGCCGGATCTTCAAAAAATACCTGAACAAAACGCCCATAGATTTTCTGAACGCCTACCGCCTGGAGGTCAGTATGCGCCTGCTGACAGATACCGCTATGAGCATCACAGAGATTGCCCTGTCCTGCGGCTTCCAGAGCCCCAGTTACTATGCGGAAATCTTCCAGCAGCACAAAGGCTGTACCCCCAGCCATTACCGTATGCGGCAGACAGAGGGATATGAGGCACGCGGATGCCTCTAATCCCCCGGCCGCTTTGTTTTTCTGACCTTACGGACTTTCCCCTTGATCGGCTTCGTCTGAAGACATTCTATAACCTGATTCCCCTTAAAATTTAAAACCTCCACATAGCTTAAACTGTCCCGGATATCCACAATGCCTATGTCTGAGGCCTCCACGCCGTCAATACTGCAGATGGTTCCCACAATATCCCCAGCCCGCATTTTTGATTTCCGGCCTCCGCCGATGGACAGACGTGTAATTCCCCGGTTCAATACCGCCCCCTTTTCAGGTTTCGCTTCTGCTTTTACGCGCTGGGCTTTCCAGAATGCCTTTTCCTTTTCTTCCTCTGTCTCCGGAATTTCCGCGCCGGGCAGCTCCTGCCCCACAAATGCCTCCACCTGCTTCAGCATCCTTTTGTCCTCTTCTGTTACAAGGCTTATGGCTGTACCGCATTTTCCGTTTCTTCCGGTTCTGCCGATCCGATGGACATACGTTTCCTTCCCCGTAGGAAAATCATAATTCACAACATGGGTGATCTGTTCAAAATCAATCCCCCTTGCAGCCACATCCGTTGCGATCAGAAAGCGAAAGCAGCCTCTCCGAAACGCATCTACCGTCTTAAGCCTCTCCCTCTGCTCCATCTCCCCATGCAGCATCCCGCAGAATATACGCCCTCTGCGCAGCTTCTGAAACAGAACATTTGTCATCTCCCTTGTCCCGCAGAAAATCATACAGCTCTTTGGATTCTCATTTATAAGAACCTTGAGAAAGTCCCCGTACTTTCTCTCCTGATCAGTGATATAGACCTTTTCCGTGATCGCCGCTGTCTGCTCCTTCGTGGGTTCCTGCAGCACAAGTATTCTGTCCGGAATAAACGCATCCGCCAGCTCCCTGATCTCCGGCCCTAATGTGGCGGAGAACAGGGATATTCTGCAGTTTTCCGGAACCAGAGAAAGGATATTTTTCACTTCGTCGATAAAGCCCATATCCAGCATCAGATCTGCCTCATCTATCACCAGCCATTTTACTTTGTCAAGCTTCAGGCTCTCCCTGCCCAGATGGTCCATAATACGTCCCGGTGTACCTGTGACAATATGGGATTTCTGCCGCAGGGTCTGAATCTGCTTATCAATGGGAAACCCGCCGAAAACTGCCGGCACCTTCAAACGTTTCTTTCTTCCTATATGAAACATTTCCTCGCTGACCTGCACTGCCAGTTCCCTGGTAGGCTCCAGTACCAGCGCCTGGGGCGCATTCTCCTCCCACCATACACCTTCACAGATCGGTATGGCAAATGCCGCTGTCTTCCCGCTGCCCGTCGGTGCTTTCACCACCACATTTTTTCCCGCAAGCATGGGTGTAATGACTTCCTGCTGTATGCCTGTAGGTGTCTTATATCCCAAACCTTCCAATGCTTCCAGGATTTCCTGTGAAAGCGGGTATTGGTTAAAATTGTCTGTCATTGTTTTTTACCTTTCTCTAATTCCTCTTCCCCATGGCTTTGCAGAGGGACGCTAACCTGTTATACAGTTTATCAAAACACAGATGAGATTGCCAGACATTATTTGCTTATATTTCCTTCACTACAGACGATGACTCCCTCATAAGCCGAAACTTCCCCGATTATCATAATTCTACCTGAACTTCAAGCAGAAAACTACATACTCCATAACCAAAATTCCAGATAAAAGCCGGAACAAAATTGGATTGCATGTACATATCAATCAAATCCCAATTTAGTTATAATCATTTTATAAAATATTTCGTGAAATTTTATAAAATACCCCATCACAGTACCTCTGTGTCCGGGAAAAAGGGAGGAGCATTGTATGCGTGTCGGATAATTTATGAAAACAACAGCGGAACCTGTTTTGTTTGTATCCGCTGTACAAAATGTGACCCTTCTGCCGAATGCCAGCTTCTTTCTTTGAAAATCGTATCATCTGACCGTAAGTTTCTATGAGATGACATCTTTTCATGAATGCCTGACGGCTCTCTGCAGAAAACAAAATCTACATTACAATAAGAAAGTGAGGAATCAGTATGGAAGTAACAAGTAGTAAAAAAGAGATATGGACAATGGGCAGTTATTCTCTATTGACCCTGGCAATCATGGTCGGATTCATGTACCTGAATACATTCGCCACCGAGGTTCTTGTAATTCCCGCAGGAACTCTGGCTGTGGCACTGGGCGTGGCAAAGTTTCTGGATTTCTGTTTCAGCCTGTTTGCCGGTGCTATCATTGAAAAAGTCAAAATCGGAAAGACCGGAAAGAACCAGTCCTGGCTCTATCTTGGCCGCTGGATCCTGGCCGTTTCAATCATGGCTGAGGTATGTAATACCAGTTCCGCTCCCATGGTAGTCCGTGTGGCAGTCCTTGCTGTATCCTATACAGTTCTGAACTGTCTGATGAACATTCTTCAGACTGCTTACTATGGCGTTCTGGCCGCCGTAGCAGGTCCGAACATGTCCAACCGAAATGCAATGACCGTCAACATGACACGGCAGAGCACGGTTATCACCATCATTTGTTCTTTCATTCCTACCCTTGTTACTGTGCTTCCTTTTGGTAACTGGAACTATTTTATCGTTGCTTTCGTATTTATGATCCCTATGCCTTTTGCTCTGGGAGCAATCGCCAAATGCGCGGACGGCAAGGATGTTCCTGTCGGTGCTACCGCTTCTGTGAACCAGGTCAGCATCGGCGATATGTTCGGTACATTGCTTAAGAATCCCCAGATGCTGGTTCTTTTCCTGGTATTTACGATTCTTTACATTGCGCAGTTTACCTACCAGGCTAACTATACCTATTATTTTATTTATGTTGTCGGTGATTTCACCAAGCTTACATTTGTTACTCTGATCAATGCCATTGTCGGCTTCTTAGCCGCCATGGTTATGCCAAAGCTCGGAGCAAAACTGGGCAAAAAAATGTCCTGTGTATTTGGATTTCTCCTTATGAGCATTGCACTGATCCTGGTATCATTTTTCGGTGCCCCAAATGGTGTTCCCAACCTGACCGCTTATATTATCCTCATGTCTCTGATGATGGCCGGAACCTATACCTGGATGCCCTACATGGTAGTCCTTTACCTGGATGCAGGTGAATATTTCCTGTATAAAACGGGAAAAGATACCCGTGCGATCGCTGCCGGCCTGGCTTCCCCGCCGATGAAGATCGGTATGACCGTGGGCAATACCCTTGGCCTGGCTCTGTTGTCTGCCATCGGTTTTGTTTCCGGAGGCGCCTTTGAGATCAACACTGCATGGATCTCCAATTTCATGCGTGTTACGTTCATGCTCCCCGGGTTAATCTATCTGGCATCCGCCATTATCCTGCTGGTGTTTTACAAGATCAGCGACAAGGATGCTGCCAAGTACGCCCAGGCAAATGCTGAGAAAATGCAGCAGAGCAAGTAACAGAAAATAAAATATTTCAGAAAGAACAGGAGAGAAAATTATGTCAAAAATACCCTTTGATGAAAAAGAAATGACCATCGCTTATACCGTTCCTAATATGCTTGATCCTACCATCCCGGAAAGTCCCGCCTGGACTTATCCCCAGTCCGAAAAAGAGGCAATAAAAGAGCTGTATGCCGGAACACCCACCTGGTGTCCCTCCGGTCTGGAGTCTGGTCTTTTTGCCCCTTCCGTAATCCCGGATAACATTGCACGCGGCTTTGTCATTGAAGGAGTCCCCTTCGATATGGCAAACTACGGCGGCCCTGATATGTTCGGCATCGAATGGGAATACGTTCCTGTAGCAGGCGGTTCCATGGTCCGTCCCGGCACCCCTCTTCTTGAAGATGCCAATGACTGGAACCAAATCCTGAAGTTCCCTGACATCGACGCATGGGACTGGGATGCCAGCGGCAGACAAAACTACGATTTTCTCCACAATGGCAAAGCAAATATGCTCTGGTTCTTAAATGGCTGCTGGTATGAAAGACTGGTTTCCTTCATGGATTTTGAAGGTGCGGTTGTAGCTCTGATCGATGACGAGCAGAAGGATGCCTTAAAAGAATTGTTTGCTAAGACGACGGAACTGTACTGCAGACTCGTTGACCGCTGCGCAGAGACTTACGGAGACGGTATCTCAGGATTTACCGTACACGATGACTGGGGTTCCCAGAGAGCGCCGTTCTTCTCCCCTGCAGTGGGCGAAGAGATGATCGTTCCCTACATGAGAGAGCTGACAGACCACATCAAGTCCAAAGGACTGATCGCTGACCTGCACAGCTGCGGCAGCCTGGAAATGCAGCTTCCCAACTTTATCAAAGCCGGCTGGCAGTCCTGGTGCCCCATGCCGATGAACCCGACCCAGAAAATGTACGAAGAATACGGCGATAAGATTCTTCTCCACGTAGAACCGGACCTGCCCGAAGGCGCTTCCGAAGCAGAACAGGAAAAAGCCGGTGAAGAATTCGTCAGAAAATACTTCAAGCCCGGCAAATACTGCTTCCCCAATTATATGTATTTCCCACAGAAGATGACGCCTGCGTTCCGCAAAGGTATGTACCGTGCATCCAGGCAGTAAACGGTAATTTATTATCATTTTGCTTTTTATTCACAGCGCCCGGAGGAGAACGGTCTTCCGGGCGCTGCTGCTTAGCAGCATACTGTTTCCAATATGTTTTATGAAAGAGAGGAACGCGAATGTCTGATAAAAATCTGGCTCCCGCGGCAGTCCCGCCGGAAGAAAATAACATCATGGGTATTGCTCCCATACCAAAACTCCTTGCGAAATTTGCCATACCTTCCGTCATCTCCATGCTGGTAAACTCCATCTACAATCTGGTGGATCAGATTTTCATCGGCCAGGGTGTCGGTTATCTCGGTAATGCTGCCACCAACGTGGTATTTCCTTTTGTCACCATCGCCATGGCGATCTCACTGATGATCTCCGTGGGTACCGCCGCCAATGTCGGACTGAATCTGGGCGGAAAAGACCAGGACTGTGCCAATCTGACTCTCGGCAACGGCTTTACCCTTGCCCTGTCAAGCGGAATCATCCTCTGTGTCATCGGTGAAATCTTCATGGTTCCCCTGCTGCGCCTCTTTGGTGCCACTGACACAGTGCTGCCCTATGCCATTGATTACGGCCGCATTTATCTTCTTGGCACCATGTTTACCAGCGTGGGCATTATGATCAATGATGAGATCCGTGCCGACGGTAACCCCGGCTATTCCATGAGATCCATGCTGATCGGCGCTGTGCTCAACTGTGTGCTGGACCCGCTGTTTATCTTCGTCTTCCACTGGGGCGTGAAAGGCGCTGCCTTTGCCACCATCATCGGACAGTTCGGCACGCTTGTCTTCAGTCTTCTTTATCTGAAAAAGTTCCGCACACTGACAATGAAAAAGGAAAATATGAGGCTGCGTCTCTCCATCGTAAAGAGCATCCTGGTACTGGGCCTCTCCTCCTTCCTCACACAATGTGCCGCACTGGTCATGCAGATCATTATGAATCAGCAGACAATCAAATACGGTGCGCTGTCTCAGTACGGTGCTGACATTCCTCTGACCGTGTTTGGGATTGTCAATAAGGTAAATGGTTTGATGATGTCTCTGATCATGGGAATCTCCGTTGGCTCACAGCCTCTGTTCAGCTATAATTACGGCGCCAAACTCTTTACACGCGTAAAAAAACTGGCGCAGACCTGTCTGATCGTCTGTGTTACCATCGGCTTTCTCGGTATGCTGTGTCTGCAGATCTTCCCGCAGCAAATCATTTCCATATTTGGTCAGGAAAACGATCTGTATAATGAATTCGCTGTGATGTGTCTGAAAAATATGACCATTTTCATCTTTGTCATGGGCGTTCAGATGGTGGCCAGCGTATACTTCCAGGCAGTCGGAAAGGCAATGGGCGCTACAGTGCTTTCCCTGTCACGCCAGGTATTGTTCATGATTCCCTGTATGCTGATCCTGCCTTACTTCTTCGGGATCATCGGCCTGATGTGGTCCTTCCCGGTGTCGGATGTGTTCTCGGTGGCTATGGCGGCGATCATGCTTTCGATGGAGATGAGGAAGCTGAATCGGTTGATTCGGGTTCCGGCTGCGCAGGCGCAGGCGGAATGATTTATGTGGACATAGATATCTGACAACTACAGTTATAAAATATAACAGCGGATTGGAGAATCCGCTGTTATATTTTATGCTTACCCTCATTTTTGAACTATCCAGCGCTATCCCCGTCTCCTATCTGCGGAAGCTTGATAATGATAGTTTTCCACAGTCTAAACCGCCGGAATCTCTCCCGGCGGTCTTCTTATTTCACCGCAAGATGCGCCACACTGCATGGCGGCAGTGTAAACTTAAAAGCACCATTATCTAAAATAATATTGTGAAATGGTACCGGCTGCACCTTTGTCGGCTCCTCAAAAGTATTCTTTGCATGTATATCTCCAGCCAATAACTCACCCTTCACCTCTTTTACTTCTCTCTCCATGATTTCAGCCTCAATCTCACTGGCTTCATCAGCCGATAAATTAGTAATAGTTATATGCACCTGTCCTATGTCATCAACCGATACGGAATGCGTAAGATTCGGAACCATAAATGCCTCCTCCAGACCAATCCTGGAAATCTCCAGGGTGCTTTCCACAAGAGAAGCTCCCTGATGGCACTTATACATTTGAAACACATGGTATGTAGGCGTTTTTATCATCCGTTCCCCTTCTGTCAGCAGTACAGCCTGAAGCACATTTACCATTTGGGCAAGATTAGCCATTTTCACTCTGTCACAATGTTTATTAAATAAATTAAGGTTGATTCCCGCAACAAGGGCATCACGCATGGTGTTCTGCTGATACAGAAATCCCGGATTTGTACCCGGTTCACAGTCATACCAGGTTCCCCACTCATCTATGATCAGTCCGATCTTCTTATCCGGGTCATACTCATCCATAATCTGACCATGCCGCTCAATCAGTTCTTCCATATACAACGTCTTGCTCAATGTTCTGTACCAGTCCTTTTCATTGAAAAAGACAGCACTTCCCTTTTCCTTCCCATCCCCGGGAACGGTATAATAATGAAGCGATAAGTCATCCATAAACCCGTGATGTTCCGGCGCAGAGCTACGGAAACAGGTGTCCAGAACCGTTCTGGTCCATGTATAATCGTCTGCATTTGGACCGCAGCAGATTTTTTTAATGCCTCCGTCATTTCTATAGTCCCGGATATAGGTCTGATAACGTCTGTATTCATTTGCATAATATTCCGGGTTCATATTGCCGCCGCATCCCCAGTTTTCATTACCCACACCCCAAAACTTTACATCCCAGGCTTCCTCGGAACCATTCGCCTCACGAAGCTGTGCCATAGGTGACAATCCCTTGAAGGTAATATACTCTACCCACTCCGACATTTCCCTTACAGTACCGCTTCCCAGGTTTCCGTTGACATATGCACTGCACCCAAGCTGGCGGCAAAGTTCAAAATACTCGTGTGTTCCAAAGCTGTTGTCTTCCACCACACCGCCCCAGTGTGTATTGATCATCTTCTTTCGTTTCTCTTTCGGGCCGATGCCGTCCATCCAATGATATTCATCCGCGAAGCATCCGCCTGGCCACCTTAATACAGGTACATTTATTTCTTTCAAAGCATTGATTACATCTGTTCTCATTCCGTTTACATTTTCAATGGGTGAATCCTCACCCACATAAATCCCGCCATAAATACAGCGCCCCAGATGTTCCGAAAAATGCCCGTAAATTTCTCTGTTAATCTTTCCTGCTATCTTATTTGGATGAATCCGTAATTTATGCATTCTACCATCCCTCTGCTTCTGAAACTGCAGTATCTCTGTTTTTCAATAATCCAGCACCTTCACATGAAAATTTTCAAATGCGGCACAGCCATTTTCCGCAAACATACCAATGTAAGTGCCTGTAAATGTCATATTTCTCGTACTTTCTGTGCAGAGGCCTACCGTCAGCCCGCTTCCCAGTTCCACAAATGTTTCACCGTCCAGACTATAAGAAAATCTGTAATATGTTTTATCTGATACGATCCGCAGCTTAACATTTTCTGCTGCAGGAATTTCCGCACTTGCTGTAACTGTAAAAATGTCATGAATATGTTTCGCCAAACAAACTTTCCATCTGTCCATTTCTCTGCTCAGATAAATCTCATAGTGATAGGAATCATTATAATAAGCAGTAAGACCTGCACGCATTCCCTGTACTGCATCCAGCAATGAAACATCTGCCACGGATACCGTCTCAAACCCTTTCTGCCGCACACCGATCCAGGTTGGGCTTGCCATCTCATTGATGGTTGTACTGGTTCCTCTAAGAATCAGTTTTCTCTTTGCAGTATCCCTCACATAATTCTCCATAGATGGATTCCTCAGGAAATTATAATGCAGGCTGAACCTATCCTGTGAAAAATCGTCTGCAAAATCACGGTTGACCGGTGCCGGGCTTTCTCCGGGAAGGGGACCTTCCATCTCCGGTGAGATCAAACCGTTTTCCCCTACAATAGGCCATCCGTCTTCTGTCCACACAACCGGCGTCAAAAAAGTCTCACGCCCCAGATTGTGAAGCAGTACCCTGTCTTTTTTCTCCTGACATGGACGGATTGCCAGACAGACCAGCCACCAGTTACCATTGTGGTCCTCTATCATATCTGCATGGCCGGTACAGTAAATCTCCTCCCTCATGTCATCTCTGTGAGTGAGTATCGGATTATGGGGGCACGCCTCAAATGGTCCGTAAGGGCTGTCTGACCGCAGTATGGTTTCCATATGTCCGTATTCCGTGCCGCCTTCAGCCAGCATGAGATAATATTTTCCAAACCATTTATAAAGATGCGGGCCTTCCGCATACCTGCCGCCGCATCCTCTGCTGATCACCACACTTTCCGTGAGCCGCTCCCCTGTAAAAGGATTTACCTGGCAGAGGAAGATCCCGGTTTTTCCTTCACTGTCCATACTGGTGGACGCAAAATACACCGTTCCGTCATCATCAAAAAGCAGGGACGGGTCAATCCCCCCCTGATCTACCCAGGCAGGCTCCGACCATCCTTTTTTCATATCCGTGGTATGTACAATAAAATTCCCTTTACCTGATGTATTCGTTGTCGTCATAAAAAAAATTCCCTGATGATAACGGATTGTAGGTGCATAGATACCTCCCGAAGGCCTGCACCCATGTAAATCAAGCTGAGATTCTTCTGTAAGGCAATACCCTTCAAGCTCCCAGTTCACAAGGTTTCTGCTGTGATAAACGGGAACTCCCGGATAAAATTCAAAAGATGAATTAACAATATAGTAATCCTCTCCTACCCGGCAGATTGACGGGTCAGGATTGTATCCGGAAATAATCGGGTTTCTGTATTTCATTTAAGTTGTCCTCCATTTTGTCTTGTTATAGTTGTGATTGTCAGGAAATGTCTCAGCCTTTCAGACCGGACATTTTTATTCCCTGGATAAAATATTTCTGGCAGGTGGCAAATATCACCAGCACAGGCAGCAGAGAAATCAGTGCCATGGACATCATCTGCCCAACCTGGACATTTCCCTGAGAGCCTTTGAAAAACTGCAGTCCGATGGCAATTGTAAACTTATCATTGGAGTTAAGATAGATTAACGGATTGAAAAAATCATTCCAGTTAAACACCAAAGCCATCACCAGAACAGCCAGCATAACAGGTTTTACTGCCGGAAGCAGAATCCTTGTGAAAACCTGCAGGGAATTTGCACCATCAATTTTTGCCGCCTCATCCAGTTCCTTTGGCAGAGTCCTGAAGAACTGGATAAATAAAAAGATATTGAACGCGCCTCCCCCAAGCCAGCTTGGGATAATAAGCGGCCATATGGTATCCACCATTCCCAGTTTGTAATAAAGCAGATACTGTGGAATCAGTGTGACCTGCGTCGGCAGCATCATGGTACCCAAGAGCACCATAAACAGAATCTTTGATAATCTGGACTGGAACCGTGCAAACCCATAGGCGACTACAGAGGATGACAGTACGGTCCCTACTGTGGCAAGAAAGGTAATCACCGCAGTGTTTTTAAAATAAAGCTGAAAATTGGCCCCTTTCCATCCTTCCACAAAATTCTCGATTGTACCATTCTTGGGAATAAGAGT
Organism: Blautia caccae; assembly: GCF_040095955.1. Classification (NCBI taxonomy): domain Bacteria; kingdom Bacillati; phylum Bacillota; class Clostridia; order Lachnospirales; family Lachnospiraceae; genus Blautia; species Blautia caccae. The sequence goes on along the minus strand of NZ_JBBMFP010000011.1, from coordinate 10,774 downwards.
GGGAGGCATACTATAGATATCCGACATTGGCTTAAAGGATGTGGAAACCATCCATATAAATGGGAAAAGGCAGATAACAGCAGCAATGACCAGCACAAAATATGTCAGTATCCTTGCCATTTGCTTTGTCTTTTTTTGTGATCTTGTACGCATATTTTATCTCTCCTTCTCCTTAATCATCATAAAACACCCAGAATTTAGATGTGGATACAACTACAATTGTGATCAGCATGATCACCGCAAACATACTCCAGGCCATCATGGAAGCATACCCCATCTTCCCATATAAAAATCCGTTGTTATACAAGTGCATAGCCGCCGTATAGGTACTGTTCAGCGGACCGCCGTTGGTGAGGATCAGCGGCTGCTGGAATACCTGAAACGCTGCGATCACTGTAACAATAAGATTAAAATATATGGTGGGCGTACACAAAGGCAGCGTAATATAAAACGTCTGCCGCAGGGAGCCGGCCCCGTCAATCTGTGCGCTTTCATAATAAGACTGCGGAATATCCTGTATACCTGCCAGCATAATGATAATGTTATTTCCTATGGTCCACAGCGACAGGATCACTATGGAAATCATGGCTACATTTTTATCCCCCAGCCAGTTTGGCCCCTTAATCCCCACAAGGGATAGTATGTAATTGATAATTCCGAAATCCTTCTGGAAAATCCATCCCCAAAGGATTGTCACCGCAACCCCTGAGGTAATGTATGGGATATAAAATGCAGTACGGAAAAATCCCAGACCTTTTACTTTCTTGCTCAGAAGCAGTGCAACAAAAAAGGCAAGTATAATGCTGCACGGAACGAACATAAATACATATTTCAGGGTATTCAAAAAAGCTCTCCTGAATAAAGTGTCATCCGTAAATGCATATTTCCAGTTATCCAGCCCCACAAATTCCCCGATTCCCGTAAGATTCATATTTGTAAACATCAAATAAAAAGAATACAAGATCGGATACAATGTAAGTACAAGGAATCCGATCAGCCAGGGAGCTGTATAAATATAAAAATTCCTGGCTTCTCTTTTTTTCATGGTTGTATATTTTTTTTGTTTTCCCGGTTTCCTCAAAATTCCCATGCCTCCAATCGACCATAGAAAGTACACACTGTGAACCCGCTATTGTCATGAATTGTCAGAGGTTACCCCCGGTTCAAAACAACCCGGCGGATAACCTCTGCTTCTGTGTCATCCTGACTGTCAGTTGCCGTTTGCCTCGTTAAATGCCTTTTCCAGAGCCGGATAGTATTCTTCCATAGCTTCCTCTGCAGTCTTGCCGTCTATGGTTACTGACTGCCAAATCTGTGTATACACATCGCCGGCTGCTGAAAATGCACCGCCCCATATATTCAGTTTCGCACCGGACAGACCGTCAAGAAAAGCGCTGTTTTTAATCGGTCCATACTCTAAATCTTTGTAATAGGTCTCTGCAATATTTTTGCAGGATGTAAGACCGATCTTACTGGTTTCTTTCGCCATATCTTCATTTGCATACGCTGCTTCTTTCAGGAAAGTCCAGGCTGCATCTTTGTTCTTTGAAGTTTTCAGCATGGCATAGCCTGTGGCGTACATGAGATTGTTCTTTCCATTTTCCACTTTAGGCATAGAGACAGCATCCCATGAAAAATTATCTCCCACTTCCTCTGCGATCAGCTTTGTCTCAAATCCGCCCAGCGTATACATGGCCGCGTGTCCAGATACAAATAACTGTTCCTTCGGGAGGCTCTTTGCTGCTGTGTCATCCGGCATTGCCTTGCTCTGAACCAAATCTCCGAATAAATTCAGTCCGTCTTTTACTTCCTGGCTGTTAACTTCACATGTCTTTAAGTCATCTGAGTATGCACTTCCGCCTTTACAGATCACAGACAATCCTGCATCAATCCAATGGTTTACTATTCCGTAGGTAGCATCCGCTCCTTCTCCTCCGGCAAACTTTTTAGCGTTCTCTGCCAGGTCGTCCCATGTCCAGTCATTGGTAGGATACTCTACACCAAACTTGTCAAACATATCTTTGTTATAAGCCAGGACAAAAACATTCTCCAATAAAGGCATAGCCTCAAGTTTACCATCCGGGCGGTAATACGGTTCGATCATTCCCTCTGTTATTACAGATTTGAGGTCAACGCCTTCTTTTTCCACATAAGGATTCAGGTCTTCATAATATTCCGTATATAACCCATAATAATCCGGGGACATCTGGATAACATCCGGGCCGGTACCTGCCGACAATGCTGCTGTCATCTTCTGATCCCATACATGGTCAGCGGTAGGAATCACAGAATGTTCCACCTCTATTTCCGGATGTGCCTTCTGAAATGCCTCCACCATTGTCTCTCTTGATTTCTTCTCCTCATCTGCTCCCCAAGACCAGATTACCAGTTTTTCCTTTACCTTGCCGTCTGCTGTTTTTGCGTTTGCCTTTTCTGAATTGCCGCCGCAGGCTGTCAAACCTGCAAGCATGACTCCAACCAGTCCCACAGCTGCCAATTTTTTTAATTTCATCATTCTTCCTCCATCCATTTTCAATAAATTTATATATACATCAAAGCTGCGCGCTGTACTTTGATATATGTTCCTGATTATGTAAAAACCTGCTAAACAGATTCTATATTTTTTACGGTCTCTCCCTCCAGAATTTCAAACGGAGAGTAATTCATGTATTTATATTTGTTTCCTTCTAATACATTTATTAAAACATCTACGCATTCAGCACCCTGGCGTTCCGGGTAGATGGCTATTGTTGTCAACTTCGGCTCATATCTTTCTCTTGTAAAAAGCCCGTCAATTCCTATAACAGAAACATCTTCCGGCACACTGTATCCCAAAGACTTTAACTCTTCCATCATTCCAAATGCCATATCATCATTAAAACAAATGATGGCCGTGGGCTTATGTGCAGATGCCTTATACATCCTCGCTGCCCTTCTGCCTATGAAAAACAAATCCAGGTATACAAACCCTTCCGCTTCGCAGCTAAAGTCCTTCTGGCTGCTGTTCTTTGGTTTTTCTGTCTTATTCAAATCTCCCTGTACATCCAGGATATATTTCCTGTAATCTTTCCCTATTTCCTGCATCATCCGCTCTTTCCAGTAGCGGTAGCGGAGATTTGCGTAGCCCTCGTTAAAAGGAAGCGCCATACCAATTTTTCGATGGCCCTTTTTCCGGAGATAGTCAATCGCCGTATTGATAACTTTTCTATTATCAATAATAACTGCCGGCATAGGTTTGGCAAAAACAACTGATGGATCAAAACTCGCCGTAACTGTCGGCAGATAATAGTTTTTTCCGATACTTTCCGCATATGCCTGTGCCACTGTCTCTGTAGGAAAAAGCGCACCGTCTGCCAATGTCTTTTTCACCATCTCGAAATCCCGTTCATTCATGATAGCCATAACATGGTATCCCTTTTTTTCAGCTTCCCTGGCCATGCCATGATACATCTGGTTATAGTATGTTCCTGTAAGGTCTCCGCAGAAAAATAACAGCTGGTATGTCTTCCTCTGCTGCAATGCCATTGCAACAGGATTTGGCATATACCCTACGCGGTTCGCAATCTCCAGAATTCGTCTCTTTTTTTCATTGTCAACGTATCCGCTGTTGTTAAGTGCTCTCGAGACCACAGACACCGAAACACCGGCCTCTTTCGCTATATCTTTTCTGGTAACATTTTTTTCCATGATTTACTCGATTTTTCCTTTTGTGTAATATGCACTATTTGTATAGTCACAATACTATATGATATGGCCGAAATCTTCAATATACAGAAACATGGTCACGCGTCCACTTAGGCAAGTTGGTTACTTACACTCTGTTCTTAACAGCACCTTATGCATTTTGCAAAATACTGCCAATCCGAAAGACTATGATTCTCGCTACCCGTAAGCCCATGTGGCAGACTGCAAAGGTATTTGCATACCTAAAAGGCCGTCCAGAATCTGCCCCAAATAAAACAGCACGTCCCGATACATCTCCATGTCATCTCCCATATACACAGACAGCATCTCCAAACCGTTTAGCATGGCCGCCCTCTTCACCTGGATATGGGTTACTTTCACCCCGACCTCCGTGTTAATCCTCCCGGGCCTGTAATACCTTCCGGTGTTCTCCTGCACCGCCTGTCGGAATGCCTTGCTCATCGGATACAAAAACGACACCTCCTTTTATGACACACAAAAAGCACCAATCATTCATGACTGATGCTTTAAAATAATCTTATACTGTTGAAAAGTAATTCACTGCAAACTATTTTTTCTATTTTCTTTCTATCTCATCCTCACTAAAATGACTGGCAATTTCAAAAGCCTTTACACGCCTCTTAGCCAATGTGATCTGAGATTTATACCGGAAAGCATTTTCTTTTGCTTCAAACGTTTTTATCGTTTCTCTCAGCTTGTGCAAAGTTGAATCAATCTGTCTTTTCGCTTCCATTAATTCATCCATCGAATAATCCATACTCGTATTCCCCATTATCTCTATTCTTCCGAACTGACAATCTAATATTTATAAAAAACACAAAATATAAACTTGTAACTACTGAAAAAATTCAACTTGTAATCATGATTTCTAAAACACTGCTTACCGCATATATACCAGTACCGCCGGATTACTTTGTTGTTTTTACATCTGTATACTTTATGATTTTAATATTTTTTTGTTTGGCAAGTGAAATTGTTTTTTCCTTACTCCCCTTAGAATTTCCGCTTCCCGATGTCAGAATCAGTTCAATTTCTTTTCCTTCAGGGAGCAGTTCCAGAATATTATTAAAAGGTGTGGAGGGAAAGCCTGCCCAAATCGGAACCGCTACAATCACTTTTGCATACTCAGATAAATCAAACGTAACTTCTTTAATTTCTGTTTTCTTCTGCCTTCTGGCGGCAAGAGACCCACAGACATAAGCATTGAAAGTGGAACGATTCCTTTTTTCCTTTACCTCAATCAAATCGGCATCTATATCCCGTGCCGTTTTTTCAGCCAGTTCCCTCGTTTTTCCTGTATAAGAATAATAAATAATTACAGATTTCATCCCTATCTCTCCCTTGCGCGAATATTTTTTCTGCCCCCCCTCAAATGACCGGAGGGCTTTCCCACGACAGTGGCATATTTTTTTGAATTTACATTCTGATTTCCCGATTCTTTTTCATCGTTCCGATTCCTTTTGCACAGGCGGGAACGGATTCTCCGCTGATGTATATGCATCAGGGATTGCTTCCCCTTTAAACAGAGCATCCCCATTGCGCACTAAAATATCTTTTCCTGACTCTGTCCCCCAAACGCTGTGCCCGGAGCCGGGTGCAATTACAAATCTGACATCGTCAAAATATTCCCTGTACTGGTAATGCATCTGCCATGGCACAACACCGTATTCCGGCTGCACAACCAAAACCGGAGGTGTATTCTTTTCCTTTAAGGCAGCTGTGAAATCAGGGGATTTTTCAAGTGATTCTGTATTCAGTGCATTGGAAAGATAATTCATATGTCTCATCGGTCTTCCATCTTCTGTAATTCTGCAATCCCTACTAAAATCAAGATTTCCTTATGAGAAGCACGACGGTTTCAACGTGCGGTGAAAGTTGTCTTTTATACTACATGGCAAAAGAATTTATTATAAAAGTGCGGTGGGTAAGTTTAGTCTGTCCATTCACCCCACTTACCCCTTTTTAATTAAAATCACCCCTTTATGAAGTAATTTCCCCCTTTAATTTATCACATAAATTTTGTGATATTTAAATATGATACTATTTTTCATAGGTTATTTACTTACCGACATCAATATTTGTTCAACTTTATCTAAAAGGTAATCCGATGGTTCCTCACCATTTTCCTTCATATATATCATTTTTATTAAATCATTATCATCCAAGCTAATAATTAATTTTCCACTTTCTTTTAAACACCCTAAAGATGCTTTCTGGGCATTTGAATCAAAACCTTTTCGTGAAATAATAAAAGCCACATTCCTTAGCGCGACAGGAAACAAGTATTTTTCTGTAATATATATTAAGTTTTGCGAAATGTAATCCGAATAATTTTTATATTCAAAAACAACAAATTTTGTATGATAAAATGTTATAAGAAATTTCCAAAACTCCGTTGTCCCTTTTAACGAGCACAACAGATCCATACGGAACATCTCATCATCTGTTTTATGCTGTTCTGAAATTTTAAAAAACTCTGTGTCAAATAGATATTTTATTATTTCTGTGCAAATTATTTCATACTTCTTATCTGCATTATCCAACCTACCCAATCTACACTTTTCCAGCTTCTCTTGAAAAACTTCTACATAAGATATTGTCTCTTCATCTATTGTAATATCATTTGTTTCTACTTTTATATTTATTGGTTTTTTTGCTTCTACTTCCAAAGTGGAGTATGGAATGCAACTTGTCAATAATTGCAATAGCTCCTTATTTTCCTCACATAAATATATCAGATTACGTATATCCCATATTTCTACATCAAATCTATCAAAAATTTCTCTTTGTGAATCTTCATCGATTTCGCATGGCATGACAATAACAAAAGAGATTTTTTCAGCTAGATTATTAGAAAGCATAATCTGTTTATATTGTAAAATTTGCTTTAAAGCATTATTAAGAATAATCTTTGAATTATATAAATTTCTGTAAGACTTCACTTCTAAAACTATTTTTTTATCTTTTTCCGCAACTATATCTGCTCGCATACTACTTTTAGGCTCGTTGGATATACTAACTTCTCTTAATATATTTTTATATCCTTGATAATCTAATAATTTTATTAAAAAGCGCTCTATAAATTCTCTTTCAGTTATATACCCACTATAACCATCTTTTACTGCATCTTTGGTCGTATATGTATATAAACATTCTGCATCATAAAACCAATCTTCAGATGATTCTAAATTTTGCAGCACACCCAAAGCCTTTATATGTTCTATATTCAACAGTTTAAGGCAACTTTCTTTTTTTAAAAATTGAGCCTCATCACAAATCATAAAATCAAATCGACTAAAGTTCAATCTGTTTTTAATAACATCTTGATATGTCGTAATTAGAATTTTTTGTTCTTTTAGTTCACGTACATGTGTTGCTATATTCACATATTCAATCATTTGAAATACTGCAGCTTTTATCTGCTTACACAGCATAGACCTCGATGAAAGAATTAGTATAGATGCATTATTATTTTTTAATATTGTTTGTATTGCAACCGCAATAATTAACGTTTTACCAAGCCCTGTTGATATATACATTTTGGCTTTACATTTATCAGATTTGAAAAATTCATATATATTTTCAACCGCCTCTTTTTGATAATATCGAAGATTTTCCAAATATGTCACTTCCCTTCTACTGCCATCCTCATGTATCTTTACCTTACTAATTATTATCCCTTACTGTCCCTATCTAATTGCTTTAATAAGGCGATATGCCAAGATATTCACGTTTTGCTAAAGGGTATGGGTTTTGCCGGATTGTATCTTTTGCCCAACGAAACCCTCATTTTCAAACTATCCGGCGTTAACCCCGTCTCCTTATCTGCGGAAACTTATCCATCTCACCTTCCGCAAAAACACAACTCCATTTTCTCCAAACAATCCCACACCCCCGCCTAAAATCAAGGTTTCCGCACGAGAAGCACGGCGGTTTCCACATGCACCGTCTGACAAAACTGATCCACACAACACACCCTCTCCACCCGATACCCTTCCCTCAAAAACACTTCCAAATCCCTACTCAAACTACTGGGCTTACAAGATATATAAACCATCTTCTCCACCCCATACTCCACAATCTTAATAAATGATGCACTTAGGTGTCTAAGTATATTTTCATTTTTCATATTTGCTAACTCCTTGTAAGTAATTTACCATACAAAAGAAGGGTTGTGAAGTCAAATGACCAAAGTAAAACATGAAATCCATATTAGCAATCTCAAAAGAATCCGTGTTTCAAAGCGTATGACCCAGGAAATGTTATCTTCCAGATCCGGCGTGCCAATTAAAACTATTGGAAATCTGGAACAGCTGCGCCGCGATATCAACCATTGTCGTGTTGATATTATATACAGACTTGCCCAGGCCCTTGATTGTGATATGCTGGAGATTTTAGATCAAGACAAATTACGCGCACAATTACCCCACACCCTTAGTAGTTATAGCATAACAAACAGCTCTTTAGAAGTCGAATAGGCCAGCATATCAAACGCCGGCCTACCCTGTCATACCTACTCGGCTTGTTGGAATGCAAACTCATCTTCACAGCAGTTCCCTGATCACATCTTAATCCTCCGCACATTCTTTTCCTGTGCCGGCAGTTTCTCTGCTTCTATGGATGATGGTATATGGAGAGCTGCATCTTCCTGAAATCCTTCGATCATATTCACTGGGACCTTTTCTATCAGCCCCGGGGACAAGTCCTGCATCTCACAGATCTCTTTACGGGCCTCCTCCATAGAAAGCGCTGGGGCATCTAATTGTCCGCCATCTATCAGCTCACCCGTATGAGCAAACAGTGTATAATCATATCCCGTGTCACAGACCTGGATATAAAGGTATTGATCATTATCCAGGCAATAAGCGGCCTCCCGTTCAGGTCCGGGCAGGAATGTATGGGTGATATCCGCAAAGCCCAGGCTGTCCACATAATACGCTGTCTCCTGCCCTTCCTGGTGTATGACCACTACATCCGATACAGAAAGGCTGTGACCCTTAAAATCCATCGGATGGTCCAGGTTAAAGCGGATATACAGATCTTCTAATGTCTCCCCTTCTTTTAGTTCCCCGGAGTAAACCTGTTCATAATTATCACTCTCCACATTTTTCCCATTTCGCTGTAGCTCAGAATAGGGTGTAAATAAGTAGTCAATCAACTTTTCAACCATTCTCAGCTGATAGATAGAATAAGTGTCTTCGCTTGAAGGCTGGCTGTCTTTAGCCGGCTGCTCCAATCCGGCTGAATCCACTGCCGGCAATGGTTCCGGATTCTCCGCCGTCTGCCCCTGCATTTCCAGCTGGTTTTCTTCCAGCATTTCTTTTTCCAAAACTATTTCCAGGCGGCCCTTTATGTGTTCTGATATCTTCTCTGCATCTGCGCAGGCCCGGAACAGCTCATTGGGATCATCACGCAGCGCTCCGATCCAGGACTTTAAATAGTCACTGTGGTCCTCCAGCACTTCTGCGGACGGATCCACACCCAGGTCTGTCTCTGTAAAAAGGGCACCCAGCTCTGCCCGCAGCTCCTCCTTCGCATAGTCCGGATCACCAAAACGCATTCCAAAGGTCCGGTTCAGGCGTGACGCATGGCCTGTGCTGTGTCCCATTTCGTGGATCAGGGTAGCGATAAAGGATCCCGCATCCTTGAACATGCCTCTCAGCGGCAGCACGATGTGGTCTTGGCCCTTTTGGTAAAACGCATTGTCCTGTACAAGCTCATATACCGGGCATTCACTGCTCCTGATCAGGTCATCTGCCAGTTTTGTAAGGTCCGGATCCAGATCATTCTTTTTCAGTTCTGGATAATCCTGCACCTGTTCCGCATTGTAAACATAAAAAAAAGCCACTTTTGGCTTTTCCAGTTCTACCTCTACCGTTTTTTGTGTCCCGTCCTCCTGCTCTGCTTTCCTTTTCTCCTTAAAGATCCATTTCTCACACATCACGCCGTGCTGCCCTGTTTTCAGGTGGTATCCTGCTTTCTCCATCTGCTTGAAGGTCATCCAGCGGGGATCCGCATAGCCGGCTTCCATCCCGGCCACCATCAGGCGCAGCCTGTTACCGCCTTTATAGACGGATCCGGATTCCGGATTGTGCGGGTAAAATGCGAGACGGTCCCAGGCAGGGCGGTTATTATGGTATCCTTCCTCCATCAGCCGGATGACTTTCTCTACAAGCTCTTTCCGGCCGTCCATCACCTTTTCAAATGCTGTCGCCATCCTCTCTCCTCCATTCTTCATCTACAGATTCATCCTTGATCTCCGCCGTTTCCTCCAGGTCATCCATATCGATCATCCCCGGCTCCTCTACCACGCCATATCGTTCTTTCCACTCTTCGATATTCACCTTGTTCTCTCCTTTCTGCTGAGCATGAGCAGTCTCCGCATCTGATTCATCTGTTTCGCTGTCAGATTCGGGTCATAAAATGTCCTGATCTCCTCATCGGTCATCCCATCCTCCAGGGCCTGGATGATCTCCTCCATCTGCTCCGGATCAAGGGGATACCGGTTGATCCAGTCATATGCTGTGCCAACAGATAGATCAAGTGTAGCACCGCCTTGTTCTTCTTCGATTTCTCGTATCCGTTCCTGGCTTTGCTCCATGAGCTCCCGGATTTCTTCCTCGTCCATGGGCTCCTCATCGAAACGCATCTGCAGTAAACTGTCTTCATCCAGGATGATATATTGCGGACTCGCGCCGGATTCTTTTTGTTTCCGGTAATAGTCGATCTCCTCCTCTTTAAGGGGTTCCAGGGATACCTGTTCCAGGTCCTGAAAGTGCATCCCGTTCCTGACGGCACGGTTAGGGAGATCATAGCAGCCCAGCTCAACCGCCTTTTTGTAACGCTCACAATTTCCTGTCTGGTATTTCTTATCCATTACCGGGTTCTCCCCTGCAAGGAGGACAATGCATTTTTCTTTGTCCATTTTCCGAAGTTCATCCTCGGTCATGAGTTTCCGACCGAGGGAATCCACATTGCTGCTGGTGGACCCGTGCGACCCGTAGGTCTTACCGCTGCTCCTTTTATTCAGTGTGAACTCTCCCAGCAGGCCGCTCACATACTCATAAGA